>JANNSD010000148.1:0-32752 GCA_031402225.1 Gemmatimonadota bacterium | reverse complement strand
CGGGGCGGTGAGGGCCGGCAAGCCCAGCAATGGCACGAACTCCGTCATCGGCACGGAGAGCAGGATTCCGAGCAGGGGTGGAATGAGCGACTTCCGCCAGAGGGAGAGGGCCACGGCGGTCAGGGTCGCGTTGTACCCGTACAGGCCGAGCGCGATGTTCTCGAACTGCGCGCGTTCAATGAGGCGCTCCGGGTCGAGGCCCCTCGCCCCGGCCGCCAGGTGATAGCTGGCGACGAGCATGCCGAGCACCGCGCCCGCCAGCACCCACGCGGCGTGCTTCCGGTCACTGATGAAGATGCCGGCCAGGAAGAGGATCCCGGTCCACACGCTGCCCTGGAACATCACCTGGCCGATGCCGTGGGCCGTGGCCTCCAGGAACGGATGTACCGGGAGGTTCGGCACCAGGAGCCCCGCAGCAGGATCAGTCCCGGCGGCGCTCAACGCCCGCCCAATGAAGAAAATGACCCAGGTGGTGACAATGAAGGGAGTCGTATACGTGGGGAACGGCACCTGACGCCGCATCAGCCGGGTGAGCAGCGCGGCTGCGATACAGCCCACCACCATCAGCCCGACGCTGACCAGCGCCGGCTGGAAGAAAAAGAACGTGGCGATCCCGACCAGGGCGGAGTTGAAGCCGTAGATTCCTGCGGTCGTCTCTGCCTTGTCGAACTTGAGCTGCCAGGCCGTCGCGGTGCCGATCGCCGCGCCCGCCAGCGCGCCGAGGGCCATTACGGGAGCGCTGACTGCGATACCCGTGACGAACAAGGCGCCCGTGAGCGCATTTTCCTGGAAGAACACCTGACCGATGCCCCGCAGCACCACGAGCACGGGCTCGGGAATGCCTGCCGCCGGCGTCGATGCGATGGAAGTCTCAGCAGCGTTCGTGCTAGGCATACCTCTCCGCGGTGGCGTTCAACACCTGCTTCCGGGAACTTCGGACCAAAGGCGGACGGTAACTATCCCGCGATCCGTCTCGGTCCGCAAGGCCCACGGTGCGTCACGGTCTCATAACCGCCAGTACATCGGCACCAGGAAAACCGCCACGACGAAGAACCACGCCATGCACGGCAGACCGAGCTTCCAATAGTCACCGAAGCGATAGCCTCCGGGTGCCATGACGATCAGGTTCGACGGCGTCGCCACTGGCGTCAGGAATGAGGCGCCGGCCGACACCGCCAGGCTCATGAGCACCGCGCGCTGGGACATGCCCAGCTCGGCCGCCGCCGCGAGGGCCACCGGGGCCACGAGCATCGTGGTGGCGGTGTTGCTGATGAGTTGGCCAAGAATCGCGGTGAGCACGAACAGCCCGGCGAGCAGTGCGCGGGGACCTGCGTCACCGACGATGCCGAGGAGCGTATCCGCCATCAGGGCCGCCGCCCCCGTCTTGGTCATGGCGGTCGAGAGGGGGAACATCCCGCCGATCAGGAGGCAGGTGGTCCAGTCGATGCCCTTGTACGCCTGCGGTATGGTGAGCACACCGGCGAGCACCATCGCACAGGCACCGATCATCCCGGCAATCGCCGATGGCACCACGCCGCTGGCGAGGAGCGCCACCAGCAGGACCAGGACGGCGATGGCCGGCCTGGCGCCGGGCCCGAGCGCTACGGCCTGGCGGCGGACGACCTCGGGCGAATCGACCACCAGCACCTGCGGGTCGGCCAGCTGCTCATCAAGCGCTTTCCAGGTGCCCTGGAGCAGCAGGTGATCGCCCGGGGCCAGGGCCGTCGGCCCCGGGCCGAGATCGGCGCCGCCACGCTGCACCGCGAGCACCATCAAATCGCCGCCTGGGGTCGTCATGCCGGGGAACATCGGTTCGCCGATCAGCTTCGAGCGGGGCGGGATCACCACCTCGGCGAGGCCCGATTGGCGATTGAACAGCGTGTCCGCCACGCCGCCCGAATCCTCCTCTGAGCGGACCGCGAGGTGCTTGTCGGTGGCGAGACGTCCGGCCGCCTCGGCGTCACCGCGCAGCAGCAGCAGATCGCCCTCCGCCAGCGCGGCTCGCCCAGCGGGGCCGCCGGCGTGTCCGGTCTGGACCGAAATGAGACTCAGGCCCGGGTAGTCGCGCAGGTCGATGGTGTCGCGGGGCGCACCAACATAGGGGGAACTGCTCCGCACCTTGAGTCGGTGCGTGCCGTCGTCGAGTCGGTATTGCTCGACCAGCGTCTGGGCGTGGGCACTGAAATCCACGGGGAGCGTGCTGCTGGTGCGGTCGGGCAGCAGGCGCTGCCCAACGAGCAGGGTGATGACGATGACGCCGATGATCAGGGGGATGCCCGCGATGGCGAACTCGAAGAACCCGTAGGGCTGCAGGCCCGCCTCCTGCGCGGTCCGGGAGATGATCACGTTGGCGGTGCCGCCGGCGAGTGTGAGCAGCGCACCGGCGCTCGAGCCGAACGCGAGCGGAATGAGGAGCTGCGACGGCGGACGGCCCAGTCGGACGGCGGCGATGATGGCCACCGGCACCAGCGCCGCCGTGGCGCCAATGAGCCCAATGAACCCGCTCATGACGGCGACGAGCAGCATCATCAGGACGAGAAGCCGCGTGCGACTGGTGCCCGCTTTCTCCACCAGGAGCTGGCCGGCCCAGGTTGTAATGCCGGCCGACTCGAGGCCGGTGCTCACCACGAAGAGGGAGGCGACGAAGATCACGACCGGATCGCCGAGACCCTCGAGTGTTTCCTGCACGTCGAGCACGCCGGCGAAATACAGCGCGAGCGGCGTACCGAGTGCCACGATCGCCACCGGGATCCGGTTCCAGACGAACAGGACAATGACGGCCGCGACGATGGCGAACGTTACGGCGATGTCACTCACGTTGCGGGACCTCGAAGAGATGCGTGCGGCAGGGGTACGACCGGCTCAAGGATAAGCGGGGGGCGTCGCCATGGTCATCACCGGTCGAAGCACACCGTGCTTCCGGCCGAGCATCGCCACCGCGTCGTCGCGATCGCGCACCGAGCGGTAGATCGCGAACAGTGTCGACCCCGATCCGGTCATCCGGCATACCAGCGGATGCGTGGTGCACAACGCCTCGAACGCCGCCCGCACCGCCGGCAGTCGGGCGAAGACCACCGACTCAAAGTCATTCCCCGCCATCCGGCCGATGCTCCCCCACGACGACAGGGCATCGAGGTCCAGGGCGAGCGCGCCGCGCCGACCATCGTGCTTCCGCGCCGCCGAGACCCAGCCATACGCCTCGGCGGTGCTGACCCCCACCGGTGGTGTGAGGAGGAGGGCCGGTGCCTGTGGCAGCGGGGGCAGCCGGAGGAGCCGTTCGCCGTGGCCCCAGCCGAGTGCCAGCGGGGCCTGCGCGACGAAAAACGCGACATCGCTGCCGAGCCGGGCGGCGAACTGGAGCAGCTCGTGGCGGGGAACCGCATTCCCGGCGAGCTGGTTGACCGCCAGCAGGGCCGCGGCACCATCGCTCGACCCACCACCAAGGCCGGCTTGCACCGGGATCCGCTTGACGAGGTGCAGCCGGAGCCCGAATGGGTGGCCGATCGCGTCGAGCACGAGGGTCGCGGCCTTGAAGGCGGTGTTGTGGATAAAGGGGCCGGTGTCGGCGCCGTCGACGGTCAGTTCCAGTTCACGACCGTCGGTCCGCTCCGCGATAACCGTGTCGTGGAGGTCGAGCAGCGCAAAGATGGTCTCAAGGCCGTGGTAGCCATCGTCCTCTCGCGCCAGCACCCGCAGCAGGAGGTTGATCTTGGCGTGTGCGGGGACCTCGACGGCGTTCATTTCCTGGTCTGGGCGCGGATGTCCCGGAGGGCAATAGGACTCACGGCGAGCGACAGCATGCCGAGGAGCGTCACCGGCAGCAGCGTGCTGATGTGGTAGGTGACGGCATAGGAGAAGGCGGTGGTATCGGACACGCCGAATAGTCCGAGCACCGCCACGATTGCGGCCTCGAAAGGCCCGAAGTAGCCCGGCGTTGATGGCACGGCGATGCCGAAGGCCATGGCGCTCTGCAGCAACAGCGCTCCCCCGAAGGTGACGTTGATGCCGAACGCGAAGAACATCGCGTAGAACGAGGCGGCGCTCACGAGCCACATCACCAATGACCAGCCTACCACCCCGGCGAGCCGGGCGGGCGAACGCAATCCGCTCAACCCGTCGGTGATGCCGTGCCCGATGGAGACGAGGGTGGCCCGCAGCCGTCCCTCCGGCAGGATCCGGCGAATGACCCGCTCCATCACGTCGGGCCGCGCAATGATGACCGCACCGACGACCACGGCGAACAGGGCGCCCGCGCCCGCGTAGGTGGCGATGCGTGCCAGGGGAATGCCGGCGATGACCGTGGACGCGGGAAGGTTTGAGAGGAGCAGTCCCACGGCCAGGAGCAGCACGAGTGTGAGGGCGTCGAATACGCGCTCCACCACCAGCGAGGTGATGGCCCCAGTGAGCCGCACCTTGCCCAGGGTCGAGATGGCGTAGGCTCGCACCAGCTCGCCGGCCCGCAGTGGAAGCAGGTTGTTGGCCATGAACCCCATGGCGACGGCATGCCACCGTGGCCAGAACGGCACGTCGACGCCGGTGTCGGCGCGGAGCAGCAGCCTCCAGCGCACGGCGCGCAGGGCGAACGACGTGGTGGCGAGCAGGACGCCGAGCAGCACCGGGAGCGGCCGGGCGGTGCGGATCTCGGCGGCCATCTCGCTGAAGTTGACATTGCGCATCGCCCAGGCGAGCAGGGCGACGGAGACGACGACACCAAGCAGGGCGGTCCAGAGATGGCGGCGAGCGCCGCCCGACGGTTCAGTGGCCGTCAAGCGCGAGCGGAACGAGGTCGAGCAGTTCGTCGAGGAGGGGGCGCAGCACGGCGACGTGCTGACCGCGTTCCAGCTGCGCGCGCATTTCGAGCCGCACTTCGGCGGCACGGAGCAATGCGGCGCGGCCGCGATAGAGGAGGTCGTCGATTGACACAGCGACCGCGACGGGCGCGGCGGCGGTGGCCGTGGCGGCGGCCGCGCCGGAGCCGATGAGCTCGGTGAGCGACGCCTCGCCCGTCCCCAGCTCATGCAGCAGTTCGGCGTACGACAGCAGGCTGGCCTCGAACGGCGTGGGCGGCCGGTCGGCGGGTTCGACCACCTCTCTCGTCACCGTGATCTCGATCGCCTCGGCCTTGATCAGGGTGAACGTGTCCACCATCGGCAGGTCGGGTGCGAGCGCCTCGATGGGCACAATCGGCGGTTCGAGGGGCACGATCTCAGCGAGGAGCGCCATGATCTCCGGATCGGGCGCTTCCACCTCTGCCGCGGCGGGCGGCGTGCCGGTGCGGAGTGCCTCCACCGCCATGGTCCAGTCGTCGCGACCGGGTGCGGCGGCATCGGCGGCACCGCGGAGCAGCGCCCCGACGCGGCGGAGCTGGTCGGCGAAGGCTGGCGCGCTCGCGCTCGCCTCACCAGACGCGATGCGCGCGCGCGCCAGCACTGCCCAGTCGGTGACCGGCAGCGTCAGTTCCCGGGCCCCGGCGCCCAAGGCACCGAGGGGCGCCAGCAGCCCGAGCAGTCGCAAGTCGCGCTCGGTACCGCTGCGCGCGCCGGAAATCCGGTCGGCGACGAGCGACAGGAACTCGCCATGGCTGACGAGTTCGACGGCCCCGAGCGCGAAACGGCCGCGGGCTCCCTGCGCGGCGGGCTCGCCCTGGACGAGCAGGGACTCGATCGCCACGACGTCTTCGTCCTCGGCCAGCGTGCGCCGGAGGAGGTCGGCGAAGCGGCGCGCCTCGGGGGCGTCGGCGGTGGGCTGGCCGGTCTCGGTGACGTCCCGGCACACCCGGCTCAGGGCCTGGGCGGCGGCGTCGACCATGTCGGGGGCGGTGGCGGGCGGCGCGAAGGAGCGCGCCAATTCGCCCACGGCGAGTTCGACACCGTCGAGAATTTCGGGCAGCGGGGCAAACTCGGCGAGCTCGGCCAGGCCCCGCAGCTGCTGCATGCGCCGCAGGACGGCATGCAGGGCCTCGCGCGAATCGGTGGAGGTGCGCATGGCCCGGGCGGCGCGGTCGAGGGCGGAGGCAATGAGGGCGCCCTCCCGCGCGACGAACGCGCGGACCCCGGTCTGGGCGCTCCCGGTGCCGGTGGGCGCTGGCGTTGCGGCCTGGCCCGTCATGCGCTCGAGATCGGTGGCGATGCGCCGAGCGCGCGCGGTGTCGCCGTCGCTCCACTGACCGACGCGCCGCACCAGGGCGCGGAAGTCGTCAACGACCTGCAGGGCCATCTCGCGAGTGGCCGCATCCCAGGGACGCAGCCCGTCGCGAACGCCGCGCGCGAGCGCCTCGAATGCGGCGCCCGCCTGTGCCACCGGCTGCAGGTTGGCCATCAGGGCGGCGCCCCGGAGGAGGCGCACCTGTCGCACGAACTCCTCGCCCGACACCCCTTCCGGGCGCGCCAGCAGGGCCTCGAGGCGGTTCAGGCATTCCCCCGCTTCGAGGGTGAAGAAGTCGGTCGTGCCAAGCGATTGGCTCATGAGGCGGCGCCGGGTCCGGTAGAAGTGTCGTGAAGACTAGGCCGCGTGAAACATCGGAGCAAGGACAATCAGCGCCGCGCCGCCGCGACCAGCGCCGCCATCGCCGCCACGGCGGGCTCCATCCCGTCCAGGACCGCCCGGCTCACGACGCTGTGCCCGATGTTGAGCTCCTCGATCTCGGGAATCGCCGCGACCGGCTGGACATTCTGGTAGGTGAGGCCGTGGCCGGCGTGGACCGCGAGTCCGAGGCCGGCGGCGGTAGAGGCGGCACGGCGCAGGGCGTCGAGCGCGCGGGCATCCCGCCGCCAATTGTGGGCGTAGTCGCCGGTATGCAGCTCCACCGCGGGCACTCCGAGTGCGACGGCGGTGCGGATCGCGCCCTCGTCGGGATCGATGAACAGGCTGACGCGGATACCGGCGCCGTGGAGCCGACGGATGGTTTCGGTGAGGCGCGGCCCCGGCCGGGTCAGGTCCAGCCCGCCCTCGGTGGTCACCTCCTCGCGCCGCTCCGGCACGATGGTCGCCTGAAAGGGCTTGAGGTCGCAGGCGAGAGCCACAATGTCGGAACTGGTGGCCAGTTCGAGGTTGAGCACGGTTGTGACGGCGGCGGCGAGCTGCCGCACGTCCTCGTCCTGGATGTGCCGGCGATCCTCCCGCAGATGGGCGGTAATGCCGGTGGCACCGCCCCGTTCGGCGGCCAGCGCCGCCGTGACCGGATCGGGCTCGTCGGTGCGGCGTGCCTGCCGCACCGTGGCCACATGATCGATGTTGATATACAGGCGCATGCACGTTGCTGGAGGGGGTGGGAACCCGTTAGTTTCGGTGTTCAACGATAGCATCGTGAGGCACTTGGTGGGACCAAAGCACAAGGTACTCCTGGCGCTCGCCACCGCATCGGTGGTCATGCTGCCGAACCGCGCCGCGGCACAGGCAGAAGCGACGCCGGAAGCGGCGGTGACCTCCTTCATGAAGGCGGTCTCGGACAGCAACCTGTCGCGGATGGCCGAACTGTGGGGCACATCGTCCGGCTCCGCGGCTGCCACTCGCAAGCCGAACGACTTCCAGAAGCGCATCTACATCATGTATGCGTACCTGAAGGGCGGTACCTCCAAGATCTCGGCGTCGGAGCCGAACCCGGGCCAGGATGACCGGCGGTCCATCATCCTCGATTTTCACCGAGGCGATTGCAACAAGCTGGTGCCGATGAGCACCGTCAAGTCGAAGAAGCAGGGCTGGCTGGTGGAGTCGGTCGACCTGAACGATGTCGGGGTACCGGGCCGGAGCTGTTCCGGCGGTCAGGGGGGCGTGGACACCAGCGCGGTGAAGACGGTGGTCGATACCGTGAAGAGCGTGGTACCGAAGTAGCCCGTCAGCGGGCCTGGGTCAGCTCGATCAGGATGCCGGCGGTCGACTTGGGGTGCACGAAGGCAATGCGGCGGCCATGGGCGCCGGTGCGGGGCGTTTCGTCCAGCAGGCGGTAGCCGGCGGCGCGGCATCGGAGCAGGGCGGCGTCGAGGTCGGGAACCTCGTAGCACACGTGATGAATGCCCGGACCACGCTTCGCGAGGAACCTGGCGATCGGGCCGTCGGGTGTCGCGGGCTCGAGCAGCTCCACCTCGGGGCCGCCGAACGGCAGGGACACAATGGTGGCGCCTTCGGCCGCCTCGGGTGCGCGCGGTTCGATCCCGAGGACGTCGCGGTAGAAGGCAAGGGCGTCGCCCAGGTTCTCGACGGCGATGCCAATGTGGGCGATGCGTGGCTGATGGGTCATGCCGAAACTTAAGTCATCGCACCGCGCGTGCGATGGGAGAAAGGAAGCGCAAGGCAATGGCTGGCGTAAATACCAAGACTCCCCCGGTAACGGACGATTCCTTCGCGGCTGATGTCGATCAGGCCAAGGGCCTGGTCCTGGTGGATTTCTGGGCGGTGTGGTGCGGCCCATGCCAGATGGTCGCCCCGGTGCTCGAGCAGCTGGCCGGCGAGTACGATGGCCGCGTCAAGATCGTCAAGCTGGACGTCGACTCGAACCAGCGTGCGTCGATGAAGTACAACGTTCGGTCGATCCCGAGCATCCTGTTCTTCAAGGATGGCAAGCACGTGGATACGGTCGTGGGCGCGGTACCGAAGCCGGTCATCGAGGCAAAGATCAAGCAGCACCTGGGTTAGGGCGCGCAGGGCGCGCAGGGCGCACAGGCGGGGCGGCAGGGGCAGCAAGCATGCTCCCGCCGCCCTTTTCGCTTCCACCGCACTTTCGAACCGAGGCGCATGGGCACCTTGTACGTCGTCGCGACTCCCCTGGGGAATCTGGGCGACCTGAGCGCGCGGGCGATCGAGGTGTTGCGCACCGTGCCGGTGGTGGCGGCGGAGGACACCCGCCGGTCGCGGGGCTTGCTCGAGCACATCGGGGCGCATCCGCAGCTCCGCAGCTTCCACGCACACTCCCCGGAGCGTCGCCTCGCGCTGCTGCTCGAGATCCTCTCCGATGGCCGAGACGTCGCCCTGGTATCCGATGCCGGCACGCCCGGCGTGAGCGATCCAGGCACCGATCTCGTCCGGGCGGCGCGGGACGCGGGCCACGTCGTGGTACCGATCCCGGGCCCGTCCGCGATCGCCACGGTGCTCTCCGCGTCAGGGCTCTCCGCCGATCGCTTCCTCTTTCTGGGCTTCGTGCCGCGGCGCGGGGCTGAGCGTGCCCGCCTGCTGGCCCGCGCGGCCCTGGAGGAGTGGAGCGTGGTGTTCTACGAGGCGCCGGGGCGGGTGGTCGAGCTGCTGGAGGATCTGCAGGCGCTGGCAGGCCCGGGCCGGCGGGCGACCGTGGGGCGGGAACTCACCAAGCTGCACGAAGAGATCCGCCATGGATCGCTGGAGGAGTTGCGGCAGCATTTCGGGGCTACGGAACCTCGGGGCGAGTTCACCGTAGTACTGGAGGGAACGGGCCTTCCGCCTGTCGCCGTGGACCGAACCGACGACGCCACCACGAGTGCCCGCCAGCTCCTGGCGGACGGTATTACGCGGCGAGAAGCCTCGCAGCGGATTGCCGCCGAGTTCGGCCTTTCACGAAACGATGCCTACCGGCTTGTCATGAGCCTCACCTGATGCGTTCACGCTCGCTCCTCGTGCTGTTACTCAGCCTGCCCTGCGCCGGCCCGGTCACCGGGCAGCAGCAGGTGACCGTGCGCGCGCCCGTCAAGGCGGGCACGGTGCGCGCTGAGCCGCTGCAGACCATCGGGCGGCTGCACTACGATGGCGGCGGGGACTGGTATGCCAACCCGTCGAGCCTGCCCAACCTGCTGGCGGCGGTGCGCGAACGCACCGGCATTCCGGTGGAGCAGGAGGAACGAACGGTCACGCTCACGTCGGACGAGCTGTGGAGCGTGCCATACCTGTACATGACGGGCCACGGGAATGTGCGCTTTTCGGATGACGAATTGCGCATCCTGCGAGCGTATCTAGTGCAGGGCGGGTTCCTGCACGTGGATGACAACTACGGCATGGACAGTTCCATCCGGCGCGAGCTTGCTCGGCTTTTCCCGGGCCAGGAGTTGACTGATGTGCCGCTGGATCATCCCATCTACCACCTGGCCTACGAGATGCCGCGCGGCATCCCGAAGATTCACGAGCACGATGGCAAGCCGGCACAGGGACTGGGTCTCTACCTCAACGGGCGGTTGGTGGTCTACTACTCCTACCAGTCCGACCTCGGCGATGGCTGGGAGGATCCCGAGGTGCACAAGGATCCAGTCGAGAAGCATGAGTCGGCACTGCGCATGGGCGTGAACCTGTATGCGTACGCAGTCGGGTTCGGCGGATGAGCCTTACCGAACTCGCGCTCGACGCGGTCGCCCGCCCGCTGCGGTTGCGGCGGAACACGGCGTGGCTCGTGGCCGCCCTCGGCGCCACGATGCTGCTGCTCGGTGCCGCGGCCTGGCTGGCGCGGCTGGACTTCATCCGTACGCTCGCGTGGGTGCCCGCCGCGTGGATTGGCGTGGCCGTCCTGGTGGCGGCAGCGGTGTGGGCGCGTCGTCGCGTGGTGTCGGGCCTGGCCACGCGCTCGCTGGCCGAGTGGCTCGAGCGCTCGGGCGCCTGGCGACTGGGCGCGCTGCGCTCGCTGCTCGAACGAGCCCAGCAGGGATCGAGTGCCGAACTGGCGCAGGCGGCCGACGCGGCATCGGCGGCCGCGGTGGGGGAGCGGGCACCCCAGGCGCTGGGGCCGCTGACCGACCGCGTCGCGCGCGAGATGCGCGGCGGCGTCGCCCTCCTGGGCCTGGGTCTGGCGGCCCTCGCCACCTCGGGGCCGCTCCGTGGGCCTGGTGCGGTGCTCTGGCATCCGGTGCGGGCGTGGCGTGCAGTGGTCTCGCCGGTCCAGCTTCGCGCGTCGGCCGACAGTGTCGACCGGGGCGCGCCGGTAACGCTCACCGTCGCCACGTACGGTCGGCGCGAGGCCACGCTCTGGCTCAGGTCACCGGGCGAAGCCTGGCGCGCGATGCCGCTGACCCTCGATGCCGACGGGGCCGCGACGCACGTCATTCCCCAGCTCGAAACCGATGTGTTCGCCCGCGTGTCCAGTGGTGAGCGCGGATCCGACACGGTGACGGTCCATGTGCGGCAGCCGGTATTCCTGGCTGCGCTCGAGGTGACGGCGCGCTATCCGGCGTACCTCCGGCTGGAAGACGAACCCATTCCCACCGCCGGCGATACCGTGCTCTTGCCGGCGGGGACGCGACTGGAGACGCGGGGCGAGGCGACGGCGGAACTCGAGAATGCGTCATGGAGTGGCGGTGCGGCGGAGCATGCGCTGCCGGTCAGTGGCAAGCAGTTCGACGGCGACTTCACGCCGCTTCGCTCCGGTGCCTACCGGCTGGTGCTCCGCACTGCGAGCGGCGCGCCGCTCGCCGGTGATTCCATCGTGCTGCCCCTGCGCATCCTTCCCGACAGCGCGCCGGCGCTCGAGATCCCCGTGCCCGGTGCCGACACCACGGCGTCGCCCGACGCCCGCGCCCTCGTGGTCGTCGATGCGCACGACGATCACGGTCTCGCGAGCGTCACGCTCGAGCTGCGCCGCGTATCCAGTCTTGGTGCCGCCGACCCGGTACGCGAGCAGGTCGTGGCGCTGCCCGGCGGCACGCCCGACCGCGCGGTGCTGAGCGCGCAGGTCAACCTGCAGCAGTTGGGGCTGCGCCCGGGCGACACGCTGCGGTACCGCGCGCGCGCCGTGGACAATGCCCCCCGGGCCCAGGTCGGATGGTCGCGCGAATACGTGCTGCGGATCCAGACGCTCACTGAGCTGCGGGCCGATCAGCGCCGGGAAACGACATCGCTCCAGCGTCGGCTGGACTCGCTCGCCGCCGAAAGCAAGCGGCTCGAGCGGCAGACCGAGGACCTGGCGCGCTCCCAGCCGCGTGACGCCACGAAGCAGGGCGACAACTCCGATAACCTCAGCTTCGAGCAGGCGAAGAAGGCGGAGGCGGTCGCGGAGTCGCAGCAGGAGCTGATGACGCAGGCGGAACAGGCGCGGCAGGCCCTGCAGGAGCTGCAGAAGAACGCCGAGACGGCCGGGCTGGCTGATTCCGCACTGATGGCACGGCTGGCCGAGGTGCAGCAGCAACTCGACAAGGCGCTGACGCCAGAGATCCGCGCCAAGCTGGAGGAATTGCGCCAGGCGCTCAAGGAACTCGACGCCGAGCGCACCCAGGACGCGCTGAAGGACCTCGCCGAGAAGCAGAAAGAGTTGCGGGAAGCGCTGGAGCGGAGCCGGGAGCTGTTCGAGCGGGCCGCGATGGAGGGACAGCTCGAAAGCCTGGCGCAGGATGCCAAGGAGCTGCAGAAGGACCAGGCCGAGTGGAACAAACAGGTGGAGGCGGCTGACAGCCAGCGCGCTGCGGCGGCGGAGCAGGCACTGGCAAAGAAGGCCGACGCACTGTCGTCCGAGCTGCAGCTACTGTCGGAGCAGATGAAGGACCATCCGTCCGGAGACAAGATCGACCAGTCTGCGCAGCGAGCAAATAAGGCCGCACAGAAGATGGGGCAGGCGTCGAAGTCCGCGAAGTCGGGCCAGAAGCAGAAGGCGAAGAGCGAGGGTGAGGAGGCGGAGAAGGAACTGGCGCCGATGGGCGACGACCTGGAGGAAGAGCGGGAGCAGATGGCGCAGGAATGGCGCGATGAGGTCATGGCGCAGCTGGACCAGGCGCTGGCCGACGTGAGTCGGCTGGGTGAGAAGCAGCTGTCGGTCAGTCAGGGCTTCGAGCGGGGTGAGTCGGCCGCGAAGCTGAGGGCCGACCAGGGCGCGGTGGAGGAAGGCGTGCAGCGGCTGCAGGACCAGGTGCGGCAGGCCGCGGGCAAGAACGCGCTGATCTCACCGGAAATCGCCACCTCGCTGGCTGCCGCGTCGCGCTTCATGCAGCAGGCGCGCGATGCGGTGTCGTCGGCGAATGCCAACCCGCGCGAGGCGGGCGATCGTGCCGGGGACGCGCTGGATGCGCTCAACTCGGCGGCGCATGGCCTGCTGCGCGCCCGCGGTGATGTCGGCGGATCGGAGTCGGGGTCGGGCCTGGCCGAGGCCATGGAGAAAATGGGTGAGCTGGCGAAGCAGCAGGGTCAGCTCGGCGAGCAGGGCGCGTCTCTGATCCCGCAACTGGGCGCCGGTGGTGCCCCGCAGCAGATGCAGCAGCTCGCCGCCCAGCAGCGCGCGCTGGCGCAGGAACTGGAGAAGCTGCGCGGCCAGGGCAACATGCCGGGTGCCGGCGAAATGGCCAACGAAGCGGAGGAACTCGCGCAGCGGCTGCAAGCCGGCCGACTCGATCGCCAGACGGTGGAACGGCAGGAGAGGCTGTTCCGGCGCATGCTCGACGCCGGGCGCACGCTGCAGGGGGAGCAGGAGGACGAGCAGAAGGAACGCCAGAGCACGGCGGCCACGGGCGACAGCATGCTGATCCCTCCGGCGTTGCGGGCACGGCTGCAGGACGAGGATGGCCGGCTCCACGCGCCAAGCTGGGAAGAACTGCAGAAGCTCTCGCCGGCTGAGCGGCGGATCGTGGTCGACTATTTCCGGCGCCTGGCAAGCCCGGGTGCACCGTAGCATGCGGCTCGTCGCGGCGCTGTTGCTGGTGGCGGGCCCGCTTGCGGCGCAGGCTGATTCGCTCAACCGCGCGTTCGACATGGAGCGGCGGGGCAACTACGCCGGCGCTGTGGTTGCCTATCGCGGTGTCCTGAAGAACCGGCCAGCCGATGTGAGTGCGCTCCTCGGCCTGGAGCGCTCGCTACAGCCACTGAACCGCTCGGCCGAGATGGTGCCCGACATCAGTGTAGCCCTGGCGGCGAATCCGACGGCGACGGCCCTGTACGGCGTGGCGGTGCGCACGTACGGTGCGGCCGGCATGACGGACAGCCTGCGGCGGGTGGTGGAGCGCTGGTCGCAGCTCGCGCCAAAGGACGAGACCCCGTATCGCGAATGGGGCAACGCGCTGCTGGCGCGGCGCGATCGCACGGGTGCGCGAGCGGCGTACCTGGCCGGCCGCCAGCAACTCGGGCAGCCGACGGCGCTGGCGCCCGAGCTGGCCCAGCTCGCGGTGCTCGAGGGCGACTATGCCACGGCAGCCCGGGAGTGGCTGCTGGCCATCCGGAAGCTGCCGGGCTATCGCTCCGGCGCGGTGGTGACGCTGCGGCCCACGCCCGACGCGCAGCGGGCGGCGGTGCTCAAGGTCCTGCAGGACGACGGGTCACCCGATGCCCAGCGACTCGACGCTGAGCTGCGCGCGCGCTGGGGCGACCCGATTGGAGGGTTTGAGAAGCTGGTGCTGGTGCTGCCCGCCGACCCGGTCGAGTCGCGCGACCTGCTCCGACAGTTTACTGAGGCGCTCCGGGGCAACCCGGCGCCAGCCTACCGGCAGGCCATGGGGCGCGCGCTCGAAGCGATGGCACAACGCTCCAATGGCGCGCAGCGTTCCCGGCTGCAGCTCGATGCGGCCCAGGCCTACCTCGATGGAGGCGATCGCGCGTCGGCGCGCCGGATGCTGGCGAGTCTCGCGGGCGATGGCAGCACCCCGGCTGCGCTGAGCGCCAGCGCGTCGGGGACGCTGCTCCGACTGCTCGTGGACGAGGGCAAGATGGACGAGGCGGAGCGGAGCCTGAGCCAGTACCGGGGCGTGCTCTCGGTAGAGGAAATGGCCACCCTGAGCCGGCAGGTGGCACTGGGGTGGGCGAGGGCGGGCCAGCTCGGTCGCGCCGAGGCGCTGGCCGTGGGCGACAGCTCGGTGGAAGGACTGGCGCTGCGCGGCCAACTCCGGCTGTTTCAGGGCGACATCAAGGATGCGGTGGAGCTGCTGCGCGCGGCGGGTCCGTATGCCGGTACCCGTGCGCAGGCGACGGCGCGTACGTCGCTGCTCGCGCTGCTCCAGCCCATCGAGGAAGACACCCTTCCAGCGCTGGGGATCGCCTTCCTGGCACTCGCGCGGGGGGACACTGCCGGTGCGGTTCCGGGGTTTGCTGCCCTGGGCGCCGCTCGACCGCGGGACAAGGGCGGCGCCGAGCTGCTGCTGCTGGCTGGGCGGCTCGAGGCGGCGCGTGGACGGGCCCCGGCCGCGGAGAAACTGTTCCGGGCGGCGGTAGATTCCGCCGCACCCGCCACGGCGCCGGCGGCCCTGCTCGAGCTCGGCCGACTGATGGCCAGTTCGGGGCGGGGCGGCGAAGCGGTGCCGGTGTTCGAGCAACTGATCCTGGACTATCCACGCAGCGCACTCGTACCGCAGGCGCGTCGTGCGCTGGATGAAGCGAAGGGTTCGGTACCCCAGTAATGCGTCTCCCAGGCGTTTCACGGCGAGATTTCCTGCGGGTGGCCGCCGCCGTGCCGGTCATTCCCTCGGTCATGCCGTTCCGCCAGCCGATGCGCGCCGACTGGCTGCTCATTCCCATGGACGATGTGCAGGCCGAGCACCTGAAGGCCTATGGCCTCACGTTCCGCGCCATCCAGCGCGGCGTCAAGGCGGAATGGCTGCTGAATTATCGTGGGGGCTCGTTCCTGCTGCCCAGTGACGCGGCGGCGGCGCGGGACGCCGCGCTGAACGGGATCACGGTCGAGGGGCTGAGCGATGCCGTGGTGACGCAGATCCGCGGCGAGATCGCGACGTCCAACATGGATGCCGTGCCGCTGGAGAAGGCACCCAAGGTGGCGGTGTACGTCCCCCCGTTTGCCGCGCCGTGGGACGACGCCGTGACGATGGCCCTGAACTATGCCGGCATCGAATACGACAAGCTGTGGGATGTCGAGGTGGTGGAGCAGGGGCTCAAGACCTACGACTGGCTGCACCTGCATCACGAGGACTTCACCGGCCAGTACTCCAAGTTCTACCTGAACTACTCCGGGGCGCCGTGGCTCGCGGAAATGGTAGCGAAGAACCGCGAGGTGGCGCGACAGCTGGGCTACGCGAACGTGCCGGCGCTCAAGAAGGCGGTCGCGCAGGACATCAGCGCCTTTGTGGAGCGGGGTGGTTTCCTGTTCGCGATGTGTATCGCGACCGAAACCCTCGACCTGGCCCTCGCGGCGGAGAAGGTGGACATCGCGGCTTCCTATGCCGACGGCACACCGGTGGAGCCCGGTGCCGGGGCCAGGCTCGACTGGAGCCGCACGCTGGCCTTCCAGAACGCGACCCTGGATTTGAGTCCCACCACGCCGGTCTTCTCGGACATCGACGGGCACCAGGTCAACTCGGGTGATCGGCGGCAGCAGCTCGGCACGTTCACCATCTTCGGCTTCAGCGCCAAGATCGATCCGGTACCGACCATGCTGGTGCAGAATCATCGCGACGTGATTCCCGACTTCTACGGGCTCACCACGTCCTTTACCCGGAAGACACTCAAGCCTGGGGTCACCGTGCTGGCCGACGAGCCGGGGGCCCCGTGGGTGAAGTACATCCACGGCGAAAAGGGGCAGGGCACCTGGACCTTCTACGGCGGTCACGACCCCGAGGACCCGCAGCACCAGATCGGTGATTCACCCACCGATCTTACGCTGCACCCGCATTCCCCAGGCTACCGGCTGATCCTGAACAACGTGTTGTTCCCGGCGGCGAAGAAGAAGGAGCTCAAGACGTAAGGACGTGAGGACGTGAGGACGTGAAGGGCTCCCTCCTTCCGCCACCTCACGTCCTCACGTCATCACGTCTTCACGTCCATGGAACGAATCAATCCGGGTGTTCGCGCCTACCTCGCCGAGCAGATTGGCGCCGCGGATGGTCGCGAAGTCTCGTTCGTCGGCGAGGTGGACCGCGACGGCGTTATCGTGGCCGCCCGCGCCGTGGCCCGCGGCACGGTGGATCGCGTGCTGGCGCTGCCCGGCATCGCGCGGCCGGGCGAAATGCTGCTGCACAACCACCCGAGCGGGCACCTGTCGCCGTCGGGCGCCGACCTCGCCGTGGCGGCGCAGCTGCACGACAACGGGGTCGGGTTCGGGATCATCTCCAACGACGCGGCGCGGCTGTATGTGGTGGTCGAGGTGCCCAGGGGGCGCACCGAGACCAGGCTCGACACGCTCACCGTGGTGGCCGAGCTGGGTGAGCATGGGGCGGTGGCCGTGGCGATGGGTCAGTTCGAGGACCGGCAGAGCCAGCGCGACATGTGCGCGCACATCGCCGATGCGTACAACGACGGCGGTGTGCTGATGCTCGAGGCCGGCACCGGCGTCGGCAAGAGCTTCGCCTACCTCGTGCCGGCGCTCGCGTGGGCCCGCGCCAACGGCGAGCGCACGGTAGTCAGCACCAACACGATCAACCTGCAGGAACAGCTGGTGGGGAAAGACCTGCCGTTCCTGCGCGATGCGCTGCGCACGGATACCCACGAGCCGTCATTCGCGCTGCTCAAGGGCTGGCGCAACTATCTCTGCCTGGCCCGCCTTCACCAGGCCGTTGGTGCACAGCGCACGCTGCTCGAACCCGACAAGCTGGATGAGCTGACGGCGGTTGCCAGTTGGGCCAGCCGCACGCCGGACGGTTCGCTCAGTGACCTGCCGTCGGCGCCGAGCCCCGAGGTGTGGGACGAGGTGAGCGCGGAGTCCGACCTCTGCCCGCGTCTCCAGTGCGAGCACTTCGATCGCTGCTTCGTGTTCCGCGCACGGCGCCAGGCGGCCCAGGCGGACGTGGTGGTGGTGAACCATCACCTGCTCGCGGCCGACCTGCAGGTGCGGCAGGCCAGCGACAACTGGCAGGAGGCGGCGGTGCTGCCCCCATACCAGCGGATCATCCTGGACGAGGCGCACCATCTCGAGGATGTCGCCGCCGGGCACCTTGGCACCCAGGTGTCGAGTCGTGGTGTGCGCCGGCTGCTGGGCCGGTTCGAGCGCAATGGGCGCGGCCTCATTCCCACCCTGTTCCACGAACTGCGCTCCATCGATGACCTGCTGGCGCGCGCCAGCCTCGACCTGTTGCGCGACCGGCTGGTGCCAGCCCTGGCCGACGCGCGCCGCGCATCCGACCAGCTGTTCGCGCGCCTGGTGGGCCTCCTCGACGAGGCGCCCGGGGGACAGCGGCGCCTGGACGACGAGTTCGCCACCGACCCGGTGTGGGCCGCAGGGCTGTCGGCCGAACTGGAGGCGGCGCTGCGCGCCTTCCAGGTGCTGCGGGATTCGGTGGAGACGATCGCGGGACGGCTCGAGCAGGCCGACGTGTCCGAGCGCCGGCTGCGCCTGCTGCAGGAACTGCGGGCGGTGCTGGGCCGGCTCGAGGTGGTGTCCGAGGGACTGGTGCATACCCTGCGGCCCGCGGCCACGGACGATCCCGTGGTGCGCTGGATCGAGCGAAGTGGCAAGCGCGGCGGCGACATGAAGCTGGCGGCGGTGCCGCTCGACCTGGCGCCGGTGCTGCGGGAGCTGCTGTTCGAGAAGGCGAAGACCATCGTGCTCACCAGCGCCACGCTGGCGGCCTCGGGCGATTTCGGTTTCATGGAAGGCCGGCTGGGGCTGTCGGGAGGTGACTCGCCGGTCACCGTTCGCGAAACGTTCCCGTCACCGTTCGACTATCCGAGCCAGTGCGTCTTCGGCATTCCAACCGACATTCCCGACCCGCGGGAGGACGAGGCAGGCCATGCGTCGGCCACACTCTCGGCGATCATCGACCTGGCGTATGCTGCTGACGGCGGCATGTTCGCCCTCTTCACCAGCCATGCCGCACTCCAGCGCACCGCGAGCGCCCTGCGCCAGGCGGTGGGCGGCCGGTGGCCACTGCTGGTGCAGGGCGAGGCATCGCGCGACCAGCTGCTGCGGCGATTCCGCGAGGCGGGCAACGCCATCCTGCTGGGCACCGACTCGTTCTGGGAGGGAGTGGACGTGCCCGGCCGCGCGCTCCGCGCCCTCGTGCTGTGCAAGCTACCTTTCAAGGTGCCGAGCGAACCGCTCACGTCGGCACGGCTGGAGCGCCTGGCGGAACAGGGCGAGGATGGCTTCATGGGTTACCTGCTCCCCCACGCCGCGCTCAAGCTCAAGCAGGGATTCGGCCGGCTCATTCGCAGCCAGCGCGACGTGGGCGTGGTGGTGCTGCTCGACAGCCGCGTCACCACCAAGCGATATGGCCCGCTGGTGCTGAGCGGCCTGCCGCGTGCCGAGCGGATCATCGCGCCGTGGGCGCAGGTGCGCATCAAGTGTGAAGACTTCTTCGCCCGTCACGGCATCGGGGCCCCGGTATGACCTTGGTCGTGCAGCCATCCAAGATCGTGTGCATCGGGCGCAACTACGCGGAGCACGCGAAGGAACTGGGCAATGAAGTGCCGAAGGAACCGCTCATCTTCCTCAAGCCCCCGAGCGCGCTGTTGCCGCCCGGAGGCACGATCATCCTGCCCGCGGTCTCCCGGCAGGTCGAGTTCGAGGGCGAGATCGGCGTCGTAATCGGCACACGGGCGCGCCGGGTGCGCGAGGCCGATGCGGAGGCGTTCATTGCCGGCTACACCTGTGTCAACGACGTGACCTGCCGCGACCTGCAGAAGACCGATGGCCAGTGGACCCGGGCCAAGGGGTTCGACACCTTCTGCCCGGTGGGGCCTCGCGTGGTGTCGCTCGACTGGCGCACGCTGTCGGTGGTGACGCGGGTCAATGGGGTGGAGCGCCAGCGAGCCCCCTCGAGTGACATGATCTTTTCCATTCCCCGGCTGGTGGCGCATGTCAGCGCCATCATGACGCTCGAGCCGGGCGACCTCATCGCTACCGGCACGCCAGCCGGTGTGGGTCCGCTGGCCGCCGGTGACGTGGTGGAGGTGGAAATCGCGGGCGTTGGTATCCTTTCGAGTCACGTGGCTGCACAGGAGTGACCATGATTCGCTTCAGTAACCGGCTGGAGGCGCTGCCGGGCTACCCGCTGGCCGAAATCCCGTCGATCAAGCGCCGGCTCATCGCGGCGGGCATGGACGTGATCGACCTGGGCGCAGGCGACAACGACGCTCCGCCTCCCGACTCGGTGCTGGCAGCCATGCGCGCGGCGCTCGCGGAGCCCGCCCTCAGCAAGTACGGCTTCCAGCAGGGCCTGATGGGCTATCGGCAGGCGATTTCCCGGTGGGTCGATCGGCGCTTCGGCATTCACTTCGATCCGGTTACCGAGACGCTGCCGTTGCTCGGCTCGAAAGAGGGCTTGGCGCACTTGCCGGTGGCGGTGGTGAATCCCGGCGACGTGGTGCTCGTGCCGGAGCCGGGTTACCAGGCGTACATCGGCGGCGCCATCCTGTCGGGCGCCGTGCCGCACACCTGTCCCCTCCGGGCCGACCGGAACTTCCTGCTCGAGCTGGACGACGTGCCGGCCGATGTGCTGTCACGCTCGAAGCTCGTGTTCGCCAACTACCCCAACAACCCGACGGCGGCGGTCGCGACGACCGAGTATCTCACGCGCCTGGTGAACAACTGTCGCAAGCACGGTATCCTGCTCGCCTACGACAACGCCTACTGTGAGCTGACCTACGACGGCTATCGCGCGCCCAGCATCTTCGAGATTCCCGGCGCACGCGAGGTCGCCATCGAGTTCTTCTCGCTGTCCAAGAGCTACTCGATGACCGGCTGGCGCATTGGTTTCGCGGTGGGGCGGAGCGAACTGATCGGCGCGCTGACGCGGGTCAAGTCCTACGTCGACACCGGGCCATGGCTCGCGATCCAGCAGGCGGCGGTGACGGCGCTGGACAACTCCGATGCGCTGGTGGCGCCGGTACGCGCCGAGCTGGAGCGCCGGCGCGACGCGGGGGTGGCGGCCCTCAACGCGAACGGCATTGCCTGCGAGGCGCCCCACGCGGCGATGTACCTCTGGGTGCCACTGCCCCCGGGCATCGCATCGGCGCCCTTCACGCGGCGAGTCCTCGAGGAGACCGGCGTGGTGCTGCTGCCGGGAAGCGGCTTCGGTCCGGCAGGGGAGGGCTATTTCCGGATCGCGCTGACAGTGGGTGCGGCGCGGCTGGAAGAGGCGGCGCGGCGCATTGCCTCGGTGCTGGCGGCGACGCCGCGCAATGAACTCGCCGCCACCCGCTGACCGGTGAAGCTACTCGATACCGACGAGACGATTCTCCTCGTCACCGGTACTGGCATTGCCGCCGAGGAGCGGGACCGGCCGCTGGCGTACTGGCTCAAGGGCGAAATCGACCAGCGCGGCGCTTCGCATCCCTACCGGCGTGGCATCGTGGTGGGTGATGCCTGGTACGTGGAGAACCGGATCTTCCAGCTCAACCCGGCGATCACCATTGGGGGACCGGGGGTGAATGCTGCCGCCCGCGAGCTGTCGGCATCGTTGCCGGTGGTGCACACCGAAGAAGACCGGGTCTTCGTGCAGATGGGCACATCGGGTGAGGCAGCCAAGGTGTGCCTCTGGGGTGCCGACCTGGCCGCAACCGCGCGGGCAGTGCAGCTGTTCGTGCAGGATGGCATGCTGGAGGAACTGCTGGGCCGCCTCTGGCGTCCCCGACCGGACGGCGGTGGCGTCTACGTCTGATCCTCAGTCGCCGCCGAGCAGTTCCTCCAGCGCCTTATCCACCACCTCCGTCGTCTTGCCCTCGATCAGCTTCCGCAGGACATCCGCTGCCTCGAGCGGCAGGTTGCCGGGGTGGACCCGATCCTTGTCAAACCGCACGATATGGCCGAGCGGAAAGGCGACGAGGTTGTCGCTCATTGCCTCGTCATCGCCCTCGACGGTCGCATCGTAGCTGGCTCCCGGCACTGACGCCGCCCACGGCGCGACCTCGTCTTCCGGCTCCTCTTCGGCGAGGCCCGGGGGGAGCTGGAGCAACGCGTAGAGCTGGCACTGCAGTCCCGGCGCGGCCTCACGGGCCACGAGCACCACAGGCACGGGCTGGCCGAACAGGTCGTGCTCGGTGACCTGCGACCACATCTCGGGCGGCATGACGTAGCGCGCGATCAGCCGCGTATCATGAAACGTCGCCATGCACACCATGCCCTCGGGGGTGCGCTCGTCGTCGACGAGGCGCACGCGCAGGGCCACCGGCTCCTCGGCGGCTGCGTACGCCGCCGGCGGGCCGTCGCCCTCAGGGAGCTCAACGGGTTCGGGTTTGGACATGCAGAAAGATAGCGGAAGATGGGAGACGGGAGACGGGAGACGGGTCCTGCCTAGCTTGGGGTCGGGTCCGCTGTTCGCGACAGGGAAGCGCGGATCCGTGCCAGGCTCTCGTCCCGGCCCACTACCGCGAGCAGCTCATTGACCGGCTCGGATACGGTGACACCGGTCAGGGCCACGCGCACCGGCTGCATGGCGTCGCCCAGCTTCACCCCATGCGTCTCGGCGGCCTGCTTGAGCGCCTCGAACAACCGGTCGGGTGTCCATTCCGCGGAGCCGACCGGTTCCAGCGCCTGCAGCGCGAGGGCGAGGCCGGCGCCGAAGGCGGGGCCCATCTTCGTCAGCAGTTTCGCCGCCTTCTCGTCGACTACGATCCGACTGGCGTCCAGGCGCACCGCGACCTGCTCAGCCAGCTGCAGCACGGTGCGCGAGCGTGCCTTGGCGGAGTCGATCAGCGCGCGCAGGTCGCGACCACCAAGCTCCACGCCTGCCAGCTGGAGCTGCCGCTGTACCGGCGCCAGCAGGTCGTCGGCGCTGGTGTGCGACAGGTACTGCCCATTCATCCACTCGAGCTTCACCGCATCGAACACCGCCGGCTTGCCCTGGATGCCCTCGAGCGAGAACAGCTCGATCATCTCGTCGCTGGTGATCACCTCACGGTCGCCGCCGGGTGACCATCCGAGCAGCGCCAGGAAATTCCGCATCGCGGCCGGGAGAATGCCCTGGTCCTGGTAGTCGCCGACGGCGGTGGCGCCGTGACGCTTGGAGAGCTTCTTCCCATCGCTGCCCAGGATCATGGGGACATGGGCGAACACCGGCAGCGGGGCGCCCAGCGCCTGGTACAGCGCAATCTGCTTCGGCGTATTGGAGACGTGATCGTCGCCCCGCATGACATGGGTGATCCGCATCGCGATGTCGTCGGACACCACCGCGAGGTTGTAGATGGCCGAGCCATCGGACCGGAGGATCACGAAGTCGTCGATGTCACGACCCTGGAAGCTGATCCGGCCGTGCACCGCGTCCTGCCAGGCGAGTTCCGCGTCGGGAACGGCGAAGCGGATCACGAACGGATCGCCGGCGGCGAGGCGACGGGCCTCCTCGGCGGCGCTCACGGCCCAGCGGGCGCGCTCGTACCGGTAGGTCTGGCCGGCTGCCACGGCGACCCTGCGCTCAGCGTCGAGCGCTTCGGGGGTGGCGAAACAGCGATAGGCCAGGCCATCGGCGAGCAGGCGCTCCGCGTCGGCGCGGTGCCGGGGCCCGTCGGCGCCCTGAAAGAACGGGCCCTCGTCCCAGGTAATGCCGAGCCAGGTGAGCCCCTCGAGGATGACCTGGGTGTGCGCGTCGGTGCTGCGCTCCTTGTCGGTGTCCTCGATCCGGAGGACGAAGGTGCCGCCGGTCTTGCGGGCGTAGAGCCAGTTGAAGAGCGCCGTGCGCGCTCCACCCACGTGCAGGTAGCCGGTGGGGGAGGGGGCAAAGCGGACGCGAATGGGGGAAGCTGTCATAGGCGGGGCGAAACATAGTTTCGGGGCGCAGGGGAGCAACCGGTCAGTTCAAGATCCGGAATGACGGGGTCAGCGGCTGCGTTCCTGGTCGATGCGTTCCCGCTCGATACGTTCCCGCTCCTGCCGTTCCGCCTCCTGCCTCCACACCAGCTCGTTGCGCTGCCGCTCCATTGCGCGCTCGAGTTCCACCCTGAGTCGTTCAACCTCGGCTTTGGCCGTCTCCTCCATGGCGTGGCGTTCCTCGAACCGGCCGCGCTGATTCTCTTGCGTGTTTCTGAGCGTTCTCCGCTCCGCTTCCTGCCGTTCCTCGACCTCTTTCCGCCGCTGATCGTCCGCCGCCCGTTCCTTGATGGCCTCCGCAGCCTGTCGTCCGACCTCCTGCCCGGCCTCATACACCGCGCGGGTGGCTCCGAGGCTCACTTCCACCGCCGAGCGGGCGGTCGTCGATGCGATATCGTCCGCGCGCGCGCGATCCTGCTGCTGGATCTCATTCTGGCGCGCGGCGTCCTGCCGGGCGATGGCATCCTTCGCGTTCGTGGCGTCGCGGAGGATCTCCTGCTGCTGCAGTTCCACCTTCGCCTGATCTTGTTGCTTCAACTGGTCCAGCTTGAGCTGATCTTCTTTCCCCAGATCCGCCTTCACCTGATCCAGCTTCACTTGATCCGATTTCTGCTGTTCTCGTGCACGCTCCGCCTGCAACGACTGCTCCTTCTGCTGCAGCGCCAGTTGCTCCTTGGCGACCTCGAGATGAGCCTTGTTCTGGTCCACCAGCAACCTGAGGTTCGCCTTCTCGGCAGCGTTCGCGGCCTGCAGGCGGTCGCCCAGCTCCGTCCGCTCCCGCATGAGCCGGCTGTACTCCTCCTGTTCCCGTGTCACGCGTCTGCCGGGCTCGCGGTCACCTGGAGGAACCCGGCTCGACCCGGCCCATGCGGGCCTCGAGATCCTTGTTCTGCCAGGCTGGCGCTTTTCGCACTTTCACCGGCTTGGCACCCGCGGCCAGCACGATCTGTACGTCGCGATACGTCGGGCCGGCCAGCTCGGCGGCCTCCACGACCCGGACGCGCTTCCCGTCGAGCGCCGCCTCGCGGTAGCCGATTTCCTCCGAGACCTTTTCCGCGGTGCCGTCATGGGCGCTTGGATTCATGAACACCCGTACCGCGCAGCTTCCCACCATCCCTTCCGCGTTCGGATACGCCTTCTCGAGCTGGCCCAGGCTCTGCGCGATCATCCAGAGTCGAAGGCCGTACTTGGCCCCGATTTCGATGGCCTCCTCCACCGGCGGCATGTACCGCAGCCGGGGAAGTTCGTCGAGCATGAAAAGGATCGGCTGGCTGCCGCGCGGCGGGATTTCACTCGTGAGCATGCGGATGTGCTGGGCGATGAACACGCGCAGCACCGAGACGTAGCTCTCGATCTCACTGGGCTTGAGGCAGATGTAGATGGTCGGATTCTTTCCGCTCCTGAGGTCCAGGGGGCTCCAGTCCGAGCGCTGGGTGGCGCGATTGACCAGCTCACCAGACCAGGCACTGAGACTGTTCTGTGCCGTCTGCAGCACACTATCGCGGGTCTTCTCGTTCATGCTGCCCAGCGACGTGCCCTGCTGCATCATGGCGCGCACATCCACTGCCATCTGGAGGCCCACGATCATCTCTTCCCATGCAGGACCGCCGTAGACGATGTCCACGACCTTCTGCATCGGGCGCTGGTCCGGTGGCGCACCGTAGCACACATGCGCGATGGCGGCGGTGACGACGTCGCGCGCCTTGGTCTCCCAGAACGGGTCGGCTGACTTGTCCGATGGCACGACGATCATGTCGGCCAGCAGACGAGCGTCCTGCCAGATGTAGTCAGTCTCCCGGCGGACGAAGCTGAGGGGATTGTAGCAGTGGCTCCTGGCCGGATCGAGCGGGCTGAACCGGTACACCGGGCCGACGTTTTCCGACCGCCACTTGCTGGTGCCGTCGTAGATCTCCCCGGAGACGTCGAGGACGACGGCCGGTCCACGCCAGGTGAGCAGGTTGGGGAAGACATGGCACTGGGTCTTGCCGGACTGGGGTGGTGCAATGGTGATCAGTGATCCGGGTCCGGAATAGGTCAGCCACGTGCCTGTCCCATCGACCGGTCCGATCAGGAACTGGTGCTCGCTGTTTGGCGCGTACGGCGTCGTGGGAATGTCGCCAGGCCGGAGCCACACATCCCCGCCGACCAGGCGGTCCTTGATCGGGGCGCCGGCCGCCAGCCCGGGCGCCGCTTTCCCCTCCGTATTGTCCAGTCGCCGCAGGACGGCGGTGACCACGCTGTCGACCCCGGCGTCGACCTGCGACATATGCCAGCTGACGGCGGTCGGACCATCGCGCACGCCCTCTGCATTGCCCATGGTCTGGTACTGCCACTCGTCGATGGTGGCCTTGCCGCCCCCCCACAGGAGGCCGAACCTGGCCCAGCCATACCATTGGTCGTCGATGGTGCCAGAGACGTGGCGCATCGATTCGACGGCGCGGAGGAGCTCCCGGTCCCTCGTATCCATGGCGGCCAGGCTGCGGCTGATCCGGAAGCCGAGGAAGCCCATTGTTCCCGGCGCGCCCCTCCCCTTCACCTCGTGCCAGCGCGTGACGCTCCAGGTTCCGCTCTGCTGCTCGAAGAGGCCCCGGATCGCTTCCGCGCGCGCTTCCGGTGTGGCACCCAGAGTTTCCCGCAGTTCGGCCGCGTCCTGAGCGGCACGTTTAGCGAAGTGCCGTTGCGCTTTAGCGAAGTCCCGTTGCGCCTTGCTCCTGGGGTTGAAAAAACCAAGCAGCTTCGACAGCACGAAGACCGCACCGAAGATCTGGAGCCCCCGGATGGATCCGGCAAAGAGCCACCCGAGCGTACCGAGGGCTACAGCGCGCCAGTGGTCCTTCACGAACCGCAGGACAAACGAGATCATCCCCCCGCGCGTCGCTGCGGGCGTCATCAGGTAGGCAATGGCGAGAATGATCGCCATGCCCATGGGAAAGATGGGGGATTGAAGAAGTGGATCGTTGAGGATTTTGTCCAAGGCCGGACCCTCCAGGCGCTCAAGGTCACGAGAGTATGCGCGTTGGCCGGTGCGACCGCCAGATCGGCCCAGGCTGGGGTCAATACGCTCTTACCTATTGCGCAATTTCCACGGAGGCACCGTCACTGCGCCGGGAGGCCACCACGCAAAGCGGCCGCGGCCCCAGGGGGACCGCGGCCGCGGTGCCGCATCACTGCGTTACGGAGCGGGAGGGATTCGAACCCTCGTTAAGGGCTTTAGACCCCTAAAACGGTTTAGCAAACCGCCGCCTTCAGCCTCTCGGCCACCGCTCCAATTCGTGCCGCCCTAACATAAGTCCGGGTCTACCCCATCCAAAGGGGCGGGTCCGGATGCCCTATCGGGCGGCCGCCTCGGCGGCATCGGCCCGCTTTTCCATCGCACTCCAGCGAAAGAACAGGATCGCCATCGAGATCCACATGATCGGGTCGGCCACCGCCTTCATGAGCAGGCCGGCCATCTGCTGGTCACTGTGCGCCTGGACGCTCCCGACGCGCGGCGCCAGTTCGTACAGGTTGTAGATGGGCTGTGCGGAAAATGTGAGCATCGCCGCCGGTACCGTGGGGACGATCGTGGCGGCGAACAGGTAGCCGATCTTCAGTGGCTCGTTGAGCCGCGCGATGCCCGGCGGCGCCAGCACCGGCCACCAGAGGGCCAGACCGCTCAGGAACCAGGCGGCGTCGATGGTGAACGAGCCAAGCTGGGACGCCATGAGCGCATCGGTGACGGCCGGGACGTGGGTCACCAGCAGCACGACGTTGAACACCACGAGCCCGAAGATTCCACCGGCGGCGCGGTGAAGCACCCGATCCCAGCTGGGCGACGCCCCGAGCCTGCGCCAGGCGTCGGGCGGCACTCCGAGCAGGAGGAACGGCGGCGCTATCTGGCTCAGCATGAGCCACTGCACCGAGTGCATGCTGGCGAGGTAGCCGCCGCCCAGCGTGCCGATGGGCCAGTCGAGCGCGGCCCACACCAGCAGCAAGCCGAGCAGGAATGTGAGGACCCGGCCGGAACCCCAGGCGAGGGTGGCGTTCGCCGATCGCGCGCGCTTCCGGCTCCGGAAGTAGAGCAGCGCGATGAGGCCCACGATCAGCCACACACCAGGATAGGCGCGCCACTCCCAGCTCCACGGGGTGTTCGTGGCCGAGCACCACCAGTTCACGTCAGTCCCCGTACGGGCGGACCGGCAGCATCAGCGTGATGCTGCCCGCGCGCGCGAAGGTGAGGGTGACGGCGATCGAGTCGCCGGGCTGCGGCAGCCGGTCGAGCGACATGAGCATCAGGTGCGTGCCACCTGGCGCCAGGACGAGGCTGTCGCCGGCGGGAACGACCGGCGTCCCAGCATGGGCCATGCGCACCATGCCGCCATCGGGTACCTGGGTGTGCAGCATGGCCCGGGACGCGATCGGTGACGTGACATCCAGGAGGGTGTCGGAAGCCCGGCTATGGTTCACGATGGTGAAGTACCCCGCGGCCTCGGAAGTGGTTGGCGGGGCGAAGGCGAATGCGCCATGCACCTCGAGGTCGCCGGCGGTGACCACGCCGGGCGTTCGCGCGGTGCAGGCTCCCGCCAGCAGCAGCATCAGTACCACTGCCTTCACTTTGGGGCGTTCGGCCAGGCAACCAGCAGGGGCAGGTCGTGGGCCCAGTTGACCTGCCTGAAGCCGAACGGATAGAGGAAGCGGCAGATGTTGTCGGGGGTGCAGGCGTAGACGTAGGCGGCGTGACCAACCAGATAGCCGCCGGTGCCGGCCCCCACCGTCGTGTCCCGCGCCGATGGGGGAATGCGGGCGGCCACCTCGGCCGCCGCAATGTCCGCGGGGCTGCCGACCAGGCCGATGAACGTCGGATCGAATGCGTCGAGCCAGCCTCGCAACCGCGTGGCGGTATCGCGCTCGGGGTCGTTGGTGACGAACACCACCTTGATGCGGCTGGCGGCAGGGGCTGGCATATTCTTAAGCGTCTGGGCGATGTTCGCCATGTGCACCGGGCAGACATCGGGGCAATGGGTGTAACCGAAGAAGAGCAGGGTCACGTAGCCATCGGTTTCCTTGCGGAAGTCGAAGGGTCGGCCCTGCGTGTCGGTGAGGGTAAAGTCGGGCTTCTCCTTGGGCGGCGAGAGGGCAAGCCCGAGGGGCTGGCTGGTGGTATCCCGCGGCGTGCTGGCGGCGGCGCGGGGCGGCGGCGCGGGGCGACAGGACACGACACCGGTGGCAAGGAGGATCAGGAACGCATGTTCAGCAATGTTGGGCACGACGGAATTTACCGGGCTGGAGGAGGCGCGGGCAACCATGCCCGGCGCGCGGGCGCGGTGGTGCTGGTCGCCAGTTTCGTGCTGGCTGTGGGCTGTGCGCGACCGCGCCGTGCCGGGGCCAGGGCCAGCGCGGGGGCCATTGCCGTGACCCACGCGGTCGCCTGGGGTGCAGCAAACGTGAAGGCCGCGACGGTTGGCATGGAGATCAGGAACGACGGTGACCTGACCGATACGCTGGTGGCGGTGACCTCACCCGCTGGCAATGCGACGCTGCACACCGAAGCACCGGGGCAGGGCATGCGGCCCATCGCGGCCCTGCCGCTGCCCCAGCGGAGCGCGATCAGGATCGGACGTGGCCTGCACATAATGGTCGAGGGACTGCAGGATGCCCCGGCGACCGGGGCGACAATTCCGGTGACGTTGCGGTTCGCTCGCGCGGGACCCATGGAACTATCGATCCCGGTGCTGCGCTACTCGGAGGCGCTTACCGCCCTGGGGGAGTGACCGGCGCGCCGGCGCAGGCCGTGCGACGGTAGGCGAAGACAACCTGGTGGTCGCCGGGCGCGGGCCCCGCTGCGATGCGGGCGAGGAGGGAGTCGGCGCCGCGCCGCTGGTAGGCGATGAGCCGCGGAAAGTCGTGTCGCGGATTCTCGAACTGCAGCAACGTGTCGGACATCACGGTCGCGGTGAACACGCCGGTGGGCTGCATCATCGGGTGGGCTTCAAAGTCAACACGGCCGTCATGGGCCCGGATCAGCATGAGCTCGTAGTCGTCGAGCCGCCCGGCCTTGATGGTGCGGCCCATGCCGAGCATGGTGCCACCGGCCGGCGCCATCCACTGCTCTTCGATGGTGGCCTGTCCGCGCAGGGTGACCCAGCATCCCGCCAGCCACGCTGCGTGGTCGATCGTGGCGGGCGCTTGTCCCGCCGCTCCGCGGCCGCACGCGAGCAGCAGCAGCAGGGTGCCGGCGGCGACCCGGCGGCTCGCGTTTGAGGTCATGGGGATCGCCCTACCAGAGCTTGATGTACCAGTCGCGCGGCTTGACCTCGCCCGATACGGTCCAGTCATCGGCGGACGCCCGGCTCAGTGCGAAATAGCGGATAGCACTCACTTCCCCACCGTCGGCACCCGGCGCGGTGACCGTGGCGCGAGCGATGACGTTGTCGCTGAACCCGCGGACGCCGGTGACCCGCACCTGGATCGCGGTATCGGCGAGCATTCGCTGGGCGAGCGCCGGGTCGATCACATAACCCTCTTTCGTTTCCTGGCTGCCGATCGCCGCCTGGCGACGGTCCTGGGCCACCCAGCGCGTCAGGGCCTGGCTGGCGGTGGGGGGTGCCGTTGGCTTGGTGGACACATACTGCGCCACGAACGCGAGGAGGACCGCCCCCAGCAGGAACATCGCGAAACCGCCGGAACCACCCTTGGCATTCTTGCTGCTCATTGGATTGTCCTCAGCCGCTCGGCGGCCTGACGAAGGGTGTCCTCGCGCTTGCAGAAGGCGAAGCGCACGAGGCGGCGCGCGGGATCGGGGGTGCTGAAGAAGCTCGAGCCAGGCACGGGCGTGACGCCCACCTCGGTGGTGAGCCACCGGGCAAACTCGGCGTCGGGCAGGTCACTGAGCGCCGAGTAGTCGGCGAGAATGTAGTAGGCGCCCTCGGGCAGGGCGGCGCGGAAGCCGGACGCCACGAGCGTTTCGTGCAGCAGGTTGCGACGGCCGCAATACTCGCAGGCCAGCTGGCCGTAGAATCCGGCATCGAGTTCATCGAGCGCCACCGCCACCGCCTCCATCAGCGGGGCCGGGGCACCGACGGTGAGGAAATCGTGCACCTTCCGGATCGCGCCCGATACGGTGGCCGGTGCAATGGCCCAGCCGATGCGCCAGCCCGTCACGGCAAAGGTCTTTGAGGCGCCGCTGATGGTGACGGTGCGTTCCGCCATGCCGGGCAGGGTGGCCATCGGCACGTGCGGTCCGGCATAGCGGATGTGCTCGTAGATCTCGTCCGTCACTGCCCAGGCGTCAAAGCGCTGGCAGAGCGCGGCGATGGCGGCCAGCTCGTCGCGTGTCAGCACGCGGCCGGTGGGATTGGCCGGGCTGTTGAGGATGATGGCTCGCGTCTTCGGCGAGAAGGCGGCGGCGAGGCGCTCGAGGTCGAGCGGCGCTCCGATGGGCAGCGGCACGTGGCGCAGGGAGGCACCGCAGAGGATCGCGTCCGGGCCGTAGTTTTCGTAGAACGGGTCGAAGACAATCACCTCGTCGCCGGGCTCCACGATGGCCATGAGCGTCGCGACCATCGCCTCGGTGGAACCACAGGTGACGGTGATGTCCGTCTCCGGGTTGACCGTCATGCCATACCACTCGGCGTACTTGCGGGCCAGCGCCTCGCGCAGGCGGCGGGAGCCCCAGGTGATGGCATACTGGTTCACGTCGTCGGCAATGGCGCGGGCGGCCGCTTCCTTGAGCAGGTCGGGTGCGGGGAAGTCGGGGAAGCCCTGCGCGAGGTTGATCGCCCCATGTTCCCGGGCCAGCGCCGACATGCCGCGGATGACGGACTCGGTGAAGCCTCGCGTGCGCCCGCCGAACGCCGGAGCCATCTACTCGGAGGTCGCGATCGAGTCCTGCAGGTGCACCCGGTTGCCGGCGGAATCGGCCACCGTCATCGCCTTGCCCACACCGGTCGCACCCGGAATCTTCGACTGGCCGAGGATGCTGTCGCGCTCCCGCTCGGACCGGGGCTTCTCGGGCGCCCCGTCCTTCTCCTTCGTGCACGCGGTCGGGAGCGCGAGCAGCAGGGCTGCCGTCATCAATCGACGGTACATGAGATGGCTCCTTGCTTCTGCATGCCTAGGAACGGGACTTCGTGTCACCTACGTCCAGATGATGCCGCTTGAGCACATGCGTGAACACCGGGGCGAGCAGCAGTGCTGTCACCACGATGTAGGCGAGGCCGGAGTAGAGCGCGTAGACGCCGGCGAAAATGCGCGTCGGGTTGTTGGGGTAGGTACCGGACGGTCCCTCGCCGCCCAGGAGCAGCGCGGCCTGGGAGAAGGACTCGGCCAGGTCATAGCCGGCGGCAAGGTGAAAGCCCAGCATGCCGACCGCCAGGGAACACCCGACCAGGGCGATCGCCAGCACGACGTTTCGTCGCGCGAGATTCCTGACGGCCGGGTGAAAGCGGGCGGTGGTCAGCGTGGCGGCTCCGGAACGGCGCCGACAGGTCGGTCGCGGATTTCGGGCCGCGCGAGCAGCCGTTCCGCGAAGTCGAGCCGCTCATGCACCTCGCTCAATTCGCGCCGGAGGTCGTCCACCTCGCCACGCAGCGAGTCCAGTTCCTCGCGCGACGATCCGCCCTGTCCCTCCAATCGCAGCCGCGTCTCCTCGAGCCGCAGTTTCGCATACCGCTGGAACCCGGCGAACCCGAGGGCCAGCACCGGAATCGACAATGCCATGATGGGGATCAGCAGGGCGAGCGAATGCGAGTCCATCGCGTCACCTCCACGCGGTGCAGTCTAGGCGTACTGGAGTATCGCGACGTAGTGGCAGGTCGTGCCGGCGAGCACGAAAAGATGCCACACGAAGTGCCCGTAGCGGACACGCTCGGCGGCAAAGAACGCCACGCCCGCGGTGTAGGCCAGCCCGCCAGCGGCAATCCAGAGCAGGCCCGTCAGCGGCACCTCGCGCAGGAAGGGCCGGGCCGCGACGAGCGCCATCCATCCCATGGCCAGGTACAGTGCCGTGGAGAGCCTGGGCCACACGATCCCCTTCGTGGCCTTGAGTGCCACGCCCAAGGCGGCCAGCAGCCATACCACCGAGAGCAGTGTCCACCCCACAGGGCCCCGGAGTACGCCGAGCGCAAAGGGCGTGTAGGTGCCGGCGATGAGCAGGTAGATGGCGCTGTGGTCAATGACCTGGAGCACGCGCTTGGTGCGGCTCTCGGGGATCGCGTGGTACAGTGTGGA
>JANNSD010000147.1:0-17802 GCA_031402225.1 Gemmatimonadota bacterium | reverse complement strand
CAGCCGCTGCGACAGGCCGCCGGCGGACATGATCTCGCCGGCGAGCATGAAAAACGGGATTGCCAGGAGGCTGAACGACTGGGCGCAGGCGCACGAGGGTCTCGGGGTCGGCCCGCTCGCCGACCATGGCCTGGACCGGGTCGCCCGGTGCCACGTAGAGCAGCAGGAAGGTGACCACGAGCACGCCGAGCAGTGTCGGGATGAGGAGTGCCAGGCGCAACCCGAGGAATCGCATCATCGGACGACGTGGGCCTGCTGCCAGCGCTGGCCATTGAAGATGGCCGGAATGGACCAGCCCTCGACCCGCGGGCTCCTGGCCCAGAGATCGACCGGGTGCCAGAGGAAGATCCAGGGCGCCAGCGACGTAATGCGGGCGTCGGTTTCGCGGGCCAGCCGGTCCTTCTCGGCTTCGTCCACCGTCGTGCGGAGGCGCACGGTGAGGCTGTCGATGACGGGGTCGTTCATGAAGGCGTAGTTGCCACCGGTGCCGGCATTCTTCGAGTTGAAGAGTGGATAGGTGAAGTTCTCCGGATCGGGATAGTCGGCGTACCAGTCGGTGAGGAAGAGGTCGGCCTCACCCTTCCGGACGGCGGCGCGGGCGCTCGAGGCGTCGCGCTGGACAATCTCCACCTGAATGCCGACCGCCGCGAGGTCCTGTTGCACCGCCTGGGCGATGCGGGCGTACTCGGGCCGCTGCGAGCGCCAGAGCCTGAGCGAGAGCCCGCTGGCGTGACCGGCCGCGGCGAGCAGTGCCCGCGCGCTGTCGGGGTCGTGGGCAAAAGGCGGCCGGGCGGAATCGTAACCGGTGATCCCGGGCGGAATGACGCCGTGGGCCTGGACCCCGCGACCGGCCATGACCGTGTGCAGCAGCGTGGGCACGTCGACCGCGAGGTTGAGGGCCTGGCGCACGCGCAGGTCGCTCAGCGGACCGCGGGTGGTGTTGATCGCGATATAGAGGTCCCGGATGGTCGGTCGCCGCTCGAGCTCGTCGCCATGTCGTTCTTCCCAGCGGCGCGTCTCCCCGAAGGGTATCTCGACGACGCTGAGCCCGCCGCGTTCGTACTCGGCGGCCTGGGTCAGGGGCTCGGGAATGATCCGGATCCGCATGCTGTCGGCGCGCGGCACCGATCCCCAGTAGCCGGGGTTCTTCGCCAGCACGATGTAGTCGTCATGCGACCACTCGACGAACCGCCAGGGCCCGCTGCCGACGGGGGACTGGTCAAAGTCCGCTCCGATATCCCTCGGGCCGATTCCTGCCGCTGGCATGGCAAGAAGCTTGGGAAAAATGTTCAGCGGCTCCTCGAGCGTGACGACGAGGGTGGAATCGTTGGTGACGACGAGACCACCGACGCCGGGTGCCTCGCCCCGGTTGAATGCCCGGGCGCCCTTGATGGGGTAGAGCGGCCAGGGGCGTCCGCCAAGCGACCTGGGGGAGAGCGCGCGGAGCCACGACGCCTCGACATCGGCGGCGCGGACGGGCCGGCCATCGTGATATGTCGCGTTGGTGCGCAAGTGAAAAGTGTAGCGGGACCCGTCGGGGTCCACCTCCCAGGAGGTGGCCAGGCCGGGCACGAGGTGACCGTCCACATCGAACTGGGTGAGGTTGTCGAACAGGAGCGCGTCGACTTCACCGGTGGGGACGTCGGTGGAGAAGGCGGGATCGAGCGAGCGCGGATCGTACGTGAAGTAGTACTCGAGCGTGCGGCCGGGTGCCCCGGGACTGCAGGCCATGAGGCCGACGGCCGTGCCAAGTGCCACGAGATGGTGTTTCAGGGGTGGTATGATCGAGGCGCTCCGGAGGCCCGGTGGGGCAGGCGGCGTTCGGCTACCGGTCAAAACATTGACACCGCGCCCTAACGCTGCAAAAATACATGGGTTAGCTATGGTCGTCAATTGTCGCTGTGGCTCCGGTGACGGGTCTTGGAGCCACCGCCTGCGGTTCAGGAGTGTCGTATTTCTTTGCAGATCATCAGCTCCATTCCCGCCAGGCGAAGCGCGTGAAGTGCGGGTGGGCCAGCCTCCTCGCGGGAGCGCTGGTGGTTGTGGCGTGGCTGGCGCCGGCGCGCGCGCTGGCGCAGGACGGCGAGCTGGCGGTGCGGCAGCTCCACTTCGAGGGGAACAAGGCCATCGACGATGCCACGCTCGCGGCGTCGATCTCCACGTCGAACTCGAACTGGTTGTCGCGTACCGGGGCGGTGAAGTGGATCGGGCTCGGGACGCCCAAGTACGTGAACGAACGGGAGCTGCAGCGCGACGTGCTGCGCATCGAGGTGCTGTACCGCCGCAGCGGGTTTCCGGCGGCATCGGTGGATACCATCATCCGGCGCACGCCCACGGAGATCTGGATCACGTTCAAGGTGACCGAGGGCGCGCCGATCGTGCTGCAACGGCTGGCCGTCGAGGGGCTCGATTCGCTCCCGCCCAAGGTGCAGAAGGAAGTGACGCAGGACCTGCCGCTCCGCGAGGGCAAGCCGTTCAACCTGGCACGGCTGCAGATGAGCATCGACACGGTGGCGCTGCGGCTGCGTAACCTGGGGTACCCGCTGGTGGACATCTTCCGCGCGTTTTCGTCGGACAGTGCCACGCGCATCGCGACGGCGACGCTGACGGTGGAAACGGGCCGCCACTACAGCTTCGGGTCGGTGACGGTGGTGGGGACGGAGCGGGTGGACTCGAGCGTGGTGCGCTCGCTGCTGGTGGTGCACGAGGGTCGGGGCTTCTCGGAGCGCGAGATCACGGCGAGCCAGCTCAACCTGTACCGCGCGGACCTCTTCAGCCTGGCGCAGGTGTCGCTCGACACGGCGCTCTTCGACCGGGCGGATTCGGTGGTGCCGGTGGTGGTGAAGGTGGCGGAGGCGAAGCGACGGACGGTGCGCGCCAGCGCCGGCTATGCCTCGCAGGACTGTTTCCGGGTCAGCGCCGGCTGGGCGATGCGCAATTTCCTCGGGTCGGGCCGGATCCTCGACATCAGTGCGCAGGCCTCGAAGATCGGCGTGGCGTCGCAGCCGGGTTTCGTCAACTGGAACCTGCAGAACAGCATCTGTCCCGGGGTGCTGGAGAACGGGGAAGTCGAGATCGGCTCGCGCAAGATCAACTACAACGTGACGGTGTCGGTACGGCGGCCGGCGTTCCTGTCCCCGCAGAATTCCATGACGCTGTCGGGGTTCTCGGAGCGCCGGAGCGAGTACAGCATCTACACCCGCGATGACATCGGTGTGGGGATCGCGCTGCGGCGGGAGTCGCCGGTGCGGCGGGACCCGCTGACGATCGCCTACACGTTCTCGTACGGCGCCACGCAGGCGACGCCGGCCGCGTTCTGCTCGTACTTCAGCGTGTGTACCCCGGCGGTACGGGCGGCACAGTCACTGCGGCGGCCGATCGCCGTCCTCAGTGCCACCGCGACCTTTCCCCGGGTGAACAACCCGGTGGACCCGACGCGAGGGCGGCTGTTCTCCTTCGAGGCGGCCTGGAGCTCGGCGCTGATCGGATCGTCGTCGCTGCAGCAGTTCACCCGGTTTGCGGTGGAGGGCCGCTGGTACCGCACGATTGCGCCGGATGTGGTGCTGGCGTGGCGGGCGCGGGTGGGCCGGGTGTTCGGCCGGAGCTCGGATAACCAGGTCAGCGGCAACTTCGTTCCGGTCGAACAGCGCTTCTATGCCGGCGGGCCGAACGACATTCGCGGCTTTCCGTTCAACCAGCTTGGCCCGATCGTCTACGTGGTCTCGGACGCCGACACGGTGGGATACGACACGAACCCGGCGGTGCTCGACAACGCGGTGCCGTTCGCGACCGGTGGCAACCTCCAGCTCATCGGCAATGTGGAGGTACGGTTCCCCGCGCCGGTGTGGCGGGGGCGGATGCGCCTCGCGGCGTTCGTGGACGCCGGCGGGGTGTGGCAGACCGACGATCCGGTGAACCGCGAGAAGCGGCTGGTGGCCACGCCGGGCATGGGCCTGCGCATCGTGACGCCGGTGGGGCCGCTCCGCTTCGATGTGGCGTACAGCTGGGACCGGCTGCAGTTCGGCACGGTGTACGTCAGCAACTCGGTGACGGAAGACCTGACCGAACTGCGCCCGGTGCCGGGCGGTCCACCGGTGATCTTCCAGCCGGCCAACCCCGGCGGGTGGCAGCTCAACCTGACCGTGGGGCAGCCGTTCTGATGCGGCACCTCATCCGGGTGCTGGTGCTGCTGGTGGTGGGGGTCGCGGCGTCGCTGGTGGGCGTCGTGGTGGCGCTCACGCTGACGCCGCCGGGGCGGGCGCTGCTGGCGCGCAATGTGTCGCACCAGCTCGGGGTCCTGCTGCGGGGCCAGGTCCTGGTGGGGAACATCGAGGGCTCGTTCCTGCGCGACCTGGTGCTGACCAATGTGGTGGTGCGCGACACCTCCGGCGTGCTGCTGGTGTCGCTGCCGGTGGTCCGGGTGAGCTACCTGATCCCGAACTTCCTGGCGCGCCGGTTCATCCTCGAGGCGCTCGAGGTGGACCGCCCGATGATCAACCTGGTGCGCCATGTCACGGGGCGATGGAACTACGAGGAGGTGCTGCGGCTCTCCGAGGGCCCGCGGGGCACCACGGCGCCGCCGCTGATCGAGTTCCGCAACCTGAAGGTCACCGATGGCGCGCTGGCGCTGGCGTATCCGTGGCCCACGGGGAAGCTGACCGACGCGGAACGTGAAGCGGAGGTGCGGAAGGTGCGCGCGATCCCGGGGCGCATCGTCGTGGACACTCGAGAGGGCACCAAGCGGGTGCTCACCTTCTCCAACCTGACGGCGGGGATCCGACGGCTCCGGATCTCGACGCCGGACCGGAAGCCACTGCTGGTGGTGATCGACACCCTCACCACCGACGCCAGTGAGCCGCAGCTCCAGTTGCGCCAGTTGCAGGGCACGGTGGAGCAGCAGGGCGACTCGCTCCGCTTCTGGCTGGGTCGGGCGTCGCTGCCGGGGACGCACGCGACGGCGGAGGGCCTGGTGAGCTGGCCGCGCGACACCATCATGTGGGATTTCCATGCGAATGCGAGCGTCGTGGACCTGACGGACCTGCGGTTCATCTCGCCGGACTTCCCGGCGATGACGGGTCATGCCTCCATCGTGGCGCGCAGCGCCAGTGGTCGGCACACCGACTACGCCATCACCGATCTCCTGCTCACCGATGGCCCGGAGCGGATCGAGGGCAGCCTCATCGCCGGTGTCGACGCGGTGGATGGGCTTGGCGTGCGGCGCCTGGCGCTGCAGCTGGCGGAGCTCAACCTCGACAAGGTGCGGCCGTACATCGACTCGCTGCCGTTCATCGGGCTGATCACCGGTGTCGTGCAGGCCGATGGCGACCTGAACGATATCGCCACCCGAGGGGACATCGTCTTCACCGATCTCGCGGTGCCGGGCAGGCCCGCCACCAGCCTGTCATTCGACGGGCGTCTCCAGACGGGCACCGGGGCGCTGGTGTTCGACCAGGTGGCCATTGCGCGGAGCGACATCGACCTCCGCACGGTCCGGAACCTGGCGCCGGCGGTGATCCTCGACGGCCGGCTCAACGCGGTGGGCACGCTCAACGGTCCCCTCACGAACGCGACCTTCACCGGTACCGCGCGGCACCGTGACGGAACGCGACCGGAAAGCGTCGTGGATGGCACGCTGCGACTGGACAGCCGGACTGACTCGATCCGCGTGGCGGCCGACGTGACCCTGGCCCCACTCAGCTTCGAGGGGATCCGCGCCACCTTCCCGAGCATCCTGTCGGAGGGCACGCTCCGCGGGCGAGTGAAGCTCGATGGCCCGGTCGACCGGCTGTTCGTGGATGCTGATGTGCAGGGCGAACTGGGTGCGGTGAAGGGCTCGGGCACGGTCACGATCCTGCCGCCGCGCTGGGGTGCCGACAGCCTGGCGCTCGACTTCAGGCGCCTCGACCTCCAGGCGCTGACGGGACGCGAGGGACGCACGAGCCTGGACGGGCGGATCGAAGTGACCGGCGTGATGGACACGCTGGTGGCACCCGAGGGGCAGATGCACCTGGTGCTGGGGCCCGGCGTGTTCCGCGGCGTGCACATGGACACGCTCATGCTCCAGGCGCGAGTGCACGACAGCCTCGTCACCGTGGACACGGCGCGCGTGACAGGGTCGGGGATGATCCTGGCGGGTGCCGGCACGCTGGGATGGACGCGGCCGCATCGCGGCAGCATCGCACTGGCCCTCGAGGCAGACAACCTGGAGGAACTCGATTCGCTGGCCCAGGCGTTCACGGGGTTCGCGCGCGACACCCTGCCGGGGTGGCGCACGCTCAACGGCGTCTTGCGGGTCACGGCGCAGGTCGCCGGCAGCCTCGATTCGCTGGAGGCGACCGGTGAGGGCTCCCTGCGTGGCTTCGTCTTCGAGCGTTTCCATGCCAACGCGCTCACGGTCTCGGGCGGCTGGACCGGAGGCGAGCGGCCGCAGCTTTCATTGCGTGCCCAACTCGACTCGATGAATCGCGAGGAGCGGTACGTGCGCGACGTGAAGCTGGCGCTCGCAGGCCCCGCCGACTCCATCGACTGGAGCATGAGCGGCGACAACGGTGGCCTGGTGACGATCGCCGGGGCGGGGCGGGCGTGGCAGGACGGCGGCGCCCGCACCCTCGCCATCGACACTCTGGCGCTGGGACTTCCGACGCGCGCCTGGCGGCTGATGGCCCCGTCCATCGCGCGGCGCGCGGACTCCACCATCGCCGTATCACCGTTCACGCTGCGGGGTACCGATGGCTCGGGCTATGTCAGCATCGCAGGGCTGGTGCCGTGGACCGGCAGCGGCAACCTGGCAGTGGAGGGACTGGGGCTCTCCGTGCGGGATCTCTCCGCGCTGGCGCAGCTCGACACGACCGGCCTCGGCGGATGGCTGGGGTTCCGGATGCAACTGGGCGGCACGCGCGCGGATCCCACGCTGGAGGGCACTATCGGCCTCGAGGACATGCGCGTGGGCGACACCCGTGGACCACTGGCGCAGGGCGTCTTCACCTACGCGGAGCAGCGGCTTGACGGCGGCCTCCTGCTCTACCGCACCGGGAGCCCGGTCATGCAGATCGGGTACTCGCTGCCGATCGACCTGGCGCTGCAGAAGGTGAAGGAGCGCCTCATCCCCGGTCCGCTCAGCATCCAGGCGACGGCCGACAGCGTGCAGCTGAGCGTGTTCGAGCCGCTGAGCCGGTCGGTGCGCAACGTGACAGGGATTCTCTCCGCCGACGTGCGAGTGGAGGGAACCTGGGACCAGCCGTCACTCGGGGGCTACCTGGCCGTGACGGACGGCGGGCTCATGGTGGACGGCATCAACGTGCCGTTCAATGCCATGAATGGACGGGCGGAGTTTAGGGGCGATTCGATCCTGCTGCCGACGTTCGCGCTGCAGAGCCCCCGGGGATCGATGACGCTGTCGGGGGCGGCTCGGCTCGAGCGCCTCACCCGGCCGATCTTCGACCTGCGGGCCCGGCTCGACCGGTTTCGTGCCATCGACCAGCGTGACTTCCTGCGGCTTACGGCGACGGGCGACGTGCGGGTGATGGGGCCGCTCGACAGCCTGGTGATCACAGGCCAGGTGACGGCGGATGAGGGGGCACTCTATTTCGCGGACCTGCTCAACAAGCGGATCATCGACCTGGAGGACCCGGAGAACCTGGCGTTCGTCGACACGACGCTGGTGCGGCGGCGGCGGCTCGGCTCCGACCTCAAGTCGCGGGTGCTCGAGACGCTGCGCGTCCGCGACTTCACCCTGACGATCGGCGACGAGTTCTGGCTCAAGTCGTCGGAAGCGAATATCCAGCTCGACGGCAAGCTCCGGGTGGAGAAGGCGCGCAGCACCTACCGCCTCGACGGCACGCTGCACGCGGTGCGGGGCAGTTACCGCCTGAGCCCGCTCCCGGGCTTTACCCGGGACTTCGAGGTGGTGCGCGGCGATGTGCGGTACTTCGGCACGCCCGACTTGAACGCGGAGCTCGACATCCAGGCGAAACATGTGGTGCGCACGACGAAGGGTGCGGAACTGCCGGTGATCGCGCGGGTGACGGGCACGCTGTTCGATCCCAAGCTCAAGCTGGAGAGCACGCAACGCCCGCCGCTCTCGGAACTGGATATTGTGTCCTACCTCGTCACCGGTGCGCCCGCGAGCGAAGCGACGGCGCAGGGCGGCGCGCAGGCCGCACTGGTACAGAACGCCTACTCCTACGCGCTGAGCGCCGGGGCGAGCGTGCTGGAGCAGACGATCGGCTCGCAGCTGGGCCTCGACATGCTGCAGATCCGGCCGGTCGTGAGCGGCGGCAGCCAGGGGCAAAGCCTCAGCGCGGCGTTTGCGCTGGCCGCGGGGTGGCAGCTGGGGCCCAAGGTGTTCCTCACCTTCAACGCCGGGTTCTGTCCCAGCCAGCTGAGCTCGTTCGACTACCGCAACTTCGGCGCGGGCATCGAGTGGCGGGTGTCGCAGGAGTGGAGGGTGCAGGGCGTGGTGGAGCCGCTGCTTCGCCTCTGCGGCGTGGCGGCCATCGGGCAGAACGTGTCCACGTCGCTCCGGTACCAGGTGGGTGCTGACGTGCTCTGGCAGCGGGAGTTCTGATGACACGCGCACTGGTCATTACCAACCCGGCGGCGGCCCGCACCGACCCGATAGCGGTCGAGGTGGTGATGGCCACACTCAGGAGCGCGGGCTGGGACGCCGAGGTGCTCGCGACCAGCGGCCCGGGTGACGCGGGCCGTCTCGCCGCGTACGCGGTACAGGAGAAGATGGACGTCTGTGCCGTCTTCGGCGGCGACGGCACCACCATGCAGGCGGCGGCGGCGCTGGTGGGCAGCGACGTGACCCTCGGGCTCATTCCCGGGGGCACCGGCAACCTGCTCGCCGGCAACCTGCGGATCCCCCTCAACCCGGCGCGGGCGGCCAAAGTGCTGGTGACCGGCGTGCCGCGCCGCATCGACCTGGGCCGGCTCGACCGCGATACGGGGTCAGACTATTTCGCGGTGGCATGCGGCGCCGGCTACGACGCGGTGATCATGGGGCGCACCCAGTCGGTGCACAAGCGGCGCTGGGGCATGCTTGCCTACGTGGCCACGACCATCCGGTTCATCGGCGAGATCCGGAGCCGTGAGCACCATATCACCGTCGACGGCGTCGAGTACGAGGCGCATGCGTCGATGGTGGTGGTGGCGAACTGCGGGGAGATCTTCCCTCCGCTGATCAAGCTCCGCACCGGTATCGAACCCGATGATGGCCTGCTCGACGTGCTGGTGGTGCGGGCCAACGGGTTCGGCGACAGCGTGCGAGCGGTGTGGGACCTGCTGCGGGAAGGCCACGGGGGCGACGCCTTCGTGGGGTACGCCCGGGGCAGGGTCATCCGGGTGGAGACGCATCCGGTGCAGCCGATGCAGCTCGACGGCGACAGCGGCGGCTTTACTCCGTTTACGGCAACGTGTGTCCCGGGCGCAATTCGTGTCATGACCGCGGCGCCAGAGCGTCGTGGTGCCGGGCAGTGATGGTCAACCTTACGGACCGGAGTGGCAGGCATGGCTGACGCGGTACTCCTCATCGACGACGACGTAGACGTCCTGCGTGCTGGCGGCGCCCAACTCGAGCGCGCCGGCTACGACGTAACCCGCGAGCTGAGCGGCGAGGCCGGCCTCTCGACCTGGGACCGGATCCGGCCCGACATCGTGGTGCTCGACCTCGACCTGCCCGGCATGCAGGGCTCCGAGGTGCTGCAGCACCTGCGAGAACGCAGCGCGGCGGTCATCGTGCTGGCACCGGGGGGCAGCACGACGGCCATCGCGGCGCTGCAGGCGGGTGCCGAAGCCTGGGTGCTCAAGCCGGTGGACCCGGCGCACCTGGAGGCCGCGATCGGGCGGGTCTCCCAGACGGTGCGCTTGCGACGGGTCGCCGAGACGCTGCTCGGACCGGCCGCGGGGCAGAATCTCGAGTCGCTGGGCGTCTCGTCCGGCATGCAGGAGATCGCCCAGCAGGTGCGACTGCTGGCGGGGAGCGAGCGCACGACGGTGTTGCTGGAGGGCGAGGTCGGGAGCGGGAAGGGATGGGTGGCGCGGCTCATCCATGCGCTGAGCCAGCGGGCGCGCCAGCCGTTCGCGGCGGTGAGCTGCGCCGGGTCCACGCCCCAGCTGCTCGAGGTGGAGCTGTTCGGCCAGGAAAAGGGTGGCGACGCGAAGGAGCGGAAGCACGGGCTCTTCGAGATTGCCGATCGCGGCACGCTGTATCTCGGCGAGATCGCCGACCTGCCGCCGGAGCTGCAGCCCAAGCTGCTCAAGGTGCTGGAGACGCGCTCCTTCCGTCGCGCCGGCGGCACGCGGGAGATCGCCGTGGATGTGCGGCTGATCGCGGCGACGAGTCGTACGCTGGCCGCCGAGGTGGAGGCGGGACGGTTCCGGGAGGACCTGTACTATCGCCTGAGCGTCATGCCACTCCGCCTGCCGCCGGTGCGCGACCGGGCCAGGGAAGACCGGGCGCAGCTGGTGCAGCGAGTGCACCATGAGCTCGGGCGGGAGTTGCCGGAAGGACCTACGAGCATGGCGGGCGAGGTGCTGGAGCGATTCCTCGCCTATCCGTGGCCCGGCAACGTGCGCGAGATCCGGAACGTGCTGGAGCGGGCGATGATCCTGGGGCAGGGGTTGCCGCAGGTGGCCATCGAGCACCTGCCGGGCGAGTTCCGCAATCGCCCCGGCATCGGCGACCGGCGGCACACGCCGATGTCGCTGGACGAGCTCGAACGCCAGCATATTGAGCGCACGCTCCGGCACCACAACGGAAACCGCACGCGGGCCGCGCACGAGCTCGGTATCTCGCGCGCCACGCTGATCAACAAGATCAAGCGGTATGATTTCAAGATGTGAGGCGTGAGGCGTGAGTCGTGAGGCGTGAGTCGTGAGGCGTGAGGCGTGAGGCGTGAGGCGTGAGGCGTGAGTGGAGGGGGTCGCATGGCACAGATACACGAAACCGATGCAATGGACTGCCGCGCCTGCGGGCGGCAGGAGCGCGCGTCCGAGGGATATCCCTGCACGACATGCGGCACCTTCATCTGCCTCATCTGCACCTTTCAGGGCGTGGTCCAGTGCGCAAAGTGCCGGGGCGAGCCGATCCCGGCGCCGCCCGTGCCACCGGCATCGAGCGCTTGACGCTCCGGCCCGGCCCCCGCGAGCTTGCCCGCCCATGTCTGTGATCTGCCGCGCCCCGGTGGCGCCCATCCACGCCGAGGATTCACTGCGATCGGAGCAGGTCACACAGCTGGTGCTGGGCGAGACGGCCACGGTGCTCGAGCGCCGCGCCGAGTGGCTGCGCGTGCGGGGCGACATCGATGGGTACGAGGGATGGGTACACGAGGGCTATGTGATCGCCACGGCGCGGGCGCAGGCGCAGCGCTGGCGCGAGGCGGCGACCGGCTGGAGTGATGGCGCACGGGTGGAGGTGGACGGCGCCCGCGCGCGGCTGCCGCTTCGGGCGCGGGTCGTACTCGCGGATGGCAGGGTACGCCTGCCGGGCGACCAAGTGGGCACGGTGATCGATGGCAGCGTGCGTGAGGCGGCGGCGGTGCGTCGGGGCGCGGAGGCAGTCAGCCCCGATGCATGGGCCTGGGCTGAGTTCGGCGGCGCGCCCTACCAGTGGGGCGGCGTCACACCGCTCGGGGTCGATTGTTCGGGGTTGGTGCAGACCACCTTCGCGGCGCGCGGGGTGAACCTGCCGCGCGATGCGTGGCAGCAGGCGGCGGTGGGGTCGCCAGTGGCCCGTGACGCCCTGGTACCGGGCGACCTCTGCTTCTTCCGTGGGGAGGCGACGGAGCGCATTACCCACGTCGCCATCTACGCCGGCGACGACACCCTCGTGCACTCGACGGTGGCGTGCGGCGAGGTGGTGCGCGAGCGATGGGCCGACGGCGCCCGGGCGGCGGCGCTGCGCCAGCGATTCGTGTCCGCGCGGCGCGTGCACTGATGCCGCATCGCCGGCTGGTGCTGTTCGACATCGACGGTACCCTGCTGCTCACCATGGGGGCGGGCCGGCGCGCCATCACCGCCGCGATGGCCGAGGTCATCGGCACCGACGCGGTGTTCGAGGGCGTGCGCTTCGACGGCAAGACCGATCCCCAGATCGTCTCCGAGCTCCTGCAGGCGGCCGGTGATCCCGACCCGGGCGACGCCGCGCGCATCAGTGCGGTGTGCGATCGCTACGCCGACCTGCTGGAGACCGAGTTGCAGCGGCCCACGGCGCGGGTGGATGTGATGCCGGGCGTGTTCGCCCTGCTCGACCGGCTGGAGCAGGACTCGCGGGCGGTGCTGGGCCTGCTTACCGGCAACCTGGCGCGCGGGGCGGCGCTCAAGCTTCGCAAGGGCGGCATCGACCCGGAGCGGTTTGCGGTGGGTGCCTACGGGTCGGACAGCGCGCACCGCCCGGCGCTGCCGCCGATCGCGGCGTCCCGGGCGGAGCGGGTACTGGGGCGGGTGCCGCATGGGCACGAGGTGGTGATCATCGGGGACACCCCCGCGGACGTGGCGTGCGGTGCCAGCTTGGGGGCGCGGGCTGTGGCGGTCGCCACCGGGGGCTACACGCTGGAGCAGCTCTCCGCGTGCGGCCCGTACGCCGCGTTCAGCAACCTGACAGACACGGACGCCGTCGTGGCGGCCATTCTCGATTAATCGATTGATTAATTAATGAACGCGACCGCGGTGTTGCCGGAACTCGGGCCGTGGCTGGGGCGCCTCTGCAACGCGCACTCCGCCACCGCCGGCGTCCGCCATTTCATACCCCTCGACGATATCCGGCTCGCCCTCGCGACCGGGGTACTCGACCTCGCCGGTGCCGCGCGCGGATTCTCCAGCGACGACCACGGGGCGATCGTGGGTTCGCTCCATGCCCGGAACTGGCGCCAACTCTGGGAACAGGCGCTGAGCGCGGCCTCGGCGCGAACGGCGGAGGCCATCAACACCGGCTTCGCGTCGGCCGCGGCGGAGTCGCGCTTCCCGGCCCGGCGCCTGGCACGGTTGCAGGTGAATGCCCCGGAACTCGCCGCGATGACGGCTCGGCTCGGTGCCGGTGCGATCCCGTTCGAGGAGGCGCTCACGCGACTCGAGGAGCGGGCCGGCGCGGCCGGCTCGTCGGGGTCGCGGAGCGAGGCGGCGTTTGGTCGCTGGAACGAGAGCCTTGCGGCGGCGGCGAGGCAGCTCGACTCAGCGTGGATGGCACTGGAGGACGCGGTGGACCGGGAGGGTGCCCGCTGGCAGGGCGAGATCGAGAAGGTGCGCCGATGGACGCGCCCGCGCTGGCCGCTCTGGGTGCTCACCGGTGTCGTGCTCGCGGCGGCGGCGTGGCTGGGCCTGGTGCTGGGCGGATTCCTCCGGGTGCCCGACTGGCTCCTGCCGTTCGCCGAGTTCTGGTGGACCCGGGTGCCGTTCGCGTGAGCATTGTCGGCATCGGCATTGACCTGGTGGACATCGAACGGGTCCGGCGCCTGTTCGCGCGGCATGGGGAGCGGGCACAGCGGCGATTCCTCACGGTCGCCGAGGCGGCGTACGTCAACGATTGCGCCGATCCGGCACGTCATGCGGCGGCACGGGTGGCGGCGAAGGAAGCAGTCTACAAGGCGATGCAGCCGCTGCCGGGAGCGCGCGCGATCGGGTGGACTGACATCGAAGTGATCCGGGGCCCGGAGGGCGCGCCGGCGGTGGGGCTGCATGGTCGGGCAGCCGAGATCGCCCGCTCGGTACCGGGCCTGGTGCTGCACCTCTCGCTCACGCATGCGGAGCTGACCGCGGGCGCGATGGCGATCGCGGAACTCCCACCTTCCAATTCCTAGCTCCGCACTCTACTTTCTTCGCTGTCTCGAAATAATCGGTTGATAATGATTCTCGTTCATGCGATTGCGGTGCTTTTGCTTGGGGTGGCGCCGTCGCCCGCGATGCCGTCGTCCCTCATCGCGGACTCCGTAACGCCGGCGTCTGCGTCGGCCTCTGCGGTGCGTCGGATCGCCGCCACGGCCCAGCTCGCCGCGCAGGAGTACGCGCTCGGGGTGGTCGATGGGCGGGTGGTGGCCGCACCGGAAGTGGAGGAGGCGCGCCTCTTCCTGGAGGAAGCCAAGCGGAGCGCGGGGCAGTTGCCGCCGGAGTGGTCGGAGGCGGCCAGCCGTGAGCTCGACGAGATGCTGGTGCTGGTGGCGCGTCACGCCGCGGCGACCGAAGTCGCGTCGCGAGTACGGCGGCTGACCACGACGCTGTCGACTGGCCTCGGCGTATCGCTGGATGAGGTGCCGGGGGTAAACCCGTCGCTCGCGCGCGGCGCAGAGGTATTTCAGGCGCAGTGTGCGCAGTGTCATGGCAGCCTGGGTCGCGGCGATGGTCCAGGCGCCGCCGGCCTGGAGCCGGTGCCGGCCAATCTGGCCGACGCCGCAGCGCTGTACGCCCGGTCGCCACTCGATTTCTACCGCCGGATCACGATTGGGGTCGTCGGCACAGCGATGCCGTCCTACGAGGCGACGCTGTCGGCGGAGGATCGCTGGGCGGTGGCGAGCTACGCCTCGCTGCTGCGATTGCCGGCGGCGCAGGGTGACGTGCCGGCATCGCTCACCGCATTCGGCACCACGGCACGTCTCTCCGACTCGGCGCTGGGCGCCGCGCTCGCGGCGAGTGCGAACGGCGCGTCACCGCTGGCCCGGGTGGCGGCGGTGCGCAGCTACCAGCCGGTGCGGCCCGACATCGTGGCGGCGGCGACGTTCACGAAGGTGCGCACCCAGGTCGACGAAGCCTTGCGGCTGGCCTCGGAGGGCAAGCCTGACGAGGCCAGTGCGAGGGTGTTTGATGCGTACATGACGTTCGAGGGTGTGGAGCGGGGCGTGCGGGCCAAGAACCCGGCGCTCGCCACGACGCTCGAGGGATCGTTCGCCACGCTGCGCACGCTGGCCGCGGGTGGGTCGCCGGCAGCCGAACTGGCGCCCGCGCGCGCGGCACTGCTGGGACAGCTGGAGAACGCGGAGCGAACCCTGGGTGACACGCTCTCCCCGACGTCGCTCTTCCTGCAGTCGTTCTTCCTGCTGGTGCGCGAAGGTCTCGAGGCCATCCTCATCATCGGCGCGCTGCTCACCTTCCTGGCGAAAATGGGAGCGCAGGAACGGAAGCGTGACATCCATGTCGGCGTGGGTGCTGCGGTGCTCGCCAGCCTGTTCACGGCGGTGCTGCTGGAGACGGTGTTCCAGGTGACGCCGGCGCGGCGCGAGCTGCTCGAGGGCGCGGTCATGCTGTCGGCGTCCGCCGTGCTGTTCTATGTGAGCTACTGGCTGCTGTCCAAGATCGAGGTGGCGCGCTGGAACCAGTTCGTGAAGAGCCAGGTGCAGGATGCGGTGACCAGCGGCTCGGCGCTGGCGCTCGCGACCGCGGCGTTCCTCGCGGTATATCGCGAGGGATTCGAGACGGTGCTCTTCTACAAGGCGCTGGTGCTCGCGGGTCCGGCGGGAAGCACGTTCGTGCCGGTGCTGGCGGGCATCGCGCTCGGTTCGCTGGTGCTGGCGGCGGTGTACTATGCGATCAACCGTTTTGGCGTTCGCCTGCCGCTCAAGCCGTTCTTCGCGCTGACGGGATTGTTCCTGTATTACATGGCGTTTCTGTTCGCGGGGCGGGGCATCGCCGAGCTGCAGGAGGGTGGCGTGATCGCGACCACGGTGCTGCCGTGGGCGCCGCGCATCCCGGCGCTGGGCATCTACCCGACGCTCGAGTCACTGCTTGCGCAGGGCGTGCTGCTGGTGCTGCTGCTGGGCGCGCTGGTATGGAGCCTTGTCCTGGCGCCGACGCGCGAGGGCCGGGCGATGGTGCGGCCGACCATGCCGACGCCGGTGCCCCCGACCGCGGAGCGCACCGTGGATCCCGCGGTGGTGGAGGGGCATCGCTCGCTCGCGCTGGGGACGCGTCAGGGCCTGGAGAGGTCGCTCGAGCGGATGGAAGGCGACCTGGGCGCGCTCCGCGCGGAGGTGGAGCGGATGCGCGACCAGCTGCGGAAGGACCAGGGCGCCACCACCAGCCGGTAGGCGGAACAGGATCATTCACCAAACTGGCGCAGGTGGTGATCCAGGTGCTTCCACCCGATGCGGCCCCATTCGCGCCCATTGAGCGGGCCAAACGCCGGATGCCTCCCGTTGGCCCGGCCCCGTCCCACGTCGCTGATGAGCCGGAGGCAGGTGGCCAAGTCAGCGTCCCAGGTCGTGGGCGCGGTGCCCAGCATCTCAGGCACCGTCTGCACCTTGCCCGGCGGGGCCTGGATGGCGGAGTGCACCACGATCCATTTCAGCAGCGTGCGACGCACCAAGGTGTCGCGATGACGCTCGATGATGACGCCGGTGGCGACGCGGAGCTGGTCGGTCACATGGCACAGCATCTTCGGCGCGGTGAGTGTTCCCCACCGGGGGACACGATCGGTGGTCACGCGCCGGAGTCGGGCGATGATGGCGGCGCGGTCGGCGTCAGAGAGCAGGGTGGGCATGCATGGCCTCGTGGGGCGAAAGCTGCTGCCGCGGACCGCGCGGAGCCAGTCCCCCGGGTGCGACGACGCGATATCTTCCGGGCAGGTCCACCAGCTCGAGCCCCGGAGGCATTGATGTCGTTCCGCACCGGCAGCCGCGTCGCGGTCGCCCTGTCCGCAGTGTTGTGCATCGCGCAGTCCCTTCCCGCCCAGGCGACGGGACCACAGGCCCGGCAACTCGCCGGCGTCGTGGCCCCGTCCGACGTGCGCCTCGCGTCGGGCCGGCCCGGCCCGCGCTACTGGCAGCAGCGCGCCGACTATCGGATCGATGCGACACTCGATCCGGCCCGCGAAACTCTGCATGGCAGCGAGCGGATCACCTATCGGAACAATGCGCCCGAGAGCCTGTCGCATCTCTGGATGCATGTCGAGCAGAACATCTGCGCCCGGGAGAGCCTCACCAACCAGCTCAACCAGCCGCCGCTCGTCTTCCTGTCCACCGCGTTCGACTTCTCCTGCCAGGGATTCAACGGGGGACTGGTGCTCGAGTCGGTGAAGGTGAATGGCGCCGACGCGTCGTACCTCGTCACCGGCACCACGATGCGGGTCGACCTTGCGCGCCCGCTTCCTTCCGGCGGCACGCTTGCCATCGACATCGTATGGCGCTTCAACATCCCGCCCTACGGCGCGGGACGCATGGGGCACGACGGCACGCTCTACGAGCTGGGCCAGTGGTACCCGCGGATGGCGGTGTACGATGACGTGAAGGGCTGGAATGTCGAGCCCTACATCGGCGGCGGCGAGTTCTATCTGGAGTATGGCCGGTTCGACGTCAACCTGACCGTACCGTACGATTACGTCGTGGCCGCCACCGGCACGCTGCGGAATGCCGACGATGTGCTGACGCCGGCGCAGCGGGAACGCCTCGCGCGCGCGAAGGTGAGCGCCACGCCTGTCGCCATCATCGGTGATGAGGTGGGCACCGGTGCCACGCGGCCCGAGACCGTCGGCACCCAGACCTGGCGCTTCAGCGCCGACTCGGTGCGCGACTTCGCCTTTGCGGCGGCTCCCAACTTCCGCTGGGACGCGAGCGGCTACGACGGCATCCTGATCCACACCTTCTATCGTGCGGCCGCCACGCGCTGGCCTGAGGCCAACAAGATGGCGCGCGAGGCGGTGAAGTACTTCAGCGAGCAATGGATGAGGTATCCCTACCCGCAGATGTCGAGCGTCGAGGGCCCGATCGAGGGGATGGAGTACCCGATGATCACCTTCGACCCCGCCGGCCCCAGCCGCGAGGAGCTGCAGTGGGTGGTGGCGCACGAGATCGGGCACCAGTGGATGCCGATGGTCGTCGG
>JANNSD010000146.1:0-6870 GCA_031402225.1 Gemmatimonadota bacterium | reverse complement strand
CATCCGGTGTACCGGGGCGAGGACCCGCGAACCCCCACAGCGCGACACCTCGCCGAGATCGCGTGCGGGGCGACCGGCGCGATGGCCACCTACGACCTGGCCCGGGCGGTCGAGGCGGCGGTGGGAAGCCGTACCGGACTTCGGGCCAATGTCGATTACTATCTGACCGTGGTTTACCTGGCCGCGGGACTGCCCGTGGCCGCCTTTGCCCCACTTTTTGCAGTGGCCCGCACACCCGGCTGGATCGCGCATGTGCTGGAGCAGGCCCGTGATCCCGAACTGATCCGGCCCCGAGCCACATATGTCGGGCCCGACGAACAGCATTTCTTCAACCGCTGACCGCAGTACGAGAGGACCATGGCCTTCGAATCCCGCGTCGTTGCCGCTGACCCATCGCAGTACAAGACTCCGCTGCTCGCCGTGCTAGTTCCCCGGGGCGATCTCCCTGCCTCGCTCGCTGCGCTCGACAAGGCGACGGCAGGCGCGCTGGGTCGTGCGTACCGGAGTGGTGACTTCACCGGCAAGAAGGACGACGTGCTGCTGGCGTATGCCGATGCGCCGTTCACCCGGGTCCTGCTGGTGGGGGTCGGCAAGAGCGAGGAAGGCGGCTCCGCGGCGCTCCGCCGTGCCGCCTCGACCGCGGCCAAGCGGGCACGGGCACTTGGCGCGGGTACCGCCGCGCTGTACGTGGCGCCGGAAGCGCTGGGACAATTGAGTGCGCGGCAGGCAGCCCAGGCGGTCGCCGAGGGCGTGGCGCAGGGTGCATGGCACTTCGCCGAGCTGAAGCGCCCGCCCGAGGATCCGAAGGCCCCGCTCGAGCGGGTGGACGTGCTGGTGCTGGGTGACGCTGCGGCCTGGGAGGAAGGCCACCGGGCTGGTGCCGCCATTGGCGCCGGCCAGACGCTCGCTCGGGGTCTGCAGATGCTGCCGTCCAACCAGCTGACACCGACGGCACTCGCCGGGGCGGCGCAGGATATCGGCAAGCGCCACGGCATCCCGGTCACGGTCCTGGACAAGGCGGCCATCACCAAGGAAAAAATGGGCGCACTCCTGGCGGTGGCGCAGGGCAGCGTCGAGGAGCCGCGGTTCATCATGCTTGACTATCAGGGAGCGCCAGGTGCCCCCGTAGTGTTGGTGGGAAAGGGCGTCACCTTCGACACCGGCGGCATCTCGATCAAGCCGGCGCTCAACATGGAGGAGATGAAGTACGACATGTCCGGTGCCGCCGCGGTGCTGGGCACCTTCGAGATGCTGGGGCGGCTCAAGCCAAAGGTGCACGTCGTCGGACTGGTCCCGGCGACGGAGAACATGCCCTCAGGCACCGCGATCAAGCCGGGCGATGTGGTGACGAGTCATCTGGGCAAGACCATCGAGATCATCAATACCGATGCGGAAGGCCGGCTCATCCTGGCCGATGCGCTCTCGTACGCGCGGCGGCTCAACCCGTCGTGCGTCATTGACATCGCCACGCTGACCGGGGCCATCGTGGTGGCGCTGGGCCACACCGCCACGGGGCTGTTCGGCACCGACGAGCCGCTAATCAGCGAAGTGCGCGCCGCGAGCGAGCGAGCGGACGAACGAGCCTGGCCAATGCCCCTCTGGGACGACTACCGCGAACTCAACAAGTCCGACATCGCGGATGTGAAGAACAGCGGCGGCCGTCCCGGTGGCAGTATCTCGGCGGGCTGGTTCCTGCGCGAGTTCGTGGAGGGCTTCCCGTGGGCGCACCTCGACATCGCGGGCACTGCATACACGGACCGCGAGGATGCGAGCCGGGTGAAGGGTCCGACCGGCACCGGCGTCCGGCTCTTCTCCGAGTTCATCCTCGCGCGCCAAGGCTGAAGCCGAAGCGTGGCCGCGGAGCCGCACCGCCGTCTCCTGGGCCCGCGCCACTGGATTGCCGCGCTGCTCATGCTGCTTGCCGCGCCGCTGCATGCGCAGGTGCAGCAACTGGCCGACAGCGTGCGCGCCGACTCGATCCGGACCGACTCGCTGCGGGCCGACTCGGTGGCCCGGCGCCAGTCGATCCAGACCGAACGCTATCTCTCCGCTACCGCCAAGAACGACACCTGGGTTCCGCCGATTCCGTATGTGGGCGCTGAAGGCCCACGCGCCGTGGGCGCGCGCATCGTCTTTGCCCGCGACTCGATAGACTGGGCCATGGCCCACACCCTGGGCGACCTCGTGGCTCTCGCGCCGGGAGCGTACCTCTGGCGTACGGGGTGGCTCGGTGCTGCGGCTCTCCCCAACTTTCACGGCCGTGGCGCCACGTCGGTCGAGTACTTCCTCGACGGGCTCCCGTACGTGGCAGCGGGAGCGGACAGTGTGGGGATCGATCCTTCCATTTTTGCGCTGAGCCTCCTGGAGCGAGTGGAGATCGAGCCCTGGCCGGGCTCCCTGCGCGTGTACCTGTACACCCGGCGCCACGAACGCGTGTCGCCGCGCTCGCTCATCGGGTTGGGGCGGGGCAGCAACAGCCTGACCCAGTTCCAGGCGCAGTTGGAGAAGCGCTCGCTGAAGCGAGTGGGCTTCGGCATTGCCGCCGACTACTACAACAGCGGGCGACTGAACGGCGGTACCGGCAGCTTCTACCTGAATACGCAGGCGTGGGCGCAGGTGAGCTACGTGCCGTCGCCCCGGTACGGGCTGGTGGCGCAATACGTCACCAACTCACCGAAGCGTCAGGATGAGCTATCGTCGACCGGAAGCACCGTGCTGGGCACGTCAGGTGGACGCCATGACCTGTTCCTGCGGGGCTTCCTGCGGAAGAGGATTGACGGACTCGGGCCGGGCGTCGACCTGACGATTGCGCGGACCACCTTCAACAACGACACCATCAAGCAGAACATCGGGTCCGTGACCGCGAATGGCACCTGGCGCACGCCGACCCTGAGCGCCACAGCGTCGGCGGCCTACCGCACGCGCTGGACCACGCTGGATCTCGGCGCTACCGCTGGCTGGACCCCGTCCGCCCGCGTCGCCATCAACATGAATGCCGCCTACCAATTGCTCACGTTCAGCCGCTCCAGCGCGTGGGCCGGAGTGCAGGCATCGGTCTCACCGTTCAGTCACGTGCTGCTGCGCGCCAGTGCGCGCGCCGGCTCGGTGGTGCAGGCGCCGAGCATTGCCCTCGACACAGCACAGTCGATTCTCGAGGGATCGGCCAGCCTCGGCTGGGATAGCCGGGTGCTCGGCGCGGAGTTGGGTATCACGCGCACCGCGGCGTTCGACCCGTTCACGTACCAGCAGATGCAGCTCACCGTGGCCAGCATCACCCCATCGCTGGCCACCAACTGGTTTCAGGCGCGGGGGCGGATCAGTCCTACGAACTGGCTCTCGGTGGACGCGTGGTATTCGAGCGCGATCAACGTGGCCCCCGTGGGGCAGCCTCCGGAGCACGCCAGGGTGATGGGCACCATACGCTCGCGCTTCCTCCGCACGTTCCCGAGCGGAGCGTTCGATCTCAAGGCGTCGATCGGATTCGAGCGGTGGAGCGCGGGCGTCCTCGGCATCCGGCCGGACGGTTTACCGTTTGAACTGCCCGCCCAGATGTACCTCGAGACCCTGATCGAGCTCCGGATCCAGAGCTTCTCGGTGTACTTCTCGAGGGCCAACTTGCTGTCCGAGGGTCCGGGATACGTGCCTGGGTTCCCGGTCCAGCCCCTGGCCACCATCTTCGGGATTCGCTGGGGCTTCCTGAACTAGCCGAGCCCCGGCGCCCCATCCTCAATTCGGGCATTGACTTGCGCCCTTGGGCCACCGCGCCGCGCCGCCGCAGGTCGAGCCTACCAGCGAGTCGCTCTGGACGCTATCTTTCCCTGCTTTCCACCGGACGGGGGCCGAGCTTGCCGCACAGCATGACGGGGTTCGGGGCGGCGGAAGGGGCGGTCGCCGGCGGGCGCCTGCGGATCGAGATCCGCACGGTCAACCATCGGTTCTTCAACTTCGCACCCAAGCTCCCGAACGAGCTGTCCTCGGTTGAGGGGGAGTTGCGCGAGCGGGTGCGCAAGGAGCTGGACCGGGGTCATGTGGCGCTGTCCGCGCGCTGGACAGAGTATCCCGAGCGCGAGCCGACGCTGGCGATCGACCTGCCGCGGGCCGAGGCCGCTGCGAGCCGCTTGCGCGAACTGAAGTCGGCACTCAACCTCTCGGGAGAAGTCACGCTCGAGCTGGTGGCGCGGCAACCGGAGGTGCTGGTGAGCCGGAGCGCGGAGGCGACGGAGATCGCGTTCGCCGAAGTAGAGCCGATCGTGGCTCGCGCCGCCGCCGAGTGCCGTGCCATGCGTGCGCGCGAGGGTGCCGCACTGGCCGTCGACCTGCTGGCGCGATTGACCGCGGTGGAGGCGAGCGCCGCAATCATTGCGGACCGGGCGCCGGACCGACTGGTGCGGGAGCGCGACCGGCTGCATGCATCAGTGACCCAGCTCCTGGCCGGTCGGCCACTCGACGACCAGCGTCTCGCACAGGAGATCGCGGTCCTGGCCGACAAGCTGGACATCACCGAGGAGCTGGTGCGGTTCCGGCAGCACCTCGTAGCCTGTCGCGCGGCCCTGACGGCCGACCAGCCGGCGGGCAAGCAGCTGGGCTTCCTGGCACAGGAACTCGGCCGCGAAGTCAACACGATGGGTGCCAAGGCGAACGACGCGGTGATCCAGCAGGCGGTCATCGCCATGAAGGGGGAGCTGGAGAAATTCCGCGAGCAGCTCGAGAACCTCGAGTGACGCCCTTCATCCTGGTGCTGTCATCGCCGTCGGGCGGCGGCAAGACGACGATTGCGCGGCGACTCGTGGGGAAGCGGGCCGACCTGGGATACTCGATTTCGGCCACGACGCGATTGCCTCGGGCCGGGGAACAAGAGGGCGAGCACTACTACTTCGTGCCGCGCGATGAGTTCATGCGCCGGGTCGATGCCGATGCGTTCCTCGAATGGGCGGAGTACAGCGGCAACCTCTACGGTACGCTGCGCGCCGAGATCGACCGGATCCACCAGGCAGGGCGGCACGCGGTGCTCGACATCGACGTCCAGGGCGCGCGGCAGCTGCGTGGCAATCGCGCGGCCGCGGTCGAGGTCTTCGTGCTGCCGCCCTCGGCGGCGTCGCTGGCCGACCGCCTGGTGGGCCGGAATACCGAGACGACCGATGCCCTGCGTCGACGGCTCGAGCGCGCGGCGGAGGAGATCCTCGCCGCTGGTGAGTACGACTACGTGATCGTGAACGACGATCTGGACCATGCGGTGCAGCAGGTGGATGCCATTGTCGAGGCCGAGTCGCGGCGCGCATATCGACTGGCCGACCTGTCGGGAACGTTGCAGGAACTCCGGCAGGCGGTGGAGACGGAAGCGCGCCGGTACCCGGCCGTGAACGCAGGATCGTAAGGAGGCAGCACAATGCGGATCGTGACCCCGAATGAGGTGGCCAAGCAGGCCGGCAACAAGTATCTCGGCGTGCTCGTGGCGGCGAAGTTCGCCCGCTACCTGAATGACTTCCCCAAGGACCACCTCCAGATGGAGGAGAAGCTCACCACGCGCTCGCTCGAGGAGCTGGCCGTGGGAGACCTCAACTACAAGCTGGTGCGCCGCCGCCGCTCCGAGGCGTGACGGTGTGGTCCGGCCGGCACGTCGTCCTCGGCGTGTCGGGCGGGATCGCCTGCTACAAGAGCTGCTATCTCGCCCGGCACCTGACCGAAGCCGGCGCGCGGGTCGATGTGGTGCTGACCCGGTCCGCGGCGGAGTTCGTGCGGCCGGTCACCTTCGAGGCGCTGACGGGCCGGCCGGTGCTGGTGTCGCTGTGGGATCGCGATGCGGCGCTCAATCATGTGCGCTGGGGCCAGCAGGCGGACGTGGTGATCGTGGCGCCTGCCACGGCACAGTTGATTGCCCGCATGGCGCAGGGACTCGCCGACGACGCGCTGACCAGCGTGCTGCTCGCGGCCACGGCACCGGTGCTCCTGGCTCCAGCCATGAACGACGAGATGTTTGCCCACCCACAGACGCAGGTCAACCTGGCGCTGCTCGAGCGGCGCGGTGTCACCGTTGTCGGGCCTGAGATCGGGCCGCTCGCCGAGGGCCCGTCGAGCCGCCCGGGGCGAATGAGCGAGCCCCTGGCGATCGCGTCGCATGCGGCGCGCCTGATACAGCGGGGCAGCCGGCTGCGTGGCAAGCGCGTCGTGGTAACGGCTGGGCCTACCCGGGAGCCGATCGATCCGGTGCGGGTGGTGACGAACCGCTCCAGCGGCAAGATGGGTTACCGGCTGGCCGAGGTGGCCTGGGAGCGCGGCGCCGATGTGTTGCTCATTTCCGGGCCGGTGCTGCTCGAGCCGCCAGTGGGCGTGACGGTGACACGCGTCGACTCCACCATGGAGCTGGAACACGCGGTGCGCGAGGCGCTTCCCACCGCGGATATCCTGGTGATGGCGGCGGCGCCCGCCGACTATCGGCCCAGCGAGGTCAGCAGCGCCAAGCGTTCTCGGGTAGACGGGGCGCTGGCCATTCCGCTCGAGCCGACGGCCGACATCCTGCGCGCCACCCGCGATGCCCGCCGCGCGGACAGCATCATCGTGGGTTTCGCCTTGGAGACCGGGGACGCGCTGGCGAAGGGTCGCCACAAGCTGGAGCGCAAGGAGCTGGACCTCATCGTCGTCAACGACGCGCTCGAGCCGGGTGCCGGCACCGAGGTCGACACCAACCGGGTCGCCATCCTCGCGCGCGACGGCAGCTGTACCATCGTACCGCTCGCGTCGAAGCGGGAAGTGGCCGAGGCTATCCTCGACGCGGTTGAGGCCCGGCTTGGATGAGCGTGAGGAGCTGCGGCGCCGGTACCTCGCGCAGCAGATAGAACTGGGCGGGGTGGAGGTGGTGTTGCCTGGGGCGGG
>JANNSD010000145.1:0-7710 GCA_031402225.1 Gemmatimonadota bacterium | reverse complement strand
CGGGAAGGTTCTACCTGCCGGCCGGCACCTACCGGCTGACAGCCAGTGGTAACACCGGCCCGTATGTCGGGCCGTATCGTGCCTACGTCTACCGCATCTCCGAGGCGCCAGAGACTGCGCCGCTCACCCTGGGCCTTGGCTCGGTGGTCAACGAGGCCATCAATCCGATCGGCGACCGCGACACGTTCAACATTGCCATCGCACCCGGTGAGCTCTTCCGTGTCCGCCTCGATGTCTCGACCGTGAGTGCCCGGGGGCTTTTCGTGAGTTACTGGGATTACGACTCGCCGATTTATCCCGGCGGGCCTTCCTTCTGGTTGTCGCCTGGCGACGTGACGATGCCGCGGACGGCCCAGGCCAACGATAATCGTCGCTTCAGCATCTCGTCATACAACGAAAACTCCAGCGAGCACGGAACGTACACTATTCGCGTCGAGGCGGTGCCGCTCGCACCCGAATCGAATCCGGCAACCTTGGGAATCGGCAGCACGGTCAGCGAAGCACTGCCAGTAGGCGACGTGGACCAGTACGACCTCGTCGCGGCACCCAACAGCGAGTTCGCGCTGCTGGTCCGCTTTGTCTACGCTTCGCCCTGTGTCGAGGTGCTCGCTCCCGACTCGCCGGTCATGCTCGGGTCTACCTACGGTGCGGAGCAGGATATCGGCAGTGGCATCATTCGCCTTGGTCCAACGGGCCGTGCGCGCATCCGGGTGTGGGTGCGTAACGACTGCCTGGTAGACATGCCGTATAAGGCGGCCCTGGCCATCCCCATTGACCAGTACACCCTCAACGTCCTGGCGGTGAACCGTGCACCTGAGATTGCGCCGGCAACAATATCCGTCGGCGATACCGTCCGGTCCGAGACCATCTCCCACCCGGCCGACGTGGACGAGTTCCGCTTCACGGGCACCGCGGGCCAGGTCGTTGTGCCGGCGTACCGCATGATTTATACCGGCTTCTCGGCGGCCACACTTCGCCTCGAGATCGTCACGCCTGGCGGCAACGTCGTCGGGACACTGGTGAACGGCGCTTATGTGGGTGTTTGGCAGCGTGGCACCGGAATCCAGCTGCCCTCCACTGGTACCTTCACCGCGCGGCTCATGACCGAGGGCAACCGCGAAGGCATGGGTCCCTACGAGTTCACGGTCGGGAACTGACCATTGTGCACCAGCCATTGGCCGTAATTCCGGCACCGCTCGCGCAACTCTGGTAGCGCTCCGGGCATCGGCGTCCTTCACCTTGGCGCATGCCCTCTTGCCATTCCTTCCCCGCCGAGCGTACGCTATGGCCATGCCCCACCTGGACCGATGGACCCGCGAGCAGGTCCTCGACCTTCCCGACGACGGGAACCGCTACGAGCTGTTCGACGGCACGCTCGTTGTGACCCCGTCGCCATCGGCGCCTCATCAGGGCGTCATTGCCCTGCTCCTGGACCACTTGGGCCCATACCTGAGCGCGCACAAGGTCGGCAGGGCCCTCACCTCCCCGGCCGACCTCCGGCTCGATGGAAATCAGGTGGCCCAGCCCGACATCTTCGTCCTCCCGGGTCGCACGCTCCCGCAGTCCTGGGTCGCCGCACCGCTGCCGCTGCTCGCCATCGAGGTGTCGTCGCCATCGTCGGCACGCTACGACCGCAACTTCAAGCGCCGGTACTACCAGCGCGCCGGCGTCCCGGAGTTCTGGGTGGTCGATCCCGATGCCCGCGTGGTGGAACGCTGGCGCCCCGGCGACGATCGCCCCGAGCTGCTCGACGGCGACATCACCTGGCAACCGACAGCCGACGTGCCGCCCCTGGTCATCGACCTGCCGGCGCTGTTCGCCGAGCTCTGGGGAGGCGGCTAGCGCGACCTCACTACATTTCCCCCATGCACGCACTCTTCTCCTCCCCCCGCCGCCCGCTCCTCCTCTTCCTTCCCCTCGTCGCCGCCGCCTGCGCCGAGTCGGAGACCATTGCGACCGGCACTGCTACCTGCATCGAGGCCCAGACCGACGCCATCGTCCCCGATTCCCTCTGCGCCACCGCACCCGACAGCGCCACCGACACCCTCGCCTCCGGTGCCCCCGCAATCCACGGCACCGGAGGCGTCCACATCACCCCCTGGATCTGGTACTACGGCGGCATGTGGGCAATGCGCCCCAACGGCCGCTTCTATGTCCAGGGTGGGAGCCGCTATCCCAGCCCCTCCGTCAACTGGCGCTCCGCGACCGGGCAGTACTCCCGGCCCGCCACCGTCCGCGGCGGCTTCGGCGGCACCGCGTCCGGGCGCGCCTTGAACTCCTGATGCACCGCCGCACCTGCGACCCGCGCCCCGACTGGAAGGAGCGCGTGGAAGCGGTCGGTCTCGTCTGGCACTCGAAGGACGCCTACTGGCGCGACGGCGCCTACTACGAGTTCTCTCCCGCCCAGATCGACGAGCTCGAGCGCGCCACCGGCGTCCTCCACGACCTCGCTATAAATGCCGCCGCCCACGTCGTGGAGCACCGGCGCTACGCCGAGCTCGGCGTGCCGCCCGATCTCGTCCCCCTCATCGAGAAGAGCTGGAGGAACGACCACCCGCAGGTCTACGGCCGGCTCGACCTCTGGTACGACGGCAAGTCGTCTCCCCGCCTCCTCGAGTACAACGCCGACACCCCCACCGGGCTCGTCGAGGCCGCCCTCGCCCAGTGGGACTGGCTCGAGGGCCGCGACGCCGACCAGTGGAACACCATCCACGAGAAGCTCATCGATCGCTGGCAGCACCTCCGCCGCTCCTATCCCCGCGTCCACTTCGCCACCTGGGGTGCACTTCCCGAGGACGTCGCCACCGTCACCTACCTCGCCGACACCGCCGCCCAGGGCGGCTGCGAGGTGAAGACGCTCGACATCGCCGAGGTGGGCTGGAACGGCCTCACCTTCGTCGACATGGAAGAGCAGCCCATCACCCAGCTCTTCAAGCTCTATCCCTGGGAGTGGATGGCCGAGGAGGAGTTTGCCGGACACCTGCACCACGCGCCTATGCACGTCATCGAGCCGGCCTGGAAGCTCCTGCTCTCCAGCAAGGGCCTGCTCGCCATCATGTGGGAACTCAACCCCGGCCACCCCAACCTCCTCGCCACCTACTTCGACAACACCCTGCTCGAGGCGTACGCCGAGAAGCCCATGTATGGCAGGGAAGGGTCCAACGTGCGGCTGATCTGGAACGAGGAAGTACTGCGGGAACATCCCGGCGAGTGGGCCAACGACAGGAAGGTGTATCAGGATCTCTGCCCCTTGCCTTCGTTCGACGGCAACTATCCCGTGCTCGGCGCATGGCTCATCAACGGCTGGCCCGCCGGCCTCGGCATCCGCGAATCATCCGACCTCATCACCGGCAACCTGAGCCACTTCGTGCCCCACATCATCACGCGCTGACGACGGCGGCTAGCGCTCCAGATCCTTCGTCGCCGACCAGTACGCCAGGAAATCCCTTCCGCTGGAGTTGCTGAGACCCTCGATGGTGCCCTCCGAGAGGACGGCCGAATGATGGTAGGCCCCCGAACGATCTTCCGTAGTGAATGCGATCCGCACCGCGGACCAGTCGGTGTTGATTCGTCCCTCTGAGATAGGAGAGCCGTAGAACATGCCCGAAAAGGTCTTGCCGGACACCTGCGAAACGACGAGCTGCTGAAAGTACGGCTCGGAGCCGGGTGTGGGTCGCAGGTCCACCTTCCACGTGCCGACCAGTTGCTGGGCGTCGGGCAGGCTGTCGGTTGCAGCCGGTCGGCCGCAGCCGGCCAGGAAGAGCAGGATCAACAGCGCGAAGCGTCGATGCATTCGGGTTCCTTTGGTTGTGGCCCTGTCACCCTCCCCTTGAATTTACCGCGGTCAGGATGCTTGATCATGTCAGGCACCACTAACACGAAAGGCTCGGCTCATGAAGAACACGTGGGTAATCCTGGGATCGCTGCTGCTGCTCGGGGCACAGCCCAGCCGGGAACAACAGTCAGTGCTGACCTTCTTCATCACCAGTGCCGGCTCCGGCATGGGCGCCAACCTCGGCGGACTGGAAGGTGCCGACCGGCTATGCCAGCTGCTGGCCGAGACCGCGGGGTCGAAGAAGGTCCAATGGCATGCCTATCTCAGTACTCTCCCCTCCAATGGAAAGCCCGGGGTCGATGCCCGTGACCGGATCGGCAAGGGGCCCTGGTACAACGCCAAGGGCGTGAAGGTCGCCGAAAACGTCGCCGACCTCCACAGCGACAACAACAAGCTGTCCAAGGAGAACTCGCTCACCGAGACGGGCGCCGTGGTGAATGGTCGAGGCGATACGCCGAATATGCATGACATCCTCACCGGATCGAAGCTCGACGGCACCGCCTATGTCGGTGAGGGCTATACCAACTGCGACAACTGGACCGGGAGCGGGGAGGGAAGCGCTCGCGTCGGGCATCACGACCGCACCGGTGGTGGCGAATTCCCCACGTCGTGGAACTCAGCGCACAACTCCCGCGGATGCGGCCAGGAGAATCTCGTCGCCACCGGCGGGAACGGGTTGTTCTATTGCTTCGGCATCGCGAGCTGACCTTGGCAGGCCCTGAGTGTCTCCAGAATGCAGCGGCCACGGCTGCCTCAAAGCTGAAAAGCTGAGTGATAGTCCTCGGCATGGGGCGGTTGTGCTGCCCGCTGACGCGCGGAGTGACACACACGAGGGACACTCCTGTGCAGGGCAGCATTAGGACGATCGTCCCACCCTTATCCCCGCCCGTGCCGCGCGCTACGTTCGTCTCCCCTCCAAGGCTCCATGTCCGCCACCGACGCCGAACCGCACCTTGGCCGAAACGGTCAGGTCACGGGCAGGCTACGCCGGCTTTGCATCTTGTCACGTGCCCATTCAGCTAAGGCGGACCAATGTCGTGCCTCTGGTACTCCCGTTCGCGCTTCACAGTGCTCGCCGCCCTCGCCCTGGGCTGCAGCCCCGGTGAACCCATCGAGCCACCGCCCGTCGGTCCGCTCGATCTCTTCCTCGGCGATACCACCCCGACACTTACGCTCGCTGCGGGGCAGCTGAGCCGGGCGCACCACCTCACTGTTTCCGGAAACACCGAGGTCGCCGTCTACGTGCAGGCGCTCGACAGCGCGGTGCACATGCGAATCTTCGTCGACGGCATCGATTTGGGTGTGAGCGACGGTCTTTTCCCGGTCGATTCCCGGCTCCTGGCGAACCGCAGTGAACGATTCTCCATCGCCGCAGGAAAGACCTTGAATGTCTTCCTCAGTCGCCGGGGAACCGTCGCCCCCTCGGCCCAGCGCTATCGCCTCTTTGTGTATCCCGTCAACCGGGACCCGGAGCACGGTTCACCTCTCCTGATCCTCGGGCAGGTCCGGAGTGAGGATCTCGAGACCAGTGCCGACATCGACGAGTACCCGCTGGTGGGCCAGGAAGGGAAGGACCTCGTCGCGTACCTCTCCAACGTGGGCCCCGGGGCAGCGGGCGTGTTCTCCCTCGGATTCTTCGCGGAAAACGACGAGAACGCACTCGGTGGTGTGTATGCCCCGGACGTGGGCGTGCCGCTCGAGAACAATGCCTCGGCGCTCTTCACCGTTCCCGCCGGCCCGCATGTGGTCCGGGTCCTGGGCACCGCCAATCTCCCCACCAGCTACTCGTTTGTCGTTCGCGATGGCACGGTGGCGCCGGTGGCATCGACGGCAGGTGCCGCATGGTAGCCCGCATTGGTGTGCGCGGAACTGCGGTTGCGTGCCTCGGCGGCCTGGCATTGCTCATTGCGACGGGCACCGCGTGCAGCCCCGAGCCGCTGTCCGTCGCCACAACCATCGACTTCTCCGGCGAGTGGGTCCTGAGCGACTCGGTAAGCGGCCTGGTCCAGGGCGGGGAAGTGCCGCCCAGGATCTGCAAGACCTGGGATCGCCCGATGCATCTCTGGCTGTACATCGGTGACAGTACCTATGGGGCAGTGGAACAGTTTGGCGGAACCGTCAGCTGCGGGTTCGACGGTGTTTTCGAGGAACCCAGGATGCTCACGGGTAACTCGCGTAGTTTCTTCCTGGAGGTTGGCGCCGACAGCATCATTCTCCGTAGTGCGCCAGGCTACGGGTCCATCAGATACAAGGCCACGACCATTTCGGCGGATCGACTTGCCGGTATCGTCTATCTCCCCGTGCTTGGAATTCCCGATGACCATGCAGACCACGGCACGTGGGAAATGATCAGGTCACATTGAACGCGCCCTCATCCCGCCGGTACTGGATCGCCCTCGCAGCGCTCGTTCTCTCGTGCAGTTCGGACGAACCAGTCGACGCCCCGGTCGCCTCCGGTCCCGCCGCGAATCTCCGCCTTGGCGATTCGATGGCCGTGCAGACCCTCTCGGCCGGGCGGTTGCGCAACGAACATCGCTTGACTGTTTCAGCCCGAACTTACATGGCGATTTTCGTAGAGGGTCGGGACGGAAGCGTCGCGGTGCAAGTGGAGGGGGCGGACTTTGGTCCTGTCCTGGGGGCCAGTGCCTATCCCGGGCTCCCGCTCCTCCAGTCCCGTACCAGTCATATCATTCTTTCCGCAGGAAAGACGCTCAAGGTGCTGGTCAGTCGAATCGGGGAGTCTGATCCAACCTCGGCCATTCACTATCGCCTGTTTGCATATCCAGTGAACAGCGCCCCCGAACACGGGCCAGCGACAGCGACCATCGGCCAGGTCAGGGCCGGGGAGGACCTCGAGACCAGCGCTGACATTGATGAGTATGCCATTTCGGGACAGGTAGGCAACGACATGGTGGGCTACCTCGCCAATGATGGTCCGGGGCCTGGCCGCTTTTCCCTCATTTATTTCGACCAGAACAACCTTTCCCCGCTGCGCGAAGTGGATGCTCCATCCGTAGGCGTGCCACTTGAAGACAATGGGTCGCTGTTGTCGACGGCCCCCTCTGGTTCGTTCGTTGTCCGTGTCTTCGGCAGGGAGGATGGGCTTCCCTCCAGCTACACCTTCGTCATACGGCCGGGTAGCCGAGCGCCGGAGTCCGCCCCGGCCACGGTTGGTACCAACGCGGTGATTTCGGAGGCACTCGACTACCGCGGAGACCTGGACGAATTCACCATTAACGGCACGCCAGGGACGCTGGTCAACATCATTCTTGAGGACGCCAATGCTGATTCTCTGAAGACCTGGCTTGAAACCTTCGGTGAGGGCGTGCGGCCGGCGCGTCTGTTGATCGACAACAACCCGGTCAACGCCACGAGCGGTGCCTTGCCAATTCCGCCCAGTGGCGACATCCGCTTTCGCGTTGGCAGTGACCGCCAACAATCCTCGGGCAATGTGACGACCGGGAAAGAGACCTACCGCGTGAGGGTGGTGCAGATCAATCTGGGCCCCGAAACCGCTTCGCCCTCGCTGACAGGCACCGACAGCATCATCGGGGAGCAGATCGACGAATACGATGACCGTGATGAGTTCACCCTTGCCTGGCCGGTCGGGGGCATCGCCAACATCGTGCTGCGCACCAGTCTGGGTCCTCCGGATCCCTTCCATGTATGGGACCCGCTGCGCCTGCACCTCACCACTTTGGCCGGCGACAGCCTCCAGAGCGTTGTGCTCCCGGCCGGCCAGAGCGTGCGGGAGTCAGGCCCCTTCTCCCTTCCGGCAGGCAACTATCGAGTGCGCGTTGTCACAACTGATGGGTCCAGCCTGGGATCCTTCAGGGGGCCATACTCAGCTTACTTCTACCTGCTCTCCCCAGCTC
>JANNSD010000144.1:0-51600 GCA_031402225.1 Gemmatimonadota bacterium | reverse complement strand
CCGGCGACGAGCAGCAGCTCGCGCTCGGCGGCATGCAGAACACCTTTTCAGGCGCCTGTCCCGACTGCGGGTCTCAGCTCGAGTTCGCCGAGGGCTGCGTGAAGTGCCACGTGTGCGGCTACTCGGAGTGCGGCTGACCTTCTTCGGGCGGTCCTGACAACCGCGGTCCTGGAGGCGAAAGCGCCCGCCGATCATCGATCGGCGGGCGCTCTGGCAGGGTGGCATGCAGGGCGACGTGGCCCTAGGCCCGGCGTGCCAGAACCCGCCTGCGTTGAGTGGTCTGTTCGGCGAGCTTGCCGCACATGATATCGCAGAGCTCGAATACGCTGCGGTCGGCAATGGTGTAGTACGAGAAGAGCCCTTCCTTCCGCCGTGACACGTAGCCGTGGGTCAGCAGCAACTGCAGGTGCTTGGAGACGTTCGCCTGGCCCATGCCGGTGGCCTCCACGAGGTGCCCGACGGCGAGCTCACCGCCCCGGAGCGCTTGCAGGATCTGCAGGCGGGCCGGTTCGGCCAGCGCCCTGAAGCGTCCTGCAACAAGCCCGAGCATCTCGGGTGACAGCGGCTCCCGTCCCATGGGCTAGTGCTTTCGTGGCGCGGCGGCGCGGGTGGCGCTCCCGCTGAGCGGCCCGCCGAACAGGGGACCGAGCACGCAGATGTCGAGCAGCCCCGCGGCCAGCGGCAGTAAACCGCCGATCATGAAGGCCAATCCCGATCCGGCGTCGCGATGGAGGTATCCCCACCCGATGAGCGCGATCCCCGCCACGACCCGCCCGGCGCGACCGGCTCCACTGGACATGAACTGCGCGAACCCGCTGGTGACGAATGCCATCTTGACCTCCCGGTTGCCGGAACTATACTACTGCATAGGCATATAGTACTACTACATAGGCATATAGTCAATATCGGCACCGGCGGCCTTTATCAGGAGTGCCAAGCCCATGATCGTGAAGCGATTGTACGACGAGCAGTTGGCGCAGGCCAGCTACCTGATCGGGTGTGGTCGCACTGGCCATGCCGTCGTGATCGATCCCAACCGCGACATCGAGCAGTACCTCCGCATGGCGGCGTCGGAAGGGGTGGCCATCACCCACGTCACGGAAACGCACATCCACGCGGACTTCGTCTCCGGGAGCCGCGAGCTGGCGGCGCGCACCGGGGCGTCGCTCCTGCTGTCTGGTGAGGGCGGACCCGACTGGCAATACGCCTTCGCGCGAGAAGCTGGCGCGGTGATCGTGCACGACGGTGACGTCATCAAGGTGGGCAATGTCCGGCTGGACGTGGTGCACACCCCGGGGCATACACCCGAGCACATCGCTTTCGTCGTCACCGATACCGCCGCCGCCACGGAGCCGATCGCCATGGTGACGGGTGACTTCGTCTTCGTAGGCGATGTGGGCCGTCCTGACCTGCTCGAGCGAGCGGCCAAGGTGCAGGGCACCATGGAAGGGAGTGCCCGCGCGCTCTTCCAGTCACTCCGCCGTTTCAAGGCCCACCCGGACTACCTGCAAATCTGGCCCGGGCATGGGGCGGGGTCCGCCTGCGGCAAGGGGCTGAGCGCGGTGCCGCAGAGTACGGTTGGCTACGAGCGGCGATTCAACTGGGCCTTCGCCATCGACGACGAGGACGAGTTCGTGCGGCAGGTGCTCGCCGGGCAGCCGGAACCGCCCGCGTACTTCGCGCAGATGAAGCGCATCAACCGTGATGGCCCCCGAGTCCTCAACGGCTTCGCTCGGCCGCAGTGGATTCCCGACGGGCGGTTCGCCGAGTTCCTGCAGCGGGGAGCGTTGATCATCGACACCCGGTGCGCAGCCGACTTTGCCGCCGGCCATGTCCCCGGCACCCTCAACATCCCGCTTGACCGGAGCTTCACCACCTGGGCTGGGTGGCTCATCCCGTTCGACGACGATTTCTACCTCATCGTGGACGGCGCCGGCGAACTCGCGCCTCGCCAGGTGGACCAGGCCGCTCGCGAGCTGGCGATGATAGGTCTCGATCACTTCGCCGGCTACTTCGGCTCGTCGGCGATCACGGCGTGGGTGGCGGGCGGTGTCGCGCTCGAAACCGTTCCCCAGGTGGAACCAGGGCTACTCGCTCGGCAACTGGAGGGTGGTGCCGTCACGGTGATTGATGTGCGGGGGCATGCGGAGTGGGAGGCGGGGCACCTTCCGGGTGGGCAGAACATCCCGCTGGGTTACCTGGTGTCGCGACTGGAAGACCTGCCGCGCGACCGGCCGCTGGTGGTGCAGTGCCAGGGCGGAGCGCGTTCGGCGATTGCGGCGAGCCTCCTGCAGGCGCACGGCGTCCAGAACGTGGCCAACCTGACCGGGGGCTATCAGGGCTGGGTGGCGGCGGGCCTGCCGGTGGCAACCGCTACCCAGGAGCTCCCGCCTACTTGATCGATGCCATGTCGATCACGAAGCGGTACTTCACGTCGCTCTTCAGCATCCGCTCGTAGGCCTCGTTGATTTTTTGCATCGGGATCACTTCCACGTCCGACACGATGTTGTGTTCCGCGCAGAAGTCGAGCATCTCCTGGGTTTCCCGGATGCCGCCGATCAGCGATCCCGCCAGCGCGCGGCGGCGGAAGATCAAGGCCATCACGCTGGGCGAGGGGTGCGGGTGCTCCGGCGCGCCCACCAGGCACATCGTCCCGTCCCGCTTGAGCAGGTTGAGGTAGACGTCGAGGTTGTGCTGCGCCGATACCGTGTTCAGGATGAAGTCGAGCGTGTTGGCGTGCTTCCCCACTTCGTCCGCATGCCGGGTCACGACCACCTCGTCGGCACCCAGGCGCTTGGCATCCGCCGTCTTGCCGGGCGACCCGGTGAACAGCACCACGTGTGCGCCGAGCGCGTGCGCGAGCTTCACGCCCATGTGCCCCAGTCCACCCAGGCCGACCACGCCCACCCTCGTACCCGGCCCGACCTTCCAGTGCTTGAGCGGCGACCAGGTCGTGATACCGGCGCAGAGCAGGGGAGCCGCGCCGGCAGGATCGAGCTTGTCCGACACGCGCAGCACGAAGTCCTGGTCCACCACGATCCCGGTGGAGTAGCCGCCGTAGGTGACGCCGCCAAGATGCTTGTCGGGGCCGTTATACGTGAACGTGGCCGGCCCCTGGCAGTACTGCTCGAGTCCGTCCCGACAGTCGGGGCAGGTGCGACAGGAGTCCACCATGCAGCCGACCGCAGCAATGTCGCCCGCCTTGAACTTCGTGACCTGGGCGCCGACCCGCACGACGCGACCGAGGATCTCGTGGCCCGGAACGACCGGATAGGTGGTGCCCTGCCACTCGCTCCGTGCGGTATGCAGGTCCGAGTGGCAGACGCCGCAGAAGAGGATCTCGATCTGGACGTCGCGGGGCCCGGGCACGCGCCGTGAAAGGCTGAACGGACCGAGGGGAGACTTGGGGTCGAACGCAGCATAGGCTTGTGCCGGGACGGTGGCGCCAAGGTTTTCAGCGCTGCTCGCCGGTGATTTGGTTGCGGTCATGTCGGGCTCCGTGTGTGGTTCAGTGGCGGTCACTTGTCCAGCCTTTTCAACCCCGCAGGAAAAGGGTCGTTCCCCACGGGTCATTCACGTGCACCCCGTTCCCGGACCGGCGCACGACGTGGCCCGCGACCTCCAGCCTCGTGGCGGCCATCGAGACGTCCTCGCGGTCGGGCAGCAGTATCTCCCATTCCAGCAGCCTGGCGTCGTGCTCCGCGGCCGGCTCGGCGTCCTCGCCCGCCCAGGTGTTTACCCCCAGGTGATGATGGTAGCCGCCGGCCGAGAGGAACAGTGCCCCGGGGTAGCTCCATACTGTGGGGTCGAGCCCAAGCCCATCGCAATAGAACGCCGCGGCCTCGGCCAGGCTCCCGACGCGCAGGTGGAGGTGCCCCATGATGGTTCCAGCGGGCATACCGGTCCATGATCCGGTGCCACCGGCCGCCGTCACGCCCTCGATATCGAGCGGCTGGGTTGTCATCACCAGTTCGCCGCCCTCACGCTGCCAGGTTGCCCGCGGCCGGTCGGCGTAGACCTCGATGCCGAGCCCGTCGGGATCGTGCAGGTAGAGCGCCTCGCTGACGAGGTGGTCCGAGGCCCCGACCTTCGCGTCGATGCTGGCGAGGTGCCGTAGCAGCCGCCCAAGCGAGGGCCGGTCTGGAAGCAGGAGGGCGTAGTGGAAGAGGCCGAGGTGCCCGCGGCGCCGCACCGGATTGGCACCGTGCCGTTCCTGCAATTCAACGAGGGTTGCGTCACTGCCCTGCGCGCCGAGGCTGGCGCTGGCCCCGCAGTGCTCGATCACCCGCAGCCCCAGAACACGGTCGTAGAATGCGATGGAACGACCGAGGTCCGCGACTTGGAGGCGCACCTGACCGAGCCGGGTGGCGGCGGGCAATCGATCGCTCCCCCCAGGCATGCTCAAGGCAGGTTCCCGGGCTCAGGCCCCCGTGTGGCGGCAGGCCAGGTCGACATCGACCGAGAAGTCGCCGTCATGTCGTGTGCCTTGCCGTGCGGCTGTGGTAGTGGCTGCCCCGGCCGGTGACCGGGAGCGCGTTCACTCCCAAGCTAGCGCATTCCCGCACTGCCAGCGGGCGGGCGATCACGGCTTATATTCCAGCCATCGTACTACCCTCATCTGCACCCCAGGAGACCGCGCCGATGACCTCCAACCCGCAGGGTCAACCCGCCAAGCCAGTGCCGGCATCGCGCGTGGCCCGGGAGCTGGCCCACCTGAGCGACATGCGCACCAACGGCGAACTCGATCGCGATGAGTACGAGCATCGTTTCTCACGCATGATCAGTGAGTTGCGCGACCGCCGCATCGAGGGAAATCGCCAGGAAATCATCGCGGCGATCAAGCCGCTGCTCGACGACGGCCGAATCCACGCCGCGGAGTACGACCGGTTCGTCCAGCAGATGGGCCTCGTGTGATGCAGCAGCGCCCGCTCGGTCGCGGGGCGCCGCACGTTTCCGTTGTGGGCTATGGGGGCATGCACCTGTCCCTCGCCGGCCGCCCGCCGGAGGATGTCGCCGTGCGGGTCCTCCATGCCGGCCTCGATGCCGGCATGACGCTGATCGATACCGCCGACGTCTATTGCCTCGACCAGAACGACATCGGCCACAACGAACGCCTCGTCGCGCAGGCGCTCCGCACGTGGGGCGGGCCGCGCGATCAGGTGATCGTTGCCACCAAGGGTGGCATGATCCGTCCCGACGGCCGCTGGGAGCGCGATGCGCGCCCCGAGCGGCTCCGTCGGGCCTGTGAGCGCTCGCTCCAGGCCCTCAAGGTGGATCGGATCGATCTCTACCAGCTCCACGCACCAGACCATCAGGTGCCGTTCGAGGACAGCGTCGGGGTGCTGGTGGAGCTGCAGCGCGAGGGAAAGATCCGCTGGATCGGATTGTCGAACGTGAGCGTGGCCGAGATCAAGACGGCCGAGGCGATCGGCGAGGTGACGACGGTCCAGAACCGGCTCAACCCCTTCTTTCGCGAGGCCATCGAGACCGGCGTCGTGCGCTATTGCGGCGAACGGGGCATCGGGTTCCTGGCCTACAGCCCCACTGGTGGTGGCCGGCTCACGAAGAAGCTCCCTGATCATCTCGTGCTGCAGCGACTGTCCGCCGAGCTCGGCTTTTCGCCGCATGCCCTGGTCGTCGCCTGGGCCCTGGCGCAGGGGCCGAGCGTGCTGGCCATCCCCAGTGCCCGCACCGAGGCGCATGTCCGCGACAGCGCGGTGGCCGGCACCCTCGCGCTGAGCGATGCTGACCGCTGGGCCATCTCCGAAGCACACTTCGATCGATCGTAACGCATGCCATTCGCCCCACGACGTACCACCCCCACCGTCCATGTCGGCGCCGTTGCCGTCGGCTCGTGCCATCCCATCGTCGTGCAGTCCATGACCAACACCGATACCGCCGACGTGGTGGGTACGGTGCGGCAGGTCGCGGAGCTGGCCCGGGCCGGCAGTGAACTGGTTCGGGTCACCGTCAACAACGAGGATGCAGCGCGTGCCGTGCCCGAAATTGTCGATGGGCTCGATCGCCTGGGCCTGCACGTCCCGATCATTGGTGATTTTCACTACAACGGTCACCTGCTGCTCACGCGGTTTCCCGACTGCGCCCGGACGCTGGCCAAGTTCCGTATCAATCCGGGCAACGTCGGTGGGAAGCACGCCGACACCAACTTCCGCGCCATCCTTGAGGTCGCGCTCGCACACGAGAAGCCGGTGCGTATCGGCGTCAACTGGGGCTCGCTCGACCAGCAGTTGCTCACTGAGCTGATGGACGCGAACGCCCTGCTCGACGCCCCGCGTGATGCCCGCGACGTGACCATGGAAGCGATGGTGCAGAGCGCCATCCGCTCCGCGGCGTTCGCGGAAAGCGTCGGCATGGCGCGCGACCGCATCATCCTCAGTGCCAAGGTGTCCGGGGTCCAGGACCTCATCGACGTCTACCGCATGCTGGCGCGACGGTGCCCGTATCCCCTGCATCTCGGCCTCACCGAGGCGGGGATGGGCGCCAAGGGCGTGGTCGCCAGCGCCGCAGGGCTGGCGGTGCTGCTGCAGGAAGGCATCGGTGACACGATACGGGTCTCGCTGACCCCGGCGCCCGGCGGTGATCGTGCGGAAGAGGTGCGGGTGGCGCAGCAGATCCTCCAAAGCATGGAGTTGCGGAGCTTCACGCCGCAGGTGACGAGCTGTCCCGGCTGCGGACGCACCACCAGCACCTTCTTCCAGCACATGGCGCAGGACATCGAGAGCTACCTCCGGCAGAAGATGCCGGTGTGGGGTGCGGAGCGCCCGGGCGTGGAGGAGATGAAGGTGGCCGTCATGGGATGCGTCGTGAACGGTCCCGGGGAATCAAAGCACGCGAACATCGGCATCTCTCTGCCGGGAACCGCTGAGGAACCGAGGGCGCCGGTCTACGTCGATGGCAAGCTGTTCGTGACGCTCAAGGGCGAGAGGATCGTCCCGGAGTTCCTCGAGATCCTGGAGAACTACGTGGCGGCACGGTACGGCGTTACCCGGTAGTGGCCGCCCTGAACGTGATACTCAATGCCCCCCTGGCCGAAACCTTGAGAGATCGGCCGTTCGTGGCTGTGCTGCTGCTGTTTGGTGCGGGACTGCTGACCAGTTTTACCCCCTGTGTCTATCCCATGATTCCCATCACCGCCGGGCTGCTTGGTGGGGCGGGAGCGGCAGGGCGGACGGCGCGAGCCCGGCTGGGCATGACGGCGCTATACGTGCTGGGAGTGGCCCTGGTCTATGCGACGCTGGGGGTCATCGCCGGGCTTACCGGTTCCATCTTTGGCGGCGTCAGCACCAACAAGTGGGCCCTGTTGGTCATGGCCAACCTGTTGCTCGTGTCTGGGCTGGCCCTCCTGGACGCCTTCAGCGTACGGGCGTCGGGCAGGCTGCTTGATTGGGCCACGCGTTTCACCGCCGAGCGCCCGTACGGCGCTTTCATGATGGGTGCCACGTCAGGACTGGTTGCCGCGCCCTGTGGGGCGCCGGCCTTCGCCGTGGCGCTGACGTTTGTGGCGGCGACGGGGAGCGCGCTGCTCGGCTTTGCCTACATGCTCGCGTTCTCGCTCGGCATGACCGCGGTCCTGGCGGTGGTAGGCCTGTCTGCCGGCGCCCTGGCCGCCATGCCGCGAAGCGGGGTCTGGATGCTCCGCCTCAAGCGTATCGGCGGCGTGCTGCTGCTCGTCATGGCGCAGTACTACATCTTTCAGGCGGGGCGCAATTCATGAGGCAACTCGGCGCGATCCTGGTGCTGCTCCTGGCGATGCCCGCCCCGGCCCGGGCCCAGGACGAGGGCATTGCGGTGGGCGCAAGGGCCCCGGTGGTCATCGTCAACGACATCGACGGGAAGCCGGTCAACCTTGCCGATTTCATCGGCCGGCAACCGGTGCTGCTGGAGTTCTGGGCTACCTGGTGCAGCGTGTGCGAGGAGCTCCTGCCGAAGGTCAAGGCGGCGCATGCCGCCTACGGGGATTCGGTCGCGTTCTTCGGCGTCAATGTTACGGTCAACCAGACTCCCGAGCGTGTGCGGCGCTGGATCGCAAGCCACAATCCGCCGTATCGCACGCTCTACGATGACAAGGGCGTGAGCACACGAGCCTATGAAGCGCCGGTGACGTCCTACATCGTGATCATCGATGCGACCGGCAAGGTTGCCTATACCGGCAGCGGTGCCGACCAGGACATCTCGGGTGCCCTCGCTCGTGTCACCCATCGCTAGACCCGGCCGCCTGCGGCCAGGCCTGCTGGGCGTCCTGGTGCTTTCGGTGCTGACGGCCGGGTATGCGCGGCAGGCGTTGGGGCAGGCCGCTCCCAAGGGGCCGCCGACGCCCACTGCACGGATCGTCAAGGGACCTGAGACAGGACAGCGCGCGCCCGACTTCACGCTGCCCTGGGCCAATCGGGAGGTGATTGGCACCGAAGAACAGTCGTTCCGGCTCACCGACAACCTGGGCAAGGTGGTGGTGCTCGCATTCTTCCCGCGCGACTTCACGCCAACCAGCACGGCGGAACTCCAGGGCCTTGCCTCGATAGCCAACTCGGCCGGCCCGGCAGTCGTGATCGTGGCGGTTGGAGGCGATTCGCTCGAATCACATCGCCGGTTTGCCAGCAGTTTGGGTCTCCCGTTCCTCCTGCTGAGCGACCCCGACCAGCGGGTGGCCCGTCGCTATGGGAGCGACGGCGCTGACGGCGTGGACCGGCCCACGGTGTTCGTGATTCGGCCGGACGGCAAGGTGAGCTATCGTGACCTCGCCCTCGATCCACAGAACACGGGGGAGTTCGAGGCGTTGCGGCGTGCGGTGGCCAAGGCGGCCCAGCCATGAGCTTCCGGGCGACCTTGCTGGCGCTCGGGTGCCTCATCGTACCGGTCGCGCCTAGCGGTGCGGGCCCCGACGAGCCCTGGCAATTCAGCAACCTGGAGCAGGGGTACTGCGTCACCTTCCTTGTCAGCCCCGAGGATGCGCCGGGTGTCCTGCCCGACGACGCGCAGCCGGGGCGCCTCGATGGCATGATTGACCTGACCCCGGTGCTCGCGCGCGTCCTGGCAGACCAGCCCGAGTACGGCAGCTGGATGCCGGCTGCCCTGTGCGTCTACCGGTTTGGCCGGGCGGCGTTCGGGTCCCGCGAACGGGTCGCGGCGGCTGGAAGCTCCGAGATGATTGGCATCCTGGGGTTCTGGGCCCGGGTCGCGCTCAACCAGCCGCCGAACGGGCTCGCCGTGAGCACGATCTTCACGAACGACAAGTGGGCCGCCCAGGCAACGGACTCGACCGCGACACCGTTCCGCTTGGTCAAGGCCTCGTTCGGCAAGGCCGCCCACGGCGACGATGAGCGCCATGTCATCGAGCTTGGCAAGACGAAGCTGATCTGGGATGGCCACACCGCCGGCGACTCGGCAAAGTCCGACGCGCCCGTCGAGCGGGTGTGGGTGGTGCGGGGGCCCCGCGGCAAGCCGGTCCTGCTTCGGTGGTCACTCACCGCCACGTCCAGCCGGTCCATGGTCGGGGCTCTGGTCATTATCGGCAAGGACAAGCTCGCCAAGCTCCTGCGGCAGTCGCCAATCCGTTATCTGGGCCCGATGTATCAGGGCGGCTCGGGCCAACTGTCCGTCGTTTCGGAGTAGATCGGCCAGTGGATTGTGCGCGGAATGGGGGCCGGGGATTCGACAGTGGCGCTACCCGTTCGTGCGCTGTTGAATCTGTTCGCAATCTGGAAAGTGTTGGCGATTTCACTTGGTAACGACAGTGTCATCAGCCGATATCCTGCTTGAGACACGATATAGTAAAGCTATAATTATGATGATCTTACGACATTTGTACAACTTGGATTCCTGCTTCACTTCACCCGGCGAGGTGATTTTCGGGTCTACCGGTACCGAATCTTATAGGCAGTTTTCAACATGTGGATATCGAATGTCCTTTAATTCGGACTTCGCCCTTGAGTCCTCAGGCCAAATCCATTTTCCTGTCGAATGTTGAAAACTCTTCCACACGACATTGTGGGTATTCGGGCGTCGAGTGACTGAATGACAAGCACACGTCTGGTCGACGGTGGCGCGACAGCAAGATTCAGCCACCATCGCCCCCCCGGTGCGCGAGCGTTCCCGCCGCGTTAGACTGCCCGCACCGTGACCAATTCTCTTGTTCGTCGGACCAAGATCGTCGCCACGCTGGGGCCCGCGTGGGACTCGCCAGACCAGATGACCGCGCTGCTGGACGCCGGCGTGGACGTCGTGCGCGTCAACTCGTCCCACGGCACCGCCGAAGTGCGGGAGCGCTGGATCCGCGAGCTGCGCGCGGTGTTTGAGGCGCGGGCGGCGCATCATGCCGCAGCTGTCCTGGTGGACCTCCGTGGGCCTCGCATCCGGGTAGGCGCGCTGTCGGAGCCGCGCGAACTCGCCACCGGCACCCGGGTGGTATTCGCACCGGAGGCCGTTGCCGCTCCAAACGAGATCCCCACGACCTACGAAGGACTGGCGAGGGACGTCAGGCCGGGTTCCACCATCCTCCTGGATGACGGCCTCCTGAGCGTCGAGGTCGAGGATATCCGCGGGGTGCTGGTGACGGGCGTGGTGCGGTACGGCGGACTGCTGAAGTCCAACAAGGGGATGAACCTGCCGGGGGTGGAGGTCAGCGCACCAGCGATCAGCGAGCGGGACGCCGAGGAGGTAGAGCGGGCCGTGGCCGCTGGGGCCGATTTCATCGCGATGTCCTTCGTGCAGCGCGGGGAGGACGTGGAGGCGCTGCGCCGCCTCGTGCCGTCGTCGGTCCGCATCATCGCGAAGATCGAGAAGGACACGGCCCTCCGGAACATCAAGGGGATCCTGCGCGCGGCTGACGCCATCATGGTGGCCCGCGGCGACCTGGGGGTGGAGCTGCCGTTCGAGGAGGTGCCGCTGACCCAGAAGCGGCTTATTCGCGAGGCCAACCTCCATGGCAAGCCGGTGATCACGGCCACGCAGATGCTGGAGTCGATGGTGCATGCGCCAAGGCCAACCCGGGCCGAGGCGTCCGATGTGGCCAACGCAATCCTCGATGGCACCGATGCGGTCATGCTTTCCGCCGAAACGGCGGTCGGCGCCTACCCGAGAGAATCGGTGGATGCCATGGTCCGCATCGCCCGGGAAATCGAGAGCCAGCGGCGCGGGCGGAGCCCGGCGTTCGATCTGGCGGTCGGTCGCCGGGCGGAGAAGTCCGATCGCCTGCTGAGCGACGCCGACGCCGCGATGCCGACGACGCGCACCGAGTCGGCGATTGCCGTGGCGGTATGTGCTGCCGCAGACCTGCTGCTGGCGCCCGCGATCGTGTGCCTCACCTCCAGCGGCTTCACCGCGCGGACCGTCGCCGCGTACCGTCCCTCGGTCCCTATCCTGGCCGTGACGCCGGAGCCCGAGACGTTCCGGCAGCTCTCGCTGGTATGGGGGGTTGTACCGGTGCTGGTCCAGCATTTTCCGAACTATGATGCCATCCTCCCGGTGGCGAGGCAGCAGCTGATTTCCCGCGGGCTTGCGTCGCCCGGCGACCGCATCGTGGTCACCGCGGGCGTGCCGTTCGACACGCCCGGCACCACCAACTTGCTCAAGGTCGAGGCGGTGTAGCCGATATGCGGCTCACTTTCCTGGGGACGGGGACCTCGTTCGGGGTGCCGCAGGTCGGCTGCACCTGCGCGGTGTGCCTCTCGTCCGATGTGCGCGACCGGCGCACCCGGACCGGTGCGCTGGTGGACGTCGACGGGACGACCCTGCTCATCGACACGCCGCCGGAACTGCGGCTCCAGCTGATCGCCGCAGGACGCTCCCATGTGGACGCGGTGCTCTATACCCACGAGCACGCGGACCACATCAACGGCATTGATGACCTGCGCGTCTTCTCGGTGAAGCGGCGGGAGGCGCTGCCGGTGTACGGGGCAGCGGAGACCCTGACGCGACTGCGCGAGAGTTTCCGTTACATCTTCGATGGTGATGCCCCGGCCTACGAGGGCACCTCCAAGCCGCTGCTGGCTCCGCAACCGCTTGAGGCCGGACGCTGGCAGGAGGTCGCCGGCGTGCCGGTCCTGCCCCTGGCGTTCCGCCACGGCCACGGCCGGGTGTTCGGCTACCGGATCGGGGATCTGGCGTATCTGACGGACGTGAAGGAAGTTCCCGAGGCCGAGCGCGACCAGTTGCAGGGCCTCAAGGTGCTTGTGCTCAACGCGCTCTGGTGGCGACCGCATCCCACGCACCTCAGTATTGGCGAGGCCGTCGAGGTGGCGCGTGCGGTCGGCGCCGGGCGCACCTGGCTGACGCACCTGACCCATGAGACGGGTCACGCCGAGCTCCTGGACAAGCTGCCGGTCAATGTCTTCCCCGCGCATGACGGCCTGATCGTGGAGGTCTGAGCAATGCTTCGACTCGAGTACGGACGAATGCTGCAGGATGGCCTCGATGGCGTTCATGGCCTGACCCGCGTGCAACTGGCGGATCTGGGTCGTCGCTTTTCCGGGGTGCATGCCGAGGTCCGGGCCCGCCGCGCGGCCGGGGAATACGGGTTCTACGATCTGGCGGAGCAGGGCACCGCCGTGCGGAGCATCACCCAGTTTGCCAGCGGCGTGGGCCAGGCCTTCGATCATGTGCTCGTTCTTGGCATCGGCGGGTCGGCGCTGGGCGCCCGTGCGTTGCTCACGGCCTTGCGTGCGCCGGCCTGGAACGAGCTGGATGACGAGGGACGCGATTTCTATCCGAGGCTTACCATCCTCGACAACGTCGACCCGGCCAGTGTGCACGCCGCCCTCGGCCGCATCGATCCACGACGGGTGCTGGTCAATGTGGTGAGCAAGTCCGGGTCGACTGCGGAAACCATGGCGCAGTATCTCGTGGTCCGGTCCTGGCTCGAGGAGGCACTTGGTCCGGCGGCAACCCGACACCTCGTGTTCACCACCGATCCAGAGCGGGGCGTCCTGCGCGACATCGCGCGGCGCGAGGGAATCGCGGCGGTGGATGTACCGCCCGCAGTCGGCGGGCGCTTCAGCGTCCTGTCGCCCGTAGGCCTGCTGCCCGCGGCGCTGGTTGGTATCGACATCGCCGCCCTGCTGGGCGGGGCGGAGCGCGCGCTGCGGGATGCCGATTCGGCCGACCTGCTCGCCAACCGCTCGGCACTGCACGCCGGGTTGCACTGGGCTGCTGACACCTGGCTTGGCGCGCGCATCGACGTGCTGATGCCGTACTGCGATCGCCTGCGCGATGTGGCCGAGTGGTATCGCCAGCTCTGGGCGGAAAGCCTGGGCAAGCGGCATGACCGCCGCGGCGCCGAGGTGTTTGCCGGCCCGACCCCCGTCGGCGCTGTTGGGGCCACCGACCAGCACAGCCAGGTGCAGCTGTTCATGGAGGGGCCATTCGACAAGGTGCTCACGCTGGTATCGGTGGAGGATCACGGTCTCGAGGTCGTCATACCCGGTCGATCGGAGCTTCCCGACGAACTCTCGTACCTGCCGGGCCGTTCGCTCAACGAGCTGCTGGCCGCTGAGTGCGCCGCTACGTCCGGGGCGCTGGCGTCCGCGGGCCGCATGCACACCATCCTCCGCGTGCCCGAGGTTACCGAGGACTCGCTGGGTGAGTTGCTGATGTTCTACCAGCTGGCGACCGGGTTTGCCGGGGCATGGTATGGCGTGAACCCGTTCGACCAGCCCGGCGTCGAGCTGGGCAAGCAGCTTACCTTCGCGGCGATGGGGCGCGCCGGGACCGGCAGCGTCCCGGCGCCGCCAGCCGATCCGGGCGACTTCGCGTAGGGCGCGCACCGTTCGCGGCCTGGCGCGTCTAGTATTCCACGGCGGCCGCTGACGGCCGCCGCACAACTGGGGGTGCCGCATGCGCGATCGTGAGCGCGAGGTCGTTTATGTCGAGCGAGGCGGCGACGTCTCAGCCAAGTGGTTTCTCTGGGGTGCGCTGGCCGGCGCCGCGGTGGCGCTGTTCTACGCGCCGGCGACGGGGGAGCAAACGCGGCGCGGGTTGCAGCGACGGCTGCGGAAGCTGCGGGCCATGGCGGAGGAGAAGGTGGACGAACTCACCGAGCAGCTCGGCGACCGGCGGCAGCGGGTCGAAGACTGGCTCGATGATGCCGGGGAAGCGCTCGAGGTCGATGACGATGATGATGGGGAGGAGGAGGATGACGCCGTGGCGCCGGTGACGCCCCGGGCTGAACTCGAGCAGCGCCTGGCCCGGGCCCGGTCGCGCCGGCGCGGGGTGGCGGACGCATCGGAGGAACCGGGCGCCTGAGCGCGCCCCCCCGGGTCCGGAGCTGGCACCGCTCGGTCTGGGGCTTCGTCCGGCGCACCCTCGAATCCGCCGACGAGAACAACGTCCCGTTCCTGGCAAGCGCGCTCAGCTTCGATGCGTTGCTGGCGGCCGTCCCCTTCGTGCTGCTGCTGCTGGTGCTCTTCACCGTGCTGGTACAGGGCCTGGCGCCCGAGGGCACCACGCTCGATCCCGACTCGCTCTTTCATCGCTTCCTTCCGCCGCACAACAGCCTGCCCAGCCAGGATCCCTTTGGACCGGTCGAGCGCCTCCTGACCCGGATCTTCGAGAACCGCGGCAACCTGTCGCTCGTCGCCGTGCCCAGTTTCCTCTGGTTGAGTACCCGCCTGTTCGCCAGCATGAGGAACTCGCTGAATTTCGTCTATGACGTGGCGTCCCGGCCGGGTGCGAGTCGCGGGATCATCGTCACGTTCCTGCGGAACAAGGCGCGCGATGCGGCGCTCGCGTTGACGGTCGCCACGCTGTTCCTGATCAACACGGTGTTCTCCGCGGGCCTGGTGCTGGCCCGGTCGCGGAGCGAAGCCGCCGTGCTGTCGTCGTACACCCTGCTCGTGAGCACGGTCGGGCGGCTGTTCACCGAACTCGTGGGTTTCGCGTTCTCCATCTCCCTCTTCTTCGTCATCTATCGCTTCGCATCACCGCGTCGCATGAGCGTCACGTCGGTGCTCATCGCGTCGACGTTTTCGGCCTTCGGCTTCGAGATCGCCAAGCGGCTGTACGGCTTGTACCTCGCGCGATCGGTGCTGCCCGGGTCGGCGTTTGGCGGCGGGGCCCAGCTTGGCGCGCTGGTGCTGTTCGTGCTCTGGGTCTACTACATGGCCGTCGTGTTCCTCATCGGGGGTGTCGTGGCGGAGCGGTGGGAGGCGCTGAGACTGCAGCGGAAGCAGGGGGCCGTCGCATGAAGACAGGACGTGAGGACGTGAGAACTTGAGGACTTGAAGTACTCCGAACTACCTCACGTCTTCACGTCTTCACGTCGGGCTTCCGGCCTTCCGCCAAGACCCCCATTTCGACTATCTTGCCCGAGCCTCAGGTCCGAAGGGTACCGGCGCGCGAATCGCGTCAGGACCTTGCCGGTAGCAGCGCTAAGCGATGTCCGGTATCGCTTCGGGGAGCCTGAGGCACTTTATTTCCCCCCATGATCGCACTCGCCCGCCGGTACCGTCCCAAGCGCTTCAGTGACCTGCTGGTCCAGGATCACGTCACCGCCGTACTGCGCGGTGCCGTGGCGAGTGGTCGGGTCGGCCATGGCTACCTGCTCACCGGTCCGCGTGGGGTCGGCAAGACCACGGCCGCGCGCATCCTGGCGATGGCGCTCAACTGTGCCAATCGTGACACCCTGGGCGATCCCTGCGGTGAATGCGAGAACTGTCGCCGCACATGGAGCGGGTCGGCGGGCCTCGACGTGGTGGAAATCGATGCCGCCAGTCACCGGGGTGTCGATGACGCCCGGGAGCTGCGGGAGCGCGCCATGTACGCGGCCTCCCAGGAGGGCCACTACAAGGTCTACATCGTGGACGAGGCGCACATGCTCACGCGCGAGGCGTGGAATGCGCTGCTCAAGATCCTGGAGGAACCACCGCCGCGGGTCGTGTTCGTCTTTGCAACCACCGAACCGCAGAAGATCGCCTCCACCGCCGCCCCAGTGCTGTCCCGGCTGCAGCGGTTCGATTTCCGTCGCATCGGGCCCGCCGCCATCCGGAGCAGGCTCACCGAGGTGCTCGGCATCGAGGGCATCAAGGCCGAGGATGATGCGCTGACCCTGATTGCGCGCCACGCCGACGGGGGGATGCGCGACGCCCTGTCGCTGCTCGACCAGTGCCTGAGCTTCGGGGAAGGTGCCGTCACGGTCGAGCGGGTGCGCGAGGTGCTCGGGCTGGTGCCGGACGAATCGTACGCCGAGGTGTGCCGCATTGTGGTGGAGCAGGACGGCGCCGGGGTCTTCCGGCTGGTGGAACAGGTGCTCGAGTCCGGGGCCGACCTGGGCGAGTTCATGAATGGCGCCGCCGAGATGCTGCGCGCGCTGCTCATGGTGCAGGTGGGCGCCGAACCCGAGGGCCTCACGGAGTCCGCCCGGGCCATGCTGGAGGAGTATCGCACGCGGCTGGAGCCGGGCGACATCCTGCGCATGCTGCGGCTGCTCGCGGATAACGAGACGTCAATCCGGCGCAGTGGAAACGCGCGGCTGGTAGTGGAGACGCTGTTGCTGCGCTGGGCGATGCTCGACCGGGTGGTGGACCTGCAGGCGGTGCTGGATGGAGCGCCGGGTGCGGCGCCGGCGAGGGGGGGGCGAGCGACTCCCGCCGTGCCGCTGGCCAAGCCCGCCCGGCCCGCCCCTCCCGCGGTGTCACCGGCGCCGGACCAGGTCAGCTTTACCCGCGAGGCCCTGACGGCGGCCTGGCCGGACATTGTGCTGGCGGCCCGCGCGGAGAGCCCCCTGCTCGGCACGGCACTGGCTGCCACCGTGCCCACGGCGGTCGCGCCTCCCCGCCTGACGCTGCGGCTTACCGACCCGGACGCCGGGCTGGCGCTGACCCTCGAGCGGCAGCGGGAGCGGCTGGCCGCACTGCTGGCCCGGATCGTCGGGGCGCCGGTGGAACTCGTCGTGGCGGAAGGCGATGCGACTTCGTCTCCGCCCCCGAAGCGGCTCTCCGCAGAAGCACTGCGTGCAGACCGGCTCAAGGGCCTCCGGGTACGGGATCCCGCTCTCGACGCGGCGGCGGAGGCGTTAGATTTGGAGATCGTGGAGTAGGGCCGCGTTCTTTACCCCTGGCCGGTGGCAGCAACATGGGAATGGTCGACCTTCAGCAGATGTGGCAGCTCGGCCAGCAGTGGCAGGGTCGCCTGCAGGAACTTGAGACTGAACTCGCCAACCGGACCTTCGAGGTTCAGGCCGGCGGCGGCATGGTGCGCGTAACAGCCGATGGGCGCGGCAATATCCGCGACGTGCGCATTGATGCGGAAGCGTTCGCCGGGCGTGATGCCGACTTGCTGTCGGACCTGGTGCTGTCTGCGGTGGCCGAAGCACAGCGTCGCGCCGCGGAGCTGGTGCAGGCCGAGATGAAGAAGCTGCCGACACCGCCCGTCGGTCCGGGGCTCTGAGTCGGGGGTGAGCGTCATCGAGGCCCTGGTCACCGAGTTGGCGCGCCTCCCCGGCATCGGGCGGAAGACGGCCCAGCGGCTCACGTTTCACTTGCTGCAGCAACCCACTGACCAGGTCGTTCGCCTCGCGACCGCCCTGCAGTCCGCGGCGGAGCGGGTGCGCCCGTGCGATTCCTGCGGCAACCTCACCGAAACGGCGGTCTGTGCCATCTGTGCCGACCCCCGGCGCGAACCGACCCTCCTCTGCGTCGTGGAAGAGCCCTCCGCAGTTGGCGTGGTCGACCGGGCGACCGGGTTTCGCGGGCGGTATCACGTCCTCGGCGGCCGGCTCTCACCACTGGAGGGGGTGGGCCCCGAGGCGCTTCGGATGGACCAGCTGGTCCGCCGGGTGGAGCAGGACGGCGTGCTGGAGGTCATCCTCGCGACGAATCCTTCCATGGAGGGTGAGGTGACGGCGACCTACATTCAGCAGCTGCTGGCCGGTCACGCCGTGCGGGTCACCCGGCTGGCGCGCGGGCTGCCGATGGGCGGCGAACTGGAATACGTCGATACCGTCACACTGGCGCACGCGCTGACGGCCCGACAGGACGTACGTTGATGCGCGCACGCTACTGGGCGCTGCTGGGTGGTGCACTGATCGGGGTCGTGGTCGCGCGTGAAGTGAGCCGGCGGCGGGAGCGGTCGCACGAGGCCGAGCTGTTCCATGGCCGTCCCCCTGTGCGCCACATGGCGCTGAGCTGGCTGGGCCGGCACCCCAGCCTCGCCGGCCTCGCCCGGCTCCGCGAGTATGTCGCCTGGGAGCCGATCCCGGCGTTGCAGCGGCGAGGCATCACCATCCTCGAGCGGATGACGCAGACACTCGGGCAGGGAGACGCCGCGTGAGTGGCTCCTCCAGCTGGGCCTTCCGCGAGGAGGACGCCCGCCGCATCCAGGGCATCCTGAGCGTATTCCTGGCCGATTCCGGTGCCCGGACCGCGCTCATCGTCGACCGGACCGGGCAGCTCGTGTCCACGGTGGGTGAGCCGCCGGTGTTTGACTCGACGGCGTTCGCCACGCTGACCGCGGCCGACTTCAGCGCGAACGACCAGCTCGCGCGCATGCTGGGCGAGCCCGAGTTCGGCGCGCTGTTCCATCAGGGTGAGCGCGAGTCGATGTACCTCGCCGATGTGGCGCGGCGGGTCATTCTCGTGGTCCTGTTCGACAACCGCACCACACTCGGCCTGGTGAAGCTGCGAGTGCGCACCACGGTGCCGGAGCTGGTCAAGGTGTTCGAGGAGCTGTTCAGCAGCCAGGGGAAGGCAAGCCAGCAGATGGAATCAGGGCTGCTGGGCGATGCCGAAGACGAGATCGACAAGCTATTCGGGGTGTGAGGGAGCGTCGTCCATGTCGATGATCAACTACGCGTCTCGCGAGATCAACTGCAAGCTCGTGTACTACGGGCCCGGTCTCGGCGGCAAGACGACCAATCTCGAGCACGTCTACCAGAAGGTGGCGCCCACGGCGCGGGGGAAGATGATTTCCCTGGCGACGGAAACGGAGCGCACACTCTTCTTCGACTTCCTGCCGGTGGACCTCGGCACCATTCGTGGGTTCAAGGTGAAGTTCCACCTTTATACCGTGCCGGGCCAGGTCTACTACAACGCGTCGCGCAAGCTGATCCTCAAGGGCGTGGACGGCGTGGTGTTCGTGGCCGACAGCCAGATCGAGCGCACCGAGGCGAACATCGAGGCAATGCAGAACCTCTATGACAACATGGTGCAGCACGGATACGACCTGACCCGCATTCCCTTCGTCATCCAGTACAACAAGCGCGACCTGCCCAACGCCGCCCCGATCGCCGAACTGCAGGCGGCGCTGAACCCCGGCTGGCCGGTCGAGGATCCGCAGCGGCAGCGGGTCACCCAGGATCCCTTCCGCCCGGGCGAGTTCATCGTGCAGCAGCAGGACGGGCAGTGGATCGAGCGCTCGCCCTATTTCGAGGCGGTGGCCATGACCGGCGAGGGCGTGTTCGACACACTCAAGGCCGTCAGCAAGCTCGTCGTCAAGACGCTGGGTTGACATGTCGCCGGCGGAGATGTCCACGAAGGTGTGGACGACGGCGAACATTGTTACGGTGGTCCGGATCTGCTTCACGCCCGTCATTGCACTGCTCCCGTTCATCGACGGATACTGGCCAAAGCTGATCGCGTTCATCGTCTTCGTGCTGGTGGCCTTCACCGACATGCTGGACGGCTACCTCGCGCGAAGCCGGGGCGAGATCACCGATCTCGGCAAGCTGCTCGATCCCCTCGCCGACAAGCTGCTGCTGTTCGCCACCCTGATCCCGATCTACTGGATCTCGCGCGAGCGCCAGGCCGAGTACGGCATCCCGGTGTGGGGCAGCATCCCGCTCTGGGCCACGGTCCTGATGATCGGGCGGGAGGTGGCGATGACCATCTTCCGCCAGTGGGCCAAGGCCAAGGGGGTGGTGATCGCCGCTGGCGGCGCCGGCAAGCTCAAGGCGGTCTTCCAGAACATCTTCGTGGGCGCGGTGATGCTCTGGTTCGCCTTTCGTGATGCCCGCAAGCCGCTGGGATGGGAGAACAACCGCTACGCCTACTTCTGGAACCAGTTCCACGGCACTTTCGTGGCGGTGACATTGGTGATCGCCGTAGTGCTGACGGTGTATTCCTTCGTGGTCTATTTGTACAGGAACAGGGCGCTGTTCAGCACGGGTAGCAAGTAGTCCTTCCTGCCGCCATGAAACTTGAACTCCTCACCGTCGGCACCGAGCTGCTCCTTGGCTTCACGATCGACACCAACGGGGCGGAGCTGGCGCGCGCACTCGCCTCGATTGGCGTCGAGGTGGCGCGGCGCACGTCCGTTGGCGATGACCGCGCGGCCATCCAGGACGCCGTGGGCGCGGCGCTTGATCGCACCGGTGCCGTGCTCATCACCGGTGGGCTGGGTCCTACCCGCGATGACATCACGAAGCACGCCGTAGCTGACCTGCTTGCCATGCCGCTCGAGTTCCATGACGCGATCTGGCAGCAGCTCGTCGAGCGCTTCCGTGGCCTCGGTCGCGAGCCCGTCGCCTCGAACCGGTCGCAGGCGGAGGTGCCCCGCGGGGGCACCGTGCTGCGAAACCGGTGGGGCACGGCACCGGGGCTGTGGCTCGAGTCATCGCGCGGATTGGTGATCATGCTGCCCGGCGTCCCGCTGGAGATGCGCAACCTGCTCGCCCATGAGGTGATCCCGCGCCTCGCCCCGCGCGCCGGGAACCAGGTCATTCGCTCGCGGACGGTGCGTACCACGGGCATTCCTGAAAGCACGCTGGCCGAGCGCCTGGGTGACATCGAGGACGCCATCCGTCCACTCGGTCTGGCCTATCTCCCCGGCCTCGAAGGGGTCGACCTGCGACTCACCTCCCGGGGCGCTGATGCATCCGAAAGCGACGCGCGGCTCGCCACCGCCGCGGCGGAGCTCCGGCGTCGCGCCGGTGAGCACGCGTACGGTGAGGGCGAGGAAACGCTGGCCGATATCGTGGTGGGCCTGCTGCGATCAGCAGGCAGGACCATCGGCGTGGCGGAGTCGTGCACCGGTGGTCTGCTCGGTGGCAGGCTTACCGATGTCGCGGGCAGTTCGGATGTCTTTCGCGGTGGCATCATCGCGTACGACAACGAGGTCAAGGTTCGTGAACTTGATGTTCCCGAGGAGTTGTTGCGCCTCCACGGCGCCGTCAGTGATCCGGTGGCGGTCGCGATGGCGGAGGGTGTTCGGCGCAGGCTCTCCCTGGACGTGGGCGTCGGGATCACCGGGATCGCGGGGCCGGGAGGGGCAACGCCCGACAAGCCGGTGGGCACGGTGTGCATTGCCGTCGCCGGCCTGGAAGCGGTCCATTGCCGGCGTACGATCTTCCCTGGCAGCCGCCCGGAGGTCCGGGCCCGCGCCGTCCAGGCCGCCTTGTTCATGGTCCGCCAGCGTCTGCAATTGGTGCCGGGCGCCGCAGGGCCTGGCTAGCGGGGGTTCGCACCTGCCATTCCGGCACCTACGGTCGGCATCTCCGTTGCTACTATCTTCCCGCCTATGACCAGATTTCCCGATTTCCCGGAGCCGGCCGACCCCCTCGACGGTGCCGGTGCCGAAGTGAGCGCGGGCGCGGGCCTGCCTGTCGAACCCGACAGTTCCGCCATCAGGCGACTGGAGGACGAACTGGCCGAGGTGCAGGACCGACATGTCCGCCTTGCCGCCGAGTATGACAACTATCGGAAGCGCTCGCTCAAGGAGCGAAGCGAGCTCGGCGAGCGGGCGCAGGCCGCCCTGGTGGCCCGGCTGGTTGATGCCCTGGATGACCTGCACCGGGCCGTGAGCAGCGATCCGGCTACGACCCCGGTAGATGCACTGCGGGCGGCGATCAATGCCGTGGACCAGAAGGTGTGGAAGGAGCTTCAGTCCTCGGGCCTCGAGCGTATCGATCCCGTCGGGACTCCGTTCGACCCCGGCACCCAGGAGGCGGTGAGCGTCGCGCCTGCGCCGTCGCCGGACCTGGAGCAGACGGTAGCCGCCACGTTCCAGGTCGGGTACCGGCTGAAGGGCGTCATGGTGCGAGCCGCCCGAGTCCAGGTGTACTCGGGGCAGGGTAACGCCTAGTGGCGACGGGCGACTACTACCAGGTGCTCGGCGTGGCGGACACCGCCACCCAGCAGGAGATCAAGAAGGCGTACCGGCGGCTGGCCAAGGAGCATCATCCGGACGCCAATCCGAACAATCCCCAGTCGGCCGAGCGCTTCAAGCAGATCTCCGAGGCGCACGGCACGCTCTCCGACCCCGACAAGCGGAAGCAGTACGACCAGATGCGCCGGCTCGGCGCGTTTGATACGCGTGCCCGGCGTCCGGGAAGCGCCGGATCGAGCTCGCGCCCGGCCGGAGGGCCGTCCGTCGAGGAGGAAATTGACCTCGGCGACATGGGCGGCCTGGGCGGATTGGGCGACATCTTCTCCTCCATCTTCGGTCGTGGCCGCCGGGAGGAGCAGCAGGGCGAGACGATCGAGTCGCTGCTGGAGGTGCCGTTCCGCACGGCGGTGCTGGGCGGCAAGATCGGGGTGACGATGCCGGTGACGGATGCCTGTGCCACCTGTCATGGCAGCGGCGGCGCACCCGGTGCCAGGATCGAGACTTGCGATGAGTGCAACGGGCGCGGCACCATCTCGTTCGGGCAAGGCGGTTTTGCGGTGAACCGGCCCTGCCCGAAGTGCCGCGGCCGCGGGAAGATCCCATCGAAGCTGTGCCCCACCTGTCATGGTGCCGGCGAGGTGCGGACCGAGCGCACGGTGACGATCACCGTGCCGCCCGGCACGGAGACCGGATCGCGCGTGCGCCTCAAGGGCCAGGGCCAGCCGGGCCGGGGCGGCTCACCGGCGGGCGACCTGATCATCAGCTTCCAGGTGCAGCCGGACCACTTCTTCGAGCGCGACGGCGACGACCTGCTGGTGGAGATCCCGATCAATGTCGCCCAGGCCATGCTCGGCACCAGCGTGCGGGTGCGCACGATCGATGGGAAAAAGGTGCTGCTGCGGGTGCCGCCCGGCACGCAGCCGGGCCGGAAGTTCCGGATCAAGGGCCAGGGCGTGGAACGCAACGGGAAGCGCGGTGACCAGCTGGTTCGGGTGAAGGTGACGCTGCCCGAGAAGCTGACGCCGGAGCAGGAGGAGCTGATGCGGAAGTTCGCCGAAGCCGGGGGAATGGCGGGCTAGGTGAAGGCGCCCGGTCCGGATCACGGCGCCGTGGTTGCTGCGACCCATGCGTGGGTCGAGCGGGCGGTGATCGGGCTCAACCTTTGCCCCTTTGCCAAGCCGGCCAGCCTCAAGGGCCTGGTGCGGTATGCGGTGAGCGACGCGACGCACGCGGCTGCGCTCCGCGAGGACCTGGAGTCCGAGTTGCGCCTCCTCTCGGTGACGCCGGCGGAACAGGTGGAGACGACGCTGCTCATCCACCCCTTCGTCCTCACCGATTTCCTCGATTACAATGACTTTCTTGACGTTGCGGATGCCGCGGTGGAGACGATGGGCCTCACCGGCGTGATCCAGGTGGCGAGCTTCCATCCGCAGTACCGGTTCGCCGGCACCGGCCCCGACGACGTGACGAATTACACGAACCGCTCGCCATATCCGGCCCTGCACCTCCTGCGCGAGTCGAGCGTGGATGCCGCGGTGGCGACGTATCCCGACGCAGCATTCATCTATCAGCAGAACATCAACACCATGAAGCGTCTCGGTATCGACGGCTGGATCGCGCTTGGACTGGAGCCGTGACCGGGCAACCTCCGGTTCGCCAGCGCCGCTAGAGCGATTCCAGGAATTTCACCAGCGCGTTTCGTTCCTCCGCCGAGAACCGCTGCACCCGCCTTCGCGACCGCTCGGCCTCGCCGCCATGCCATAGCACCGCCTCGAGCAGCGAGCGGGCGCGGCCATCATGCAGGAACCGGCTGTGTCCGTTCACCGTCTGCACTAGTCCGATGCCCCAGAGGGGCGGCGTGCGCCACTCACTGCCGCTCGCCTTGAAGTCGGGGCGGCCGTCGGCGAGTGCCGGGCCCATGTCGTGAATCAGCAGGTCGGTAAAGGGTTGAATTTGCTGATTCGATACCTCGGGAATGCCGGGCATGTTGCCGGTGCGCAACGAGGGCAGGTGACATCCGGCGCAACCGACTCGCCGGAACAGTACCTCGCCGAGGATGACCTGGCGATCATCCAGACTGCGGCGCGCGGGCACTCCCAGTGACTGGGTATAGAACGCGACCGCCGCGACGATCTCGTCCGCAACCTCGATGGGATGGGCTGCGCACTCGGCGCGGTACTCCTCGCAGGACTCCCCCGGAAACAGGGTGGACGTGACACCCATGTCGCCGTTGTAGGCAGCGGCTGCCTGCTGAAGCAGGGTGGGGGTGTTGGCCTTCCACCCGAACCGGCCGATCGACCGCTGGCCGGTGACCACATCTTCCATGTAGTTCGCCCGCCCTGATACCCCGTCGCGATTGCGGTCACCCGGATCGGCATTCCCCTCGATGAGTGAGGCCGGTATCGCCTCGAGCAACCCCAGGCCGAATACCACCGGGGCGACGCGGGGAGAAAACATCATCGGAACGGGCAGGGGGGCGAACACCCCGGCGAGAGTATAGCGTGGCGACTGGAGCGTGAACGAGGTGCCGTCCGCGAAGGAGCCGCCGGAATCGATGTACGTCACCGACGCGGTGATCTCAGGCAACGAGCCGTCGACCGCGCGCATCTGCAGCTGGGTGCCGAATCCCGGTGTCGGGGAGGGCGCCTCGACGCCGCGCGGGTTGCTGCGCCTGCCGCTGCGCATGACGCCGGCCACACTCGACCGAAACAGCATCGAACTGAACTGTTCACCCGGCAGCGGTGGGCGCCCACGGCCGTCTCCGAGGTGACAGTTCTCGCACGACTCGTTGTCGAAGACGGGGCCAAGCACGCCAGGGAGGAAGACCTCCTCGAAACCGGCATCGCCGGCGTCATGCAGCACGAGTGAGGCGGCACCAAGGTTTGGGGCAGCGTGACCGAACGCGTCAGCCGTGATGTCGAATACGGTGGTCGCACCTCCCGCAAGTGCCGAGCGGGAATGATCGTTCCGCACGCTGCCGAGTTCGTCCTCGGTGACCGGACCTTCAGTGACGGGCGGACTTGACGCGGGTGCTTCCGGGGCCGAGGCAAGCGGCTCGCCACCGCATGCGACAGCGGCGAGAAGGCCAACGGTCAGGAATGCTCGTGACATGAGCATCCTCCTGTTTTTGAGAGCCGCCTGCAAGGGCGGCGCCTGTTGTGAAGGGAAGAGCGCGGGGTCGGCGAAGCGGGATTCCCGTCGAGACCGACGCAGTCACGATGGACCCCAGCGAGGAAAGGCGCCACCCGCAAATTTGCGACAGCGAAATGGGGCGTCAGAGTGTCGAACTAGTGCGCGCACTTACGTGCGCAGCGTCACCGAAGCGGGAATTGTTCGGGGGTGAAGTGCTATGGGTTGCGCGTCGCCCCTTCGCGGGCGAGGTCCATCAACTGGCGGTGCGTGCCTCGCTCATCGGCAGGATTCGATGGGCGGCGCTGCTCATAATTGCCGTCGGCCTGCAGTTCCCAGGCCTGTCGATTGTCGCGCCACATGAGCTCCAGGAGATCGCGCACGGTATTGCGATGCACGGGCTCGAGGATCGGGGCCGCGGCCTCGATGCGGCGGTCGAGGTTGCGCGGCATCCAGTCACCGGAGCCGATGTAGACCTCCTCCTGGCCACCATTGCGGAAGTAGAAGGCGCGCGAGTGCTCGAGGAAACGTCCGATGATGCTGATGACCCGGATGTTCTCGCTCACTCCGCGGAGGCCGGGCTTGAGGCAGCAGATGCCGCGCACGATGAGGTCGATCTGCACGCCGGCGCGGGAGGCCTCGTACAGGGCCGCGATGATGTCCGGATGCACCAGCGCATTCATCTTGGCGAAGATCCGGCCGCCGCGCCCGGCGCGCTGGTGGTCGATCTCACGGTGAATAAGGGCAAGGAAGCGTTCCAGCATGTAGCGGGGCGCCACCAGGATCTGGCGATACTGGGCCGGCTGGCCAAAGCCGGTGAGCACGTTGAAGAGGTCGCTGAGGTCGGCGCCGAGCGCGGGGTTGCAGGACAGGATGCCGAAGTCGGTATAGAGCCGGGCCGTCTTGGGGTGGTAGTTGCCGGTGCCGATGTGCACGTACCGGCGAATGACGTCCCCTTCGCGCCGCACCACGAGCATCACCTTGGCGTGGGTCTTCAGTCCTGCCACGCCGTAGCTGACGTGCACCCCCACGTCTTCGAGGCGCTGGGCCCAGATGATGTTGTTCTCCTCGTCGAAGCGCGCCTGCAACTCGATCAGCACCGCCACCTGCTTGCCCCGTTCGGCGGCCTGCTGCAGCAGCTTCGCGATGCTCGAGTCGCCGCCGGTGCGGTACAGGGTCAGCTTGATCGCAAGGACATCCGGATCGTCCGCCGCAGCCTGGATGAACCGCTCCACCGTCGTGGCGAAGCTGTCATACGGGTGGTGCAGCAGGATGTCGCCCTCGCGGATGACCTCGAACATGTTCCGGCCCTGCGCCAGCCGGGACGGTGTAACCGGGTGAAACGCCGGGTCCCGGAGCGCTGGAAGGTCGATGCCGGCGAGGGTCAGGAAGTCGGCGGTGTCGAGCAGGCCATGCACCTCGTACACATCGCTCGCCGTGAGCGGCGGGGCGATGTCCTGCTGCTCTTCGTTGAACTCGGCGAGCAGCAGTTGTCGCAGGGAGAAGGGCATCGAGGAGTGCACCTCGAGCCGCACCACCTCGGCGAAGCGGCGATTGCTGACCTCCTCCTTGATGAGGCTCAGCAGGTCCTCCGCTTCCTCGCCGTTCTCGATGACGATGTCGGTGTTGCGCGTGATCCGGAACAGGTGCCAGCTCAGGATCTCGATCCCCGGGAAGAGGTACTCGAGGTTGCTCCCGACCACCTGCTCCAGCGGCACGTAGGTGTTGGGCTGGAGGCAGGAGACCCAGCGAGGCAGGATCTTCGGCACCTTCACCCGGGCGAAACGGTCTTCCCCGTCGGTGCCACGGAGCACCACCGCCACGGAGAGGCTCAGGTTCGATATGTAGGGGAAGGGGTGCCCCGGATCCACCGCCAGTGGCGTCAGCACCGGGAAGACATTGGCCTGGAAGTACCGATCGATATGCTCGCGATTGGCGCGGTCGAGTTCGCCGAGGTGGCTGATGACCTTCACGCCCTGCTCTGCCAGGGCGGGGAGCACATCGCGCATCAGCCCCTGGCGGTGCTGGGTGAGCTGTTCCCGCACCACCACCGCAATGCGCGCGAGCTGGTCCTCGGCCGTCAGGCCGTCAGGCGTGCGCTCGGTAACCCCGGCCGCGACCTGCCGCTTGAGGCCAGCGACCCGCACCTGAAAGAACTCGTCGAGGTTGCTGCTGTAGATACCGAGGAACTTGAGCCGCTCGAGCATCGGGGTGCGCGGATCGAGCGCCTCATGGAGCACCCGGCGATTGAATTCGAGCCAGCTGAGTTCACGGTTGACGTAGAGCGACGGATGGCGCACGTCGAGGTCGAGCATGGTCGGCTCGGGCACAGGCGCCGCCGCCGCTGGCTGCACTATGGTCATGACACGTCAATCCTGCCGGGGTACCCGTGGTCCTGTCAGTCGCCGTCCGGAATAAGCAGCGAGAGCGCGGTACTGATGACCCCGATGAAGATGCCACCCAGCACTGCCCACCAGAACCCATCGACCGCAAAGTGGAAGCCCATCTTCTGCGAAACGTATGCCGTGAACAGCAGCATCGCCCCGTTGACCACCAGGGCAAACAATCCGAGGGTCAGCAGGATGAGCGGGCAGGTCAGCACCATCAGCAGGGGCTTGAGAAAGGCGTTCAGCAGGCCGAATACGAGGGCGATCCCGGCCAATTGCACCAGGGTACCCTCGAAGTGCAGCCCGGGAAGCAGCTTCACCGCGGCGAAAATGGCCATGGCATTGATCAGCAGGCGCAGGATGAAGGCCATCATGAGCGGCTCCGGTAGGAGAGGTGTCTAGGCAATGACGCCGCCGCCCAGCACGCGGTCGGCGTCGTCGTAGAGCACGCCGGACTGTCCCGGCGCAATGGCGCGAACGGAGGTCTCGAGCACCAGCGCCACACGGCCTGCATCGCGTGACACGACGGTTGCCGGCACGGCCGGCGCCCGGTACCGAAGCTGCACCCGGCACTCGTCACCGGGCGCCAATGGCGCCGCCAGCCAGTTGAGTTCCTCCAGGGTCACCCGGTGGCCGTCGAGGTCTTCCAGCGAGCCAATGACCACTTCGCGGGCCTCGGGACGGATGGCCACGACGTAGCGGGCCTCGCTGAAGCCGCCCGGCAGGCGCTTGCGCTGGCCGATGGTGAACCGGGCGAAGCCTTCGTGCTCCCCGACCACCTCGCCACTCGTCGTGACCAGCGGGCCGCGGGCCAGGGCAGGGGCATCGGCGGGGAGGTGCTGCTCCAGTACGCCGACGTAGTTGTCGTCGGGAACAAAGCAGATCTCCACCGACTCGGGCTTGTCGGCGGTGGCAAGGCCAAGGCGCCGGGCATAGGCGCGCGTCTCGGACTTGGACAGTTCACCCACCGGCGTCAGCATGCGGGCCACGACCGCCTGGTCGATGCCCCAGAGAAAGTAGCTCTGGTCCTTGGAGCGATCCCGCCCCCGATACAGGGCTCCGTCACGTGCCACGGCGTAGTGACCGGTGGCCATCCAGTCGCATTGCAGCGCGTCGGCGTGGGCCAGCAGGTCACGGAACTTGGTGAAGGAGTTGCAGCGCACGCACGGAATGGGAGTCCGTCCCCTGCTGTATTCGCTGACGAAGTTCTGGATCACGTGCAGGGAGAAGCGGTCCTCGAGGTTCAGCACATAGTGCGGAATGCCCAGGCCGTGTGCCACGTCGCGCGCGTCATTGATGGAGTCGAGCGAGCAGCACGGCCGGTCGGGGACGGAGTCACCGTAGCAGAAGAGCTTCATGGTGGCGCCAACGACATCGTAGCCCTGCTCGACCAGCCGCGCCGCGGCAACCGAGGAGTCGACGCCACCCGACATGGCCACCAGGACACGCTCGCGCCTATGCACGGCCCAGCGTCCCCGAGAGCTTGCGCGCCCGCAGCACCACCCTGGGCAGGACCGCCGCCACCCGCTCCACGTCCGCAGCAGTGCTCTCATGACCGAAGGAAAAGCGCAGCTGGCCGAGGGCCAGCTCGCGGGGCACACCCATGGCACAGAGCACATGGGACGGCTCCACGGCACCGGTGGAACAGGCGGAGCCCCCCGACGCCGCCACACCCTGCATGTCGAGATGCATGAGCAGGGTGTCGCTGTCGGCGCCCGCCACGGCCACGGTCAGGATGTGGGGGGCGCGACTGCCGGAGGCGCCGACGACCACGAGGTCGGGCACCTCGCGCAGCAACAGCGCCTCGAGCCGGTTGCGCAGCGCGGCGAGCCGTGGCGCCTCGGCGGACTGCTCCGCTGCGGCAAGGCGGGTGGCGCATCCGAGTGCCACGGCCCCCGCGACATTCTCGGTGCCGGGACGGATGCCAAACTGCTGCCCGCCACCATGAATGATCGCTTCCACCAGGCCGCGATCGCGCACGATCAGTGCACCGATGCCCTTGGGGGCGCCGAGCTTGTGGCCGGAAAGGGTGAGGAGGGAGACCTGGAGCTTGCGGAGGTCGACGGCGACCTTACCGAAGGCCTGCACACCGTCCGTGTGGAGCGGCACGCCCGCGGCCGCGCAGTGCGCCGCGATCTCGGCCATGGGCTGCAGGGTGCCCACCTCGTTGTTCACCCACATCACCGAGACGACGGCGGGGCTGCGCGTGAGGGCACCGTCGAGCGCCTCGAGCTGGAGCGTGCCGTCGGTGTGGACGGGGAGGACGATCTCCTCACCGCCAAGCGTGGCGACCGTGTGCGCCGCAGCCAGGATGGCCTTGTGCTCAATCGCCGACACGGCGACACACCGGGGACGCCCACGAGCGCCGGCCGCACAGGCGGCGCCGATGATTGCAAGGTTGTCCGCTTCGGTGCCGCCCGAGGTGAACACCACGTGTGGCGGCTCGCAGCCGATGGCATCTGCGATGTCGCGTCGAGCCTGCTCCAGGCCGGCCCGCGCGGCTCGGCCAAAGCGGTGCGCGCTCGAAGGATTGCCGAATACATCATCGAGATATGGACGCATCGCCTCGCGCACTTCGGCGCGAATGGGCGTCGTCGCGGCGTGATCGAGGTAGGTCGGGGACGGCTCCATAAGACTTGGAATATACACGACTTACGGGACGGCCGTGTGCGTTGCACATTGGGCGATGCCTTCCGGTCCTCATCGGGTGCCTGACGACACATTTCTGGCGCTGCAGCAGGCGCTGGCGGGCAGGTACTCGCTCGAATCCGAGTTGGGGCGCGGGGCCATGGGCCTCGTGTTCAGGGCGCGGGAAGTACGCCTCGATCGCCCTGTGGCCATCAAGCTTCTGCGACCCGACCTCGCCAGTCGAGGTGACATCAAGGAGCGGTTTCTCCGCGAGGCCCGGACCGCGGCCCGGTTGTACCACCCGAACATCGTGCCGATCTACCTCGCCGATGAGGTGGACGGGCTGAGCTTCTTTGTCATGGCGTGCGTGGATGGGGAGACGCTGGCCCGGCGCGTGGAGCGGAAGGGTCCCATGGCGCCTGACGAGGCGGCGCGCGTACTGCGTGCCATCACCTGGGCGCTGGCCTACGCGCATGCGCGTGGCGTGGTGCACCGTGACATCAAGCCGGAGAACATTCTCATTGACCGCGAGAGCCGGCGGCCGCTCGTGGCGGACTTCGGCATCGCCCAGGTGAGCCAGGTTCCCGGGAGCACACTCACCGGCGAGATCGTGGGCACGCCCGCGTTCATGAGCCCGGAACAATGCGCGGGAGACGATCTCGACTGTCGGAGCGATCTCTACTCGCTGGGGATCATCGGCTACTACCTCCTGACTGGCGCACTGCCATTCACCGGCCCCGACATCCGGAGCATCCTCGCCCAGCAGATTGCGACGGAGCCGCGCCCGCTCCGCGATGTGCGCGCCGACCTGCCACCACACCTTGTCTCGACGATCAGCCGCTGTCTCGCCAAGGATCGAGAGGCGCGCTTCGCCAGCGCCGAGGCGCTGTCCCAGGCCCTGGAAGAATCGATGGACGCTCCGCGCCGGGTGCCCCTGCCGATCCGCACGTTCCTTCGCCGGTTCCGCCGGCCACAATGGGAGATGCTCCTGCTCGCGAGCGTTGCCTGTGCTGCCGCGTTTGGCATCGGGCAGATGGTGATGCGGGGGCGAGGCGGCCTCACGACGGAAGCCCTTCTGGCGGGCGCCGCGCTCGGACTCGCCTGGCTCGCGTTCACCGAGTTCCGGGAAACCAGGGCGGTGGTGCGCGCCGGATTCGGCCACGGCGACCTCATGCGGGTGCTGCGGGCTGAACGTGAGGCCGAGCGGAGGGAATTGTGGGCGTCAAGCGACGACTCCGCGCCCGACCCGAGGCGGGTTCGGGCCATGCGCACGGTGTTCGTGGCGGGCGTGGTGGGGACGCTGGCCGCACTCGCCGGTGCGGTACTGCTCCAGCCGGGGCTGCCCATGCGCGAGGCAGTGACCCGGATGCCGCTGCGCTTCATCGCGCCGCTCACGGTGGCCGTGGTCGTCGCAATCGCCGGGGGCGCCCGGCTCATCCTCGCGCGGGCGACCCTCTTCGGTGACGTGGCCATCCGCCTGTGGGACAGTCGGTTCATGCGAGGCGCGTTCGCGATCGCTGGATTCCGGGTCGAGCGCTCCAGCACACCGCGCGATGACCGTGCGACCGAGGTGGCTGTTGGTTCGGCCGTCATGGCGCTGCTCGACTCACTCCAGCCCACCATGGCGACGGAACTGGGCGAGGTGGCCGAGCTGAGCCAAGGGCTCGAGGAAAGGGCGCAGCGCCTTCGCGCAGAGATGTCGCAGCACCCTTCACTTGGCCTCGAACGGCAGCTCGCTGATGCGGTGGCGGTGCTGGAGGAGTTCCGGATCGGCCTGCTGCGGCTGCGGGGAGTATCACCCGACCCGCAGGGCCTGGAACGCGCCATCGTACGGGCGCGGGCGCTGCTGGCGGCTGGTGGATGACGAACTGGCCTACATGCTCAGGACCCCCAGCGTGGTCACGTCATCGATCGCGAGCGTCTCGTGGGTGAAGAACGGCTCCCCGTAGCGCGTACGAATGAGCGATCCGTAGTGTGCGTTCTGGATCTCGATGAGGGAGTAGAGATCCTGCCCCGTCGGAAAAATTTCCCCCGCCGCCTTGGCCCCATCGAACTGGCTGCCATAGCAGCGAATCGCGAGCATCTTCCGCTCGAACTGGTCGCTGATGTCCACCACAAAGGTGGGCTTCACCGGGTCCTCCCGGTACGCCAGCGAATACAGGAGCTTGTGCGGGCGATGTGGTGCTCCATCGGCGGGAAAGCGCGCCAACCCCGCCAGGAAGCAGGCGTCCCGTCCGAGTTCGGATGCCACCCGGTGATCAGGGTGGCGCCCGACCGGAAAGGGCAGGATGACGACGCGCGGCGCGAAATGACGAATGTGCCCCGCCACGATGCGCCGCGTCTCGTCGGTGTTGAACAGTCCGGCATCGGGCAGGCCGGCGTTTCGTCGTTCGGCCACCCCGAGAATCGTCGCGGCCCGCTCCGCCTCTTCGGCGCGCAGCGCAGCACTGCCGCGTGTTCCACTCTCACCGGCCGTCAGGTCCAGGATGCCGGTCCGGTGACCCTGGTCGACCGCGCGGAGAAGGGTGCCGGCGCAGGTAAGCTCGACATCATCTCGATGGGCCGCGATCGCCAGGATGTCCACAGTCATTGTTCAGCAGGTCTCCCTGAGGTGATTACGCCGCCAGCGGCAGCGGCCGCCGCCGCCGCCGCACTGTCCACCATGCGCCAGTCACGATCAATCCCACCGGAATCACGACGCCAGACCAGCCGATCGCAAGGGTGACCAGGCCGAGGAACCGTCCCCATGCCTGCCGTACGGCATCCACCAGCGGCGACTGGCTGGTCGGCTCCAGCACTGGAACCGGCTCGTGCACCGACAGGGTCAGCCGGCTGGTCGCGGCGCGCGACGTGAGGTAGCGCAAGCGCCCCTCATAGCGCTCGATCTCCTCGCGAACGCGCGCCAGTTCGCGCTCGACAGCGAGGATATCCTGCAGCTTGCCCGGCCGCCGCGCGAGTACATCGATGATCCGGTCCTCGAGCCGGTGGGCGTTGGCCACCCGGGCGGCGATGTCGGTGTACTGCTCCCCCACATCCTCAGTGGACACCTGGACGGTCTCGAGCTTACCCAGCCCGTTGAGTCCGGATACGGCGGCGTCGAATCGATCATTGGGGATGCGCAGCTCGATGGATGCCGAGCGGAGCCGGTCGCTTCCCGCCTGGATGCTCGTGTTCGCCACGAATCCTCCGACCCGGCCAGCAAGCGCTCGCACCTGGTCAATGGCGGGGTCGAGTGACCGCACTTCGATGCTGGCACTACCTGTCCGGATGAGCATCGCGTCCGCCGGCAGCGCCGACACCGCGGTTCCCGGAAGCATGAAGCCCGATCCGCCCTCGGCGTCCGCCGCGATGTCGCCGGGCTCCAGCGTACCGGCCACCGCCCGGAGGGTCTCTGCGCCGGGCGTGTTGGCGGCCATCTCGATCTTTGCCGCCTCCGCCCGGCGGGCCTCATCGACGCGGGAGGCATCCTGGCGAACACCACACGCGGTACTCACGAGCACAGCAAGGGACGAGTAGAGGACGGAACGACGCATAGCCCACCTTGGGTTCGGGTCGGGCGGGAGATGCGACAGGCCCGGAACGGTGCACAGCGCACAGAATTGCAGCCCCGGTTTCCGTCTTCCGTCTTCCGTCTTCCGTCTCCCGTCTCCCGTCTTCCGTCTCCCGTCTCCCGTCTCCCGTCTCCCGTTACTCGTGCCTCAGCGCCTCCACCGGGTCCATGCGGGCGGCCCGGTTGGCCGGAACCAGCCCGAACACCAGCCCGATGGCGATGCTGACGGCACTGGCGACGACGGCACTCCACAGCGGCACGGCAGAGGTGAATCCGAATGCCCGCTTCACCACTTCACCGAAGCCGAGCCCGACCACCACGCCAATGAGGCCACCCAGGAACGTCAGGGTGGCAGCCTCCACCAGGAACTGCCAGAGGACCTCGCGCCGGGTGGCGCCGAGTGCCTTCCGAAGGCCGATCTCGCGGGTGCGGTCGGTTACCGACACCATCATGATGGCCATGACGCCGATGCCGCCCACCAGCAGGGCCACGCTCGACAATGCCACCATGGCGACGAAGAAATAGGTGGTGAAGTTGCCCACGATACTGAGAATCTGGTCCTGGGTGATGAGGTCGAAGGTGTTCGGCATGCCGGGCCTGAGGCCGCGCGCGCGGCGGATCGCCACCGTCACCGCATCTTGTGCCTCCGTCACGCCGGTCGACAGTCGTGGCTTCACCGCAATGAACAGGCTGTTCGTCTCATCGTAGCGATAGTTGCGCCGCACCGTCTGGAACGGCAGGACGGCGCCGTACTCCTGGCCCGGCGGCATGAAGATATTGGCGGCGTTCTGGAAGATGCCGATGACCCGCATGGCCTTCGAGCCCACGCGGATGGTGGCGCCGATAGGATTCGTGCGGCCGAAGAGCCGGTTCGCGACCTCCTCCTCGATCAGTGCCACATCATCGCCGTCCAGTTCCGCGCGGGTGAAGAAGCGTCCCTTGAGCAGGGTGCCGCCGTTGATCTCGAGATAGTGATTGTCGGCGCCGAAGACACTGAGCGACTGGGTGTTGATGCCCTCGAACTCGATGCGCTGGAAGATCTGCACCCAGAGGCCGGCGTACGAGATTTCCGGCAGTTGCGCTGCGGCGGTGGCGTCCACCTCGTTGACCGGTGGCCGGATGCGCACCTCGTAGGGGAGGCGGTCGGGATTGAGGGGTACCTGCGAGAAGAACCGCATGACATAAAAAGTGGTGGGACCAGCCACCTCGACGGCGTTGAAGATCTGGGTGCGGATGCCCTGGACCATCGAGGCGATCGTCATGACCGTGGCCACGCCGATCACCACGCCAAGGATGGTGAGCCCCGACCGCAGCTTGTTGCTTCGTATCGTGTCGAGGGCGATGACCACCCCCTCGGCCACATTCGGGATCTGCCCCACGTCCCTACTCCGACCGCAGCGCGGTGATCGGGTCGAGTCGCGCGGCGCGTGCCGCCGGATACACGCCGAAGATGATCCCGGTCGCGGCGCCGAGCGCGAGCGCGACGCCGACTGACCAGAGGGTCACCCGGGCCGGCAGCGGCGTCAGGGCCGACACGGCATAGCTGAAGAACCAGCCGGCCAGAACGCCCATGACCCCGCCCAGGAAGGAGAGCAGCACCGCCTCCACCAGGAACTGCCGGCGAATGTCGAGGTACGTGGCCCCAAGCGACTTCCGCAACCCGATCTCATAGGTGCGTTCGTTCACCGACATCAGCATGATGTTCATGATGACGATGCCACCCACTACGATGCCGATGCACACCACGCCGGGGATCATCCGGAACAGCACGCCGGTGAGCGTCTTCCAGAAAGCCACCAGGGCGTCGGCCTTGTCGACCGAAAAATCGTTTTCCACCAGCGGCTTGAGCCGGTGCGCGACCCGCATCGCCTCCTCGGCCCGGAGCATCGCGCCGTCGATCTCGCCGGCGTCGCGCATCTTGACCGACACGACGGTGGTCTTGCGCCGGCCATAGATCGCCTCGAAGGTGCTGATCGGCATGAGCAGGAAGCCATCAAATGACTGCCCCAGCACCCGTCCCTTCTGCGCGATGACGCCCTTCACCTCCATTTCGCGTCCAGCCACCCGGATCTTCCGCCCCACGGCCCGCGCCGGAACGTCGAACAGCTTGCTGGCGACCTCCCATCCCAGCACCACCACGGGCCGGCGCTCGGTCACGTCCGGGTCGGCGAGCGGGTCGCCGGCCGCGAAGCTGTAGTCCTGTACCAGCTGGTAGGGTGGGGTGACGCCGAAAATGAGCACCGAGCCCACCGTCTTGTTCCGGTAGGCGACATCGTTGACCGGTGTAGGCCAGCCCGACTGCAGCGATACCGCCTCGGCGTCGGGCAGCGCACGGCGCACGGTTTCGGCGTCGCTGGCCGTGATGATGGGACGGCGGCCGATCTTTTTCACTGTTTCGTCGTCCAGCAGCCCGACCGTGATCGGCGTGCGGCGCACCTGGAACGCATTGGTGCCGATCATGGCACCGGTGAGGTTTTCCTTCACGTACGCATTCATGCCCTGGATGACCGCGACGACCACCACCAGGAAGGCGACGGAGACGATGATGCCGAGCAGCGTGAAGAAGGACCGCAGCTTCGCGGACCAGATGGAGTCGAAGGCGATGCGGAGGGATTCGAGAAACGACATGGCGAAACGTAAGCGAGGCAAGCGGGAGACGGGAGACTCCCGCCGCAGCTTCGTTACTCGAACCGCAGTGCTTCCACCGGATCGAGTCGGGCCGCCCGGAACGCCGGGTACAGCCCGAAGAGCACGCCAGTCACGACCGAGGCCAGCAGGGCCACCACGACCGACCAGAGCGGCACACTGGCGGGAATGGTGGAGGCTGAGCGGATGCCGATGGCGATCAGGGCACCCAGTGCCAGTCCGATGGCGCCGCCCACCAGCGTGAGGGTGGCGGCCTCCACCAGGAACTGGAACATGATCTCACGCTTCGTGGCCCCAAGGGCCTTGCGCACCCCGATCTCGCGGGTGCGCTCCGTGACCGAGATCATCATGATCGCCACCACCCCGACACCGCCAACCATGAGACCGACTCCCGACAGGGCCACCATCACCGCGAAGAACCCCGCGGTGATGCTGTTGAAGGTGTCGAGGATCTTGTCCTGTGTCACCACGGCGAAATTGTTCTCCTGCAGCGGCTTCAAGCCGCGCTTGGCTCGCAGGGCGGCGATGACTTCCTCCTGTGCCTCCAGACTCGTGGCAGTCTCGGTTGGAAGGACCGAGATCTCCATCCAGCCCTTCCAGTAGTCCGCGATCTTCGCGAACGTGGTGTGCGGTATTGCCATGCGCACCTGGTCGCCACCGCCGAAGAGGGATGCGGCCTCCACGTGGACACCGATGATGCTGAACGGCTGTCCGAACACCCGGATGCGCTTGCCGATCGGGTCGACCCCCCGCGGGAACAGGCTTTCAGCGAGCTTGTCGTTGATCACGGCGACATGGGCGCCCGCTGCGTACTCGGCGCTGGTGAAGGTGCGGCCCGACACGACCTCGCCGCCGGTGACCAGGGCCCAGCTGGTACCCAGCCCGGCGATCTGGACCCCCTTGAGGTTCACGTCCTCGTAGCTCACCGGTCCGTTGGTGCCTTCGCTCACGGCCACATCCTGCACCGACGGCAGCTGGCGAACCAACTCGGCGTCCTCCACCGTGATCCAGGGATTCTTGCGCCACGGTGACAGCTCGTCGGAGCCGTCACTGATGTTGAGCCCGCCCTGGAAAAAGCGGTACACGAAAAAGGTCTTGGGGCCGGCCGACTCGAGCATCGTCGTGATGCTGCGATTGATGCCGGTGATGGCCGAGGCCATGCCGATGACCACCATCACGCCGATGGCGACGCCGAGAATCGTGAGTCCGGCACGCACCTTGTTGGAGCGGATGGAGTCGAGGGCGATACCGACACCCTCCAGCGTGCGATCGAGATTCATCGACAGCTCACTCGGCCCGGAGGGCCACGATAGGATCCAGCTTGGCCGCGCGATTGGCCGGGTAGATCCCGGCTACCATGCCCACGACCACGCCCACCACCACGCCGAGCACGATGGACCACGGCGCCACGGCGGCCGGCAGTGGCGTGGTGGCCCGCACCACGAAGGCGAGCGCGATACCGAGCCCGATGCCCATCGCGGCGCCCACGGTGGAGAGCGTGGCCGACTCCACCACGAACTGGGCGAGCACGTCGCGCCGGCGTGCGCCCAGGGCCTTCCGGATGCCGATCTCACGGGTGCGTTCGGAGACGGACATGAGCATGATGTTCATGATCACGATGCCGCCGACGATGAGCGAGATGGACACCAGCAGCGGGAGCGCCGTGATCAGGATCTTGGAGATCTTCTGCCAGCCCTCGAGGGCCGCCTCGGACGTCTGCAGGAAGAAGTTGTTCTCCTGCCCCGGCTTGAGGTGGCGTCGGGTGCGCATGCTGGCTTCCACTTCGCCCATCGCGATGGTCATCGTGCCCGGGCCACTGGCCTGAATGATCAGGTGGTCCAGCACGTTGATCGGGCAGATGAACCGGCGCGCCGGGGCGGTGAAGGGCATGATCACGAACTTGTCGAGCGAAATCCCGAACAGCGTCCCCTGCCGCTCCACGACGCCGATGACGCGATAGGGCAGGCCGTACATCGACACTTCCTTGCCGATCGGGTCGATCCCCTTGAACAGCTTCTCGGCCAGCTCGCTTCCAAGCACCAGTACCGGGAGCCCGAGCTGCATCTCCTGGGCGGCGAAGGGCCGCCCCGCCGTCAGCCGGTAATTCTTGATGTCGAAATAGGTGGGCTCGGTGCCGACCAGCTCGATGTCCTTGGCCGACCGCCCATCGTAGCTCACCGTCGCCCGGTCGGAGCAGAAGTTGGCGTACACCACCGGGGTCTTCACGTGCGCCTTGATGTAGGCGGCGTCGTCGTAGCTGATGCGCGGCCGCCGGGACCACTCGCGCCACATGTCGTCGGTGACGTTGCCACTGGTGAAGTTGGGGCGCTGGCGCAGCTGGAAGGTGTTCAGCCCAATCAGTGAATTGGCGAACTTCTCCTCCATGTACTTGTTCATTCCCGTCACGATCGATACGACCGCGATCAGGAAGGTGACCCCGATCAGCACGCCAATGAGCGAGAAGAAGCTCTTGAGCTTCTGGGCGCGAAGGGTCTTCAGCGCCAACCGTACCGCCTCAATCCATGGCATCAGGCCGCGGCGCCTTGTGTCACCCGGTCCGACTCCACCTTGCCGTCTCGCAGCACGACGGTGCGCTCGGCATGCGCCGCGATGTCGGCTTCATGGGTTACCATGATCACCGTCTGCCCCTGGCGGTGCAGCTCACTGAACACCTGCATGATCTCCTCGCTGGTGGTACTGTCGAGGTTGCCGGTGGGCTCGTCGGCCAGGAGAATCGATGGCTCATTGACCAGGGCGCGCGCGATCGCGACGCGCTGGCGCTGGCCGCCCGACAGTTCGTTCGGCCGATGGTCCATGCGGTTGCCGAGGCCGACGCGGCCCAGCGCCGCCGTGGCACGGGCGCGGCGCTCCTTGGCCGAGACCCCGGCGTAGACCAGCGGGAGCTCCACGTTGTGCAGCGAGGTCGCGCGGGGCAGGAGGTTGAACGTCTGGAAGACGAAACCGATTTCCTTGTTGCGCACCCGGGCGAGCTGGTCGTCGGTGAGCTTGGATACTTCCTGCCCGTTGAGCCAGTACTCGCCGCCGGTGGGGGTATCGAGGCACCCGATCATGTTCATCATGGTCGACTTGCCCGAGCCCGATGGGCCCATGATGGCGACATACTCGTTGCGACCGATGTCGAGCGATACGCCGCGCAGCGCCTGGACCGTCTCCGTGCCCATTTCGTAGTGCCGGGTGAGATCCCGGATCCGGATGATGGGCTCGCTCATGAGCGCTTCGCGTCCTTCTTCGTGTCGGGCGCCTTCGCTTCCTTCACCTTGGCGCCGTCCTTGAGGTCGCGGATGGCCTGATAGGTGCCGGCGACGATCACCTCGTCGGGCCGCAGTCCATCGAGCACCTCGAAGTACTCGTCCCCGGCGATGCCAACCTTGACCGGCCTGAAGGTGGCCTTGCCGTCGCGCACCACGAACACGCCTTCGCGCTCCTTCTTCGGCTTGCCGCCCTTGCTGCTGTCGGGGCCGGCAGCCGGCTTCGCTGCGACCTCACTGGCCTTGCCGGACGATCCCTCATTCGGCACCGCCTCATGCTCGCGGACCGTGAGCGCGATGATAGGAATGGCGAGGGCATTGGTCCGCGTATCGGTCACCACGCGCGCCGTGCAGCTCAGGTCGGGCCGCACATCGCGCGGGGGAGCCGCCAGCGTGATTTCCACGTCGAAATCGACCGCGCGGTCGTTGCTCCCACCCTGGCCCGAGCTCATCCCGGCGGTGAGCTTGGCGCTATTGCTGATCTTGCTTACCCGTCCCGTGAAGGTCGTATCGGGGAAAGCGTCGATCGTCACCTGGACCGAGTCGCCCAGGCTCACCCGGACGACGTCGGTCTCGTCCACCTGCACCTTGGCAATGATGGTCGACATGTCGGCAATCGTCATCAGCAGGCCGGTCTCCTTGGAGAACGTACCCGGCACGGCGACTTCGCCCTCTTCCACCGCGAGGCGCGTGACACGCCCGGCGATCGGTGCAAAGAGTCGGGTGCGCGCCAGGTTGTCCTGCGCTTCCTTCAGCGCCGCCCGAGCCTGGGCCACCTGCGCCTGGTTCGTCGCATAGATCGCGACGCCAACGTCGTACGCCTGCTGCGCCTGTTCAACCGTCTCCGCCGAGATCAGGTCGGGGTTGGTCTTCTGCAGCCCCTTGGCACGGTCAAGCTGCCGCAGGGCCTGGTCGCGGTTGGCCTGTGCCTGGATCAGCGACGCCTGACTCGAGGCGAGGAACGCCTGGCCGCGATTGACCGCACCCTCGAACTGCGCCGGGTCGATCTGCATGAGGAACTGGCCCTTGGTGACCAAGTCGCCTTCCTTCACCGCGATCTTGAGGATGCGGCCAGTCACGTCGGCGCTGATGTCCACTTTCGTCTCGGCCTCGATCTTCCCACTGGCGGTGACGGCGGCCACCAGGTCCTTCCGGCCCACCGGCTCCATGCGCACCTCGGTCGCCTTGTTCTTCTCCTGCTGCTTCCTGAAGAAGACGCCACCCGCGCCGAGCGCGACCAGGACCGCCACCGCGATGCCCCACTTCATGCCACGTGACATGCTCAATTCCTTGCGTTGGTGTAGTCCCGGCCGATGCTCGCATACAGCGCGACCAGGGCCCGGTGGTTGTCGTAGACCGCGTTGATATAGGCGGCGTCGGCACGCGTCACCGCATTGAGCGCATCCGAGAGCTCCAGCACCGTGCCGCTGCCAAGCCGATAGCGTTCGTTGGCCAGGGTGAGTTGCTCGGCCGCCGCGATGCGGCTCCGGTACTGGACCTCCATGGTCTTGTAGGTCGTTTCTACGGCGAGCAGCCGGCTGGTCACGTCAGCGCGAATCTGCAGGTCGATAGCGCGCAACCGCTCAGTCGCGTCCAGCTGGTCGGCCCGTGCCCGCTGCACGTTTGCCTGACGATTGAATCCCTGAAAAATCGGGAGCGAGAGCCCCACGCGCGCTTCCAGCGGATTCCCGGTGAGGTCGAACGGGAACGTATTGACCGAATCGGTGGAGAACTGGTTCGTGAACCAGACCTTGCCCAGGGATCCGGAAAGCGTCGGGAAGAAGGTGGACTTTGCCGACTTGAGCGCCGCTTCGGCCGCGGCCTGCCTGGCCTCGAGCGCCTGGATCCGCGGCTGGTGGGCCCGCGCCTCGGCCAACAGCGCCTGAAGGTCGAAATTCGGCGTGAGCACCGGGAAAGAGTCGCTCAGGGCCACTTGCTGTACCGGCGCGGGTGGCTCGACACCCATGCGGCGGTAGAGCTCGATCTTGGAATCCGTCTCGGCCTGGAGTGACCGGAGCAGGTCGACCTCCGACCCGTTGAACGTGACTTCGGCCTGCCGGACATCGTACATCGAGGCCTGTCCGACCTTGTTGCGCGCCGTCGCAAGTGAGAGGAACGCGCTGTTGCGCCGCAACTGCTGCCGGGCCACCTCGGACGTCGCCGCTGCCTGCAGGCCGTTCAGGTACTGCGTCACGACGTCGGCGTCTACCGCGATGAGTGACGACGCGACATCGGCCTGTACGGCGCGCTCAGTGGCCTTCGCCTGGCCGACGTCAAAGAATGTCTGGCCGCTCAGGGTATACGTCGCCTGGACCGCCACGTTGGAACCAATGGAGGACGGCTGCTGCAATTGACCCGGGCCGATGACCTGCTCGCCGGCTCCCCGGTAGCCAACCCCGGCGCTGGTACCGAGGAACGGCACGAACTGTCCGTTGGCGGCACGAACGTTGGTCTTGGCCGGCTTGAGCTGATTCTGGGCGATCCGGTAGTCCGGATTGTTCGCCCGTGCCTGTGCGACGGCATCGCTCAGAGCGAGGGTGCTCGTGATCTGCGGCTTGGCGATCATCGTCGTATCCTGCGCCGCCAGCGGCGGGGCAACCAAGACGGCGAGGGCAAGAAAATGCCACCGGAACATGTCGATTCCTTCCAAAGCAATTTCCTCGGAGTGCTGCTGATGGAGCCTTTTTACGGCAACGCCATCGACTTAGTTTCAATCTGAGACGGAATCTGCAACGAAAAGCCCGCACACCCGGGGTACCGGATGTACGGACAACAACTTAGGAGGTTTCGCCGGAAAGGCTACGAAGGGAGCCTTGTAACAATGATCCCGGACTGGGGCAGGTCCATGCGGTCGACCCGGCCCTGGGCGTCCAGCTGCATGCGGCCGTTGAGGTCGCCGGTGAGTTCCACCACGGCCCCGCGCGGGCCCCCCTCGATACGGCGCACGGTGACGCTGGCGCGCTGGCCGCTGCGAGGATACACCGCAGTGACGCGTGTACCGCCGGGGGTCGCCAGTTCGGCGACCAGCAGAAAGAGTGTCTGCAGTTGCTCGTCGAGCAGGATCACGCCGGGGCCGCCCGGAATCTCCTTGCCGCCGCGCGAACCCTGGTCGCTGCTGACGGTGATGAAGATCCGGTTTCCGCGCTGGGCGGCGCGAACGGTCTCGACGGTGCCCCCGCGACGCACTTCCAGTTGCAGCTGGTCGAGCGCCCCGTCGCTACCCCGCGCGAGCGAGCCACGAATGGTCTCGTGAGTCGCCGGGAACTTGCCCTCGAAGTCGAGGCGGAGTCCGGCCGTGCCGGCGGCCGGGGAGCCGTCGCGCAGGGTCACATGCTCCGTACCGATGTCCTTTCCGTGCTGCTGCACGGAATAGGTGGCCTCAAAGACGACCTGAGCGCACAGCGACGATGGAACGCTAAGTGCAGCGGCAGCAAGCAGGTGGCGCATGATCATTCGACCTCCGTCTGAGCCGCGTCCACGAGGAGCAGAATCCGTTCCAGTACGGTGTGATACAGGTCACTGGCGCGTGCGGCGCTGGCGCTGCGAGCGCCACGGACGAAGGCATCGGTGCTGGCACCGGGACCGGCCCCGGCGGGCTCGCCCTTGACGAGGTCAGGCGCAATGTGCAGCAGCAGTGCTGTGGTCAGTTCCCCGGTTCGCTCAACCGTCTCGGCGCTCATCAGCTGCGCGCCATGGTCGAAGCCGAGCACGTCGATGGTGGTGAGCTGCGCGACCTCTGTGCGCACCGTGCTGAGCGCCTCCAGTTGCGCGTCGTTGCCCACCGCGGTGAGGAGGATGAAGCGCCGTATCCCTGCACCGTCCTCCCACGAGTCGATAAGTTCGTTCATGACCCGATGGAGTGTCTTCCGCCGGAGCGCAACGCCGCCGTCGCGCGCGCGCTGGACCGGGTATACGCTGTACTCGAGGACCGGCGCACGGGCCAGGTGCCGGGCGGCCGAGACGTCGTCGGCGAGTCGCTCGACGACGATGGAGTCGGCACCCAGCGGCAGGTGTGCACCCATCGCGGCGATGCCGCCGACCGGAATGATGAGTGTCGGCTGCTGGCTCAGCAGCGCGCGCGCCTCATCAGGTACCATGTCCCTCAACCGCCAGGGTCGTCCGTGATCGGTCATGCAGTCCGCTGGTGGAGGTTTGCCCTAGGCACCGCGGTGTTCTGTGGCACCGAGTGGCTTCATGCCTTCGGGCGGCACTGGGCCTGGGCGGCGGCCATCGGCGCGCTCGGCACCCTGCTGTTGCTGCCGCCGGCCCGAAGCTGGCCGCGCCGAGCGTTAGTGGCCTCCCTCGCGCTGCTGGCCCTGGTCATTCCGCTGGCGCAGCGCAGTCTCGACCGTGTCGACCACGACTGGGACGGTGAACGCGGCCAGCGCGAGGCGCTGGTCGACGCGGCCGGGGATCGTCTGGGCGGAGACCTGCGTGCTGCCTTGCAACTGACCCAGCGTCTCGCCGCCGTGGGCGCCGCCGCCGCTGAAGGCGATCGCGGCGCGGCGTTCCGGATCCTCGCACGGGCAACGCGCTCCCAGCAACTCGAGTCCGGGATCGCCATCCTCGAGGCCGACGGCACGCCGTGGGCCTGGGCCGGCAGTCACCGGCTTCCACCGCGTGCGGCGGGAGACTCGTTCGCATCCGCGAGCAGCCAATACTACGTGACGCTCGAGAGTCGCCGCCACTCCGGTGGCGCCAGGGTCACGGTCGCCAACGTGCTGGTCTGGGCGCATCCGGCGGTGCCCGACCGCTCGGGGAGCCTGGCCGAGCGGTTCCGTGCCAGCACCGACGTCGCCCTCGCGGTGTATCCGGCGAACAGCGCGCCCGACAACCGCGACGTGTTCGACTACTGCGAACCGACCACGGCTGGCCGCCGCTGCCTCTTCAGCGCGCAGCCCCTTCCGCCGGTGCAGGCGGACGCACATGCGCTCGCCGTGTCGCGGGGTGGTCGGGCGGCCGCCATCGCCCTGCTGCTGGTGCTGGCGCTTGGCCTGGTGGTCGAGACCAGCTCGGCGGGGCGCTGGATGCTGGCGGTTGTCGCGACATGGCTCCTCGTCCGCGCCCCGGTGGGTTCGCTGCTCGGCGCCGGTGACCTCTTCTCGCCAGCCTCGTTCCGGTACAGCCCGCTGGTTCCACTCGCAAGCTCAGCTGGCACACTCGGCCTGTGCGGTGCGGTGCTCACCATGGGTGCCGTGTGGCTCTGGCGTCATCGTCTTCCGCGTCGCGGGTGGCGCACTGTCGCCGGCATCGGGCTGTTCCTCCTCATCCCGTTTGGCGTGAGCGCCGTGAGTCGTGGCATCACGCCCCCACCGGCGGGGACTCCCATCGACCTGTGGCTCACCTGGGAGCTGGCTCTCTTCCTGGTGGCTGCCGGTCCGATCGTGCTGGCCGCGGCGCTCCTCCGCGGTGACGCGGAGCCGCGCCGCGGCGGGTGGTGGTCGTGGCTCGGCGTCGCGGCGGCCCTGGCTGCTGCCGTGGCCGGGCTGTACCTCTGGCAACCGACGTCCGGGTGGCCCCGCTGGTTCCCGCTGCTGTGGGCGCCGGTGCTGCTGGTGGCGAGTGTGCCGCTGCCAACCAGTCAAGCCATCGCGAGCATTGCGCTTGCGGCGGGGAGCCTCTCGTCGCTCTTCACCTGGCAGGCGGAGCATCGCGGCCGCATGCAGCAGGCGGAGCGCGAGGTTGCCCGGCTCGGCGTCGCGGCGGATCCGGTCGCGCCGGCGCTGCTGGAGCTCTTTGGCAGGGCGGCGGGGGACGCGCCGGCCCCGGTGTCGGCGACCGAGCTGTACGCCCTCTGGCGCACGTCGGTACTGGCCGAACAGGGGTATCCCGCCCGGCTCGCCCTGTGGACGCAGGATGGCGGATGGGGCGCGGAACTGACGCTTGACTCTCTCGATGTCGGGCGGCCGACACTCGACTCGCTGCTGGCGGTTGCACCGCGACCCGACTCGGTCATGGAAGTGCTAGCGCCACCGGGGCTGCACTACGTGCTGGCGACGCCGCTGGTGAATGGGAGCGTGCTGGTGGCCGTGATCGGCCCGCAGACGCAACTGATCGTGCCCAGCCGGCTCGGGCGCCTCCTCGAGCCGACGGTGCATCGGCCCCCAGGCTACCTCCTGGCGATGTCACCGCCGATGGCGCAGGCCGCCCCGTCGGATACGCTGCAATGGCAGCGTGAAGGCTGGGTCCTGCGCGCGGCCCGAACGCTCTCCGTCGCCGGCACGAGCCGAGAGGTGTACGTGCAGATGGCGCTGCGCGGTCCCGTGCCGCTGCTGGTGCGGGGCGCCCTGCTGCTGCTGAGCAACATCCTGGTGCTGGCGCTCCTGTGGCTGATGGCCGACTACTGCGGGGGGCGTCCCATCCGCATCGGGTCGTGGGGCGCGGCGGCGCGGTCGTTCCGGGTGCGGCTTGCCGTCACGCTGGCCCTCTTCTTCCTCGTACCGGCGGTCGGCTTTGCGGGGTGGGGCATCCGGCACTTCGCGCTGGATACGGCACGTATCACCGATGCCCTGATCAGTGGAACACTGCGTGATGCGCTTCGCGGTTCTGGCGTGCTCGCCACCCGCGACCCGGTCTACGGCGCCCATCAACTCGAGGCCCTGGGCCAGCGCATGGACGCCGACTTCGGACTCTATGGTGGGGGGCGCCTCACCTCCACCAGCGCGCGCATCCTGCAGGATCTCGGTGTGCTGGGCGAGCTGATGCACCCCGATGCGTTCCGGCAGCTCGCGTTCGGTGGCCAGCTCGAGGTCACACGAACCGGGCCGCTTCCCACCCTCTCCGAGCGGGTCGGCTATCGGCTGCTGCTGCCGGGCTCGCCGTCGTACCTGGGGGTCCTGGCGACCCCGCGGCGGATGGGCGAACTCTCCACCGACTCGCAGTGGGACATCGCGTTGGGGGTGCTGCTGGTGCTGCTGCTCGGACTCGCGGCCGCGCTGCAGGGCGCACAATCGGCCGCGCGTGCCCTATCTCGTCCGGTCGCGGACCTTCGCCATGCCGCGCTGGCGCTGGGGGCAGGCCAGCCCGCGCCACTCCAGGAGCGCAGTCCACCGAGCGAGTTTGAACCAGTGTTCGGTGCCTTCAATCGGATGGCGGCCGACGTGCGCGCGAGCCGGGAAGCGCTGGAGGCGGCGCGGCGCCGCACCGACACGGTGCTGGCGACGGTGGCGACCGGGGTCGTCGCCGTGGACGCGGGGGGCCGGGTCCTGCTCGCGAACCGTCAGGCAGAACACCTGCTTGGCGTACCGCTGGCCGAGGGCGTGCGCCTGCGCGGCCATCTGGCGGACGAGTGGATGCCGCTGGTGACCCAGGTGGAGGAGGCGCTCGCCGGGCAGGCCTCGGCGGAGGTGCCGACCGAGCACACGGTCGCGGGGCGGCGGGTGAGCGCCCAGCACGCCAGGCTCGCCGGCACGCTCGGCGGCGTGGTGGTGGCGCTGACCGATGTCACCGACATGTCGCAGGCCGCGCGCGTGCTCGCCTGGGGCGAGATGGCGCGGCAGGTGGCGCACGAGATCAAGAACCCGCTCACGCCGATGCGCCTTGGCATGCAGCACCTGCAGCGTGCCTGGCAGGACCAGCGCGGTGACTACGATCGCATCCTGACCGAAACATCGGATCGCATGCTGGGAGAGATCGACCGGCTGGATCGCATCGCGCGCGCCTTCAGTCGCTTTGCCGCGCCGAGTGGTGCGGACGATCCGGTCGACGCGATCGACGTGGCGGCGGTGGCGCGTGAAGTGGTGCAGCTCTATGCCCTGTCGGAGGCCGGCGCGCGGGTGGAATTGCGTGCGCCGCCGGCACTGACCGGCAGGGCACGCCCGGACGAGCTCAAGGAAGTGCTGGTGAACCTGCTGGAGAATGCGCGGGCCGCCGGTGCACGGCGGGTGCAGGTGTCCATCGAGGCGGGCCGTATCGCCGTGGAAGATGACGGGTCGGGCATTCCTGCCGACGCGCTGCCGCGCGTGTTCGAGCCGCACTTCTCCACCAACACCAGCGGGTCCGGCCTGGGGCTGTCGATCGTCAAGCGGCTGGTGGAGAGTTGGGGCGGGGCGGTGGCGATCAGCAGTGTGGCGGGGCAGGGCACGACGGCGACCATCCGGTATCTGCCCGCCTGAGTGTGAAAGGCCGGGGAACGCCCCGGAAACGCTTGTGTCCTTGATGAGGATAGGAAGCACCTCGAGATACGGATGGATTGAGCTGCTGTCCTTGCAGCAGGCGCGCCATATGCGTATAATGAAAACGTCATATGACGCAGGGGGGTCCATGAGTGCGAAGGAGATCGCGAAGCTGCTCGGTGGCCGAGCGGTGCTGAAGCAGGCCGTCAAGTCCGATCTGGAGCTGGCGAATGCCGTGCGGGCGCGGCTTCCCTCGTCTGCGCTCGACCACGTACTGAAGGAGCTGGCGCCGGTGGCTGGTTCTCAGGCCGGAATTTACCGTGCCGTTGGCAGTGCTCGTACCTTGCAGCGAAAGCGCACGGCACACGCCCCGTTGTCCGTTGATGAATCAGATCGCCTTGCGCGACTCGTCCGACTGGTCGTGCGGGCGGAGCAGGCGTTCAATTCTCAGGAGAAGGCGCGCCGCTGGCTGGTGAAGTCCAACCGGGCGCTCGGCGGGGTGTCGCCGCTCAGCCTGCTTGACAGTGATGCGGGTGCCTTGGCAGTCGAGCGCGTGCTTGGACGGATCGAGCACGGCGTTTTTAGCTGATCCCCTGGCGTGAGGCTTTACCGCATTTGTCGCGCTCCCTACATCGCCCTGGATGGCGACGGCCCGCGCTTGTACGGAGGGCGCTGGAACCGAGCTGGACGGCCAGTTGTCTATACTGCCTCCACATTGGCCCTGGCAGCGCTGGAATACCTGGTTCACGTGGATCCTGACGACGTTCCGGACGATCTGATTGCGTTGACGATCGAGTTGCCGGACAGCCTCGCCCGTGAGGTTGTGGCGCCTTCCGCACTGCCGCCGGGTTGGGAGCATGTCCCCGAGCACCCCTCCTGTCAGGACGTCGGCGACACGTGGCTTACTCTGGCCGCGACTGTTGCGCTCGAAGTGCCGTCCGCGCCGATTCCTGAGGAACGCAACCTCCTCTTCAACCCGCGTCATCCTGATGCCAAGCGAATCGTCGTAGCCATACAAAGGCCGTTCGTATTCGACCCTCGATTGCTTGGGTGATCAGGTCCCCAAAGGTGTTTTGCGCCGCGGCGTGTGCGTTCTGGTGCGGCCGAAGCGCGCGCGCCCGCTACACTGGCAGATGCTCGCCCGCGTCTGTTCCGCCGCCGTGCTTGGCATCGACGCCTATCTGGTCGAGGTCGAGATCGACATCAGCAGCGGCCTGCCCTCGTTCGCCACCGTGGGCTTGCCCCAGGGTGCGGTGCGCGAGGGCAGGGAACGGGTCGCGGCGGCGCTGGCCAATGCGGGATACACCCTGCCGCTCCGGCGAATCACCGTCAACCTCGCGCCGGCCGACGTGCCGAAGCAGGGTTCCGCCTTCGACCTGCCCATCGCGCTGGGCGTCCTGATTGCGAGCGAGCAGCTGCCCGCGGCGCTCGAGGACCGGGAAGGCCGGCGCACCGTTGTGGCCGGCGAACTGGGCCTCGAGGGCGACCTGCGTCCGGTGCGCGGGGCCCTGCCAATGGCGCTCGCGGCGCGCGCGGCCGGCGCGACCACGCTGATCCTTCCCGCGGCGAACGTGCGGGAGGCAGCGGTCGTCTCGGGGCTGACGGTGCTCGGCGCGGCATCGCTGGCGGAGGTCTGCGGGCATTTCACCGGCGACGCGCTGCTCGAACCCGCCGCCGTGGATCCGGCCAGCTATCTCGCGTCGGCGACGCGCGACGAGGCCGACTTTGCCGACGTGCGGGGGCAGGCGGGCGCCAAGCGCGCGCTCGAGATCGCGGCCGCCGGTGCGCACAATATTTTGCTGATTGGTCCGCCAGGCTCGGGCAAGACGATGCTCGCCCGGCGCCTGCCCGGCATCCTTCCGGCGATGTCGCTGGACGAGGCGCTCGAGACCACCAAGGTTCACAGCGTGGCCGGACTGCTGGGCCCTGGTCGAGCGCTGTGCACCACCAGGCCATTCCGGGCGCCGCACCACACCATCAGCGACGCCGGCCTCGTGGGTGGCGGCACGCCGCCTCGCCCGGGCGAAGTGAGCCTGGCGCATGGCGGCGTGCTCTTCCTCGATGAACTGCCGGAGTTCAGGTCGAGTGTGCTCGAGGTTCTGCGCCAGCCGCTGGAGGACGGCACCGTGACGCTGAGCCGAGCCGCCATGAGCCTCACGTATCCTGCCCGCATCATGCTGGCAGCCGCCATGAATCCCTGCCCCTGCGGCTACGCCGGCGATCCGGCGCACGCATGCCTCTGCGCTCCGCAGGCGGTGCAGCGCTATCGCGCGCGGGTGTCGGGGCCGCTGCTCGACCGGATCGACATCCATCTCGAGGTGCCCGCCATTCCCTACCGGGACCTCACGGGGAACGAGCCGAACGAGCCCAGTCGCGCCATCGCTGAGCGGGTGGAACGCGCGCGCACGGCGCAGCGGGCGCGCTTCGCGGGCATCGCGGGGATGCATGCCAATGCCCACATGGGTGCCCGGGAAGTGCGCCGGTTCTGCGCCCTGGGCGCTGAGTCGGAAGCAATCCTGCGTTCGGCGATCACGCGGCTCGGGCTGTCGGCGCGGGCGTACCATCGCGTGCTGAAGATTGCGCGGACCATCGCCGACCTCGCGGGCGCCGAGTCGCTTGCCGTGGCCCACGTGGCGGAGGCGATCCAGTACCGGAGTCTCGACCGGGGGCAGCCGGCGCCGGTACCTGCAGCCCGCGGGGCCTGACGTCGGGAACCATCCCCCTCCCGCGGCACCGCCCGACTCGCTTTCTTGCGTCATCTCCTTCCCACATACCATGCACCTGCGCGCTCGCGCCGTGGTCACAGGCGCCTTTCTCGTCCTGGGCCCTCGAGTGGCTCATTCCCAGGCCGTGGCTGCGACGCCGCCGCCCGCCGGCGATGTCGCGCAGGCGTTCAAGCAGCTGGCCCCCGCCGTGGTGCGCATCGAGGTGCGGGAGACGGGCGCGGTGGCCCTGAGCAGTGTCGGCTCCGGCTTCTTCGCCGCGCCCTCCGGCCGGATCGTCACCAACTACCACGTCATCTCGCGGCTGGTCAACGAACCGGGTCGCCATCGGGGCCGCGCCACCTGGGGCAGCGATACCGTCGATATCCAGGTGCTGGCCGTCGACGTGGTGCACGACCTGGCCGTGCTGGATGCGCCGGACGCCCGCGCCGGCGCCATGCTGACGCCGGTCATCGCGAGCCCGTCGAAGGGCGATCGCGTGCTCGCGATGGGTCACCCGCGCGACCTTGGCCTGAGCATCATCGAGGGCACGTACAACGGGCAGGTCGAGCATGTGCTGACGCCGCGACTCCACTTTACCGGCCCACTCAACCCCGGCATGAGCGGCGGACCCGCGGTGACGCCGGCCGGGGCGCTGGTTGGCGTCAACGTGGCGACCATGGGCGAGGAGCTGGCATTCCTGGTGCCGGCGGAGTTCGTCACGGCGCTGCTGGAGCGGCTCCCGGCGACGCCTCCCACGGCCGAAGCACTCCGGCGCGACATGGCGACGCAGCTCGGGCGCCTGGGGGTGGAGGCGCTGGATTCCCTGTTTGTGCCGGGCGCCCCCACTGTGCGGCTCGGGCCCTACCGCGCCCCCACGGAACCATCGGCTGCCTTTCAGTGCTGGGGCGATACGCGCGAACCGAAGGAAGTCGACTACAAGCTCGTGATCCACCGCTGCGGCACCGACGAGGAGGTGTTCCTCTCCGAGACCCTGAACGCGGGCATGGTCTACTTCTCCCATCAACTGCTCGACGGCGCCTCGCTGAGCCGCATTCGCCTGCTCACGGCGAGCGAGCAGGCATTCAATGACAAGCTCACCTTCGACGGCACCCCCCGGGAGGC
>JANNSD010000143.1:0-17665 GCA_031402225.1 Gemmatimonadota bacterium | reverse complement strand
TCGAACTTGTTGATCGCCACGAGGTCGGCGAAGTCGAGCATGTCGATCTTCTCGAGCTGGGTGGCGGCGCCGTACTCCGCGGTCATGACGTACAGCGACACGTCGGCATGCTCGGTGATCTCCGTGTCCGACTGCCCGATGCCCGACGTCTCGACGATCACGAGGTCGAAGCCGGCGGCGCGGCAGATATCGATCGACTCCCGGACATGCTTGCTCAGGGCAAGGTTCGACTGCCGCGTCGCCAGCGAGCGCATGTAGACCCGGGGATCGTGCACCGCGTTCATGCGGATCCGGTCGCCCAGCAGCGCGCCCCCGGTGCGGCGGCGGGAGGGATCGACCGAGATGATGGCGATGGTGCTGGTGGGGAGGGCGGCAAGGAAGCGGCGGACGAATTCATCGACCAGGGACGATTTCCCCGCGCCGCCGGTGCCCGTTACGCCAAGCACCGGCGCCTTCGCGTTCGCGAGCCGGGCCGCCAGGCCTTCGTGCAGGTCGGCCACACGCTCGGGCTCGTTCTCCGCCAGGGAGATGAGCCGCCCCAGGGCCTTCGGGTCGCGCGCGGCCACCAGCGACCAGGCGGCGTCCAGGTCGACGGCGGGACGGGCGCGATCACAGCGGCGGAGCAGGTCGTCGATCATCCCCTGCAATCCCATCGCGCGGCCGTCGTCCGGCGTGTAGAGGCGGGTGATTCCGTACCGGTGGAGTTCGGCCACTTCCTGGGGGAGGATGGTGCCGCCGCCGCCGCCGAAAATCAGGATGTCGGCACCGCGCTCCGCCAGCAGGTCGTGCATGTACTTGAAGAACTCGAGGTGGCCGCCCTGGTAGGAAGTGACGGCGATGGCCGTGGCATCCTCCTGGATGGCGCATTCGACGATTTCCGCGGCCGAGCGGTTGTGACCAAGGTGGATCACTTCGGCGCCGGATGCCTGGATGATCCGGCGCATCACGTTGATCGCCGCATCGTGCCCGTCGAAGAGTGACGTGGCGGTGACGATCCGCACTGGACGTCGAGGCCGTGGCTCAGCGGTGGTCGGGAGGGGCAGGGCCTGGGTCATTCCATCTCCAGTCATGCGTCAAATCTAGGTAAGTCACCAGCTTTCCGCCCGGCGAACGACGGCACCTCTCGGTACCTTTCGGCATGTCCAGCGCTGGCAGTCCCCCCCCGTTTCCGCGCGCCAGTTTCGCCGATTGGCGGGACGGCGTCGAAGCCGGGCTCGGGCCCGACGCCGTCACCAGCAGGCTCCGCGCCACAACGGAGGACGGCATCCCGGTGGAGGCGCTCTATGCGCCCGGCGGCCCGGGCGACGGCGAGGCCCGGAACCTGGCCGGCCGGGTGGTGGGGTTGCTGCCGGGCGGTGAGGCCGGGTTCGGCATTCGGCAGCGGTTTCCGCTGAACTCGCCGCCGGAGGTACTGGAGGCGGCAATCGCGGGTGGTGCGCAGTCGCTCGAGTTCCTGGTTGGCGATGGCGAGAGCGCTGGCCGGGCACTCGCTGCCACGCTCAAGGGCTTCCATGCAGGCACCGTCGAGGTGTCGTTCGAGGGCATGACCGCGGCGCAGCACGCGTCGGACGGGGTGGCGTTTGGCGGCTTGCAGATGTCATGGGGCATTGATCCCATCGGCCGCGCCCTGCGCCGGGGTGGCGCGGCCGGGAGTCTCCGATCCGAACTGCTCGCCCTGCCGCACGCCGTGAGGTCAGGCACGGCGCAGTCGTTGCTGCGCGCGTCAGGTGAGGCCATGTTCGACGCCGGCGCCACCACGGTGATGACGCTCGGGGCAACGCTTGCGGTTGCGGTGGCGTACCTGCGCGCGCTCGACGAGGCTGGCGCCGATCCCGCCTGGGCCGCCGGCGTGATCGAGGTCCGCCTGCCTTGCAGCCCCCGCTTCTTCGAAAGCATCGCGATGCTGCGGGCGGCCCGGCTCGTGTGGGCGCGCGTGCTCGAGGTAGCCGGCATCGTGCCGGTGCCGATCCGGCTGGTTGCGAGCAGCGGTCGCCGGGTGCTCACCCGGCACGACCCCTGGAACAACGCCCTCCGCAACACCTCGGTGGCCTTCGCCGCAACGGTCGGCGGAGCGGACCTCCTGCAGCTGCTGCCGCACGACGTGCGCACCGCCGAACCTGGCGCCGCGGCCGTGCGCCTGGCGCGCACCACCGGTCTCGTGCTGCGGGAGGAGGCCCGGCTGACGAAGGTCGTCGACCCGGCAGAGGGGAGCTGGTTCCTGGAATCACTGACCGCCAACCTGGCGGAAGATGCGTGGGACGAGCTCCGGCGGCTGGATGCGGCAGGTGGTATCGTGTCCGCCATCGAGTCGGGGGAGCTGAGTCGGCGCGTCGCAGCGGCCGCGGCGGCACGGCATGATCGTGTGCGCGCGCGGCGTCACCCCATCATCGGGGTGACGGAACATCCGGTGGACGGAGAAGTGGTGGTGCCGTCGGCCGCGGAGCTCGCGGAGGCGGCGGTACCGGCTCCATTCCCCTTCCGGCCCGACGCACTGCCGTACGAGGCGCTCCAGGCGGAGCAGCCGCGATGAGCAGGATCCCCAACCTGGCCCGCGTTGATTGGGCGCCGCCATCGCTCCGGCCCACGCTGTCCGGTGGTGCGCCCTGGGTATCGGCGGAGGGGATCACCATACCGAGTCATATCGAGGGGTCGATGCTCGAGGGCGTGGACGTGAGCACGATGCCGGGCTTCGCGCCGTACCTTCGCGGGCCGTATCCCACCATGTATCTCGGCCAGCCGTGGACCATCAGGCAGTACGCCGGCTACTCCACCGCTGAAGATTCGAATGCGTTCTACCGGAGAAACCTGGCGGCGGGGCAGATGGGTCTCAGCATCGCCTTCGACCTCGCCACCCACCGGGGCTACGACTCCGATCATCCGCGCGTGACCGGCGATGTCGGCATGGCCGGCGTGGCGATCGACAGCATCCTCGACATGCGGATCCTGTTCGACCAGATCCCGCTCGACAAGATGAGCGTGTCGATGACGATGAACGGCGCGGTGCTGCCGATCCTGGCGCTCTACGTCGTGGCGGCGGAGGAGCAGGGGGTGAAGCCGGCGCAGCTGGCCGGCACCATCCAGAACGACATCCTCAAGGAGTTCATGGTCCGGAATACGTACATCTATCCACCGGGCCCGAGCCTCAGGATTGTCGCCGATATCTTCCGTTACACCAGCCAGCGCATGCCGAAGTTCAACAGCATCAGCATCAGCGGCTATCACATGCACGAGGCGGGGGCCACCGCCGACCTGGAGCTGGGCTACACCCTGGCCGACGGGGTGGAGTACGTGCGCACCGGTCTCAGCGCGGGCTTGAAGGTCGACGACTTTGCGCCGCGGCTCAGCTTCTTCTTTGCCGTCGGGATGAACTTCTTCATGGAGGTGGCGAAGCTCCGTGCGGCAAGGCTGCTGTGGACGCGCCTCATGCAGCAGTTCCACCCGGTGAAGGCGAAGAGCTCGGCGCTGCGTACGCACTGCCAGACGAGTGGGTGGAGCCTGTCGGCGCAAGACGTGAACAACAATGTCGTGCGCACCTGCATCGAGGCGATGGCGGCCACCCAGGGCGGCACGCAGAGCCTGCACACCAACGCACTGGACGAGGCGCTGGCGCTGCCGAGCGATGCGTCGGCCCGGATCGCGCGAAACACGCAGCTGTTCCTGCAGCTGGAGACGGATACCTGCGTCACGGTCGACCCGTGGGGTGGCAGCCGGTATGTGGAGTGGCTCACCGACCAGCTGGCGCGGCGGGCGCAGGGCCACATCGACGAAGTGGAGCAGCTCGGGGGGATGGCACGCGCGATCGAGGCGGGCGTTCCCAAGCTGCGCATTGAGGAAGCGGCGGCACGGACGCAGGCGCGCATCGACAGTGGGCGCCAGGCGCTGATCGGAGTGAACCGGTATCGGCCGGCACGGGATGAGCTGCCGGAGGTATTGCGAATCGACAACCGGGCGGTGCGGGCGGCGCAGATCGCACGACTGACCGACCTCAAGGCGACGCGGAACGGTGAGGCGACGGTGCAGGCTCTGGCCGCGCTGACGGCGGCGGCGCGGTCGGGGGAGGGGAACCTGCTCGAGTTGGCCATCGACGCGGCCAGGGCACGGGCCACAGTTGGCGAGATGAGCGAGGCGCTCGCGACGGTGTATGGCCGACATGCGGCGCCGGTGCATGTGGTAAGCGGAGTCTATGGAGGGGAAATGGCGGGCACCGACGAGGGCATCGTGGCGGTTCGGGGCGCGGTCGATCGCTTTGCCGTGCTCGAAGGACGGCGTCCCCGGCTCCTGGTGGCAAAGGTGGGCCAGGACGGCCACGACCGGGGCCAGAAGGTCATTGCAACCGCGTTCGCGGACCTTGGCTTCGACGTGGACATCGGGCCGCTCTTCGCGACGCCCGACGAGGCGGCACGGCAGGCGGTCGAGAATGACGTGCATGTCGTCGGGGTCAGCTCACTGGCCGCCGCCCACCTCACGCTCGTGCCCGAATTGCGCCAGGCGCTGGTGGCGCATGGTCGGTCCGACATCATGATCGTGGCCGGCGGCGTCATACCGCCACAAGACCACGAGGCACTCAAGGCGGCCGGCGCCAGCATGATCTTCGGTCCGGGCACCGTCATTCCCGAGGCAGCGCGCCACCTGCTCGCCGAGCTGGCGCGCCGGCTTGGCCACAGCGCGTCGCAAATCTTTGTCGAGCCGGATGCTGCTCTGTGAGTACTGAGCGGCGGACCGATCTGCCCCTCGCGCAACTGATCGACGCGGTGCGCCGGCGCGAGCCGGCGGCGCTGGGGCGGGCGGTGTCGCTCATCGAATCGACGGCACCGGCCGACCGGGTTCGTGCCGGCGACCTGCTGACGCAGCTGGGGCCGGCAGCGCGCCCCGCGGTGCTGGTGGGCATCAGCGGTGTGCCTGGTGTGGGAAAGAGCACGTTCATCGACGGTATGGGCGCGCGGCTCCTGGCCCAGGGCCACTGCGTGGCCGTGCTTGCCGTCGACCCGTCCAGCACCGTCTCGGGCGGCAGCATTCTCGGCGACAAGACGCGCATGCAGCGGCTGGCCGGTGATCCGCGCGCGTTCGTGCGTCCATCGCCCACGGCCGGAACGCTCGGCGGGGTCGCCCCGCGCACGCCGGAGACGATCGCGCTCTGCGAGGCGGCGGGGTTCGACGTGATCATCGTGGAGACGGTAGGCGTGGGCCAGTCGGAAACATCGGTGGCCGACCTGGCCGATGTGTTCCTGGTGCTGATGCTCCCGGGCGGGGGGGACGAGCTTCAGGGTATCAAGCGGGGGCTGATGGAGCGGGCCGATGTCATCGCCGTGAACAAGGCGGACGGTGCCGGCGCCGAGCGGGCCTTGGCCACGGCGCGCGACTATCGCACCGCCATGCAGCTGATGCGTGGCCGCGACGCGGCAGGCCCGCCACCGGTGCTGACCTGCAGCGCGCTCGACGGCACGGGTCTCGATGAGGTGTGGGCGGCGCTGCTGGACCGTCGGCTGGGGCTGGTCGAGAGCGGGGTGCTGGCGGCACGCCGCCGGGAACAGCGGGTGCGATGGATGTGGGCGATCGTGGAGCAGCGGGTGCGGGCGGCCCTCGAAACCCATGAGGGCGTTCACGGCCTCCTGGCCGACGTGGCTCGACGCGTGGCAGACGGATCCCTGCCGCCCAGCGTTGCCGCCGAACGGCTGCTGCGTGCCGCTGGACTGGCCTGAGGTCGGGCTAGAACTCCCGCCGCTTCATCTGGTCGAAGAACTCGTCGTGTTCCTGCTGGTCTGGCCGCTCCGGCCGACGCGTCACGTCCAGCGTGGCATCGTAGGTCGGCCGGATCTTGGACTTGGGCTTTTCTGCCTTGGCCATGTTCTTCTTGATGAGTGCTTCGAGTTCCTTGTTTTTCATGCTGCCCTCGTGTGGGTGCCCCAACAAGCTAGCAGATCCGGGCTCGGGACAAAGGGGCGGGTAGGCGGGTAGGCGGGTAGGGCAGCGCCGGTCTGCAACGTTTGGGTGACGCTGGCTGGCTGCGCCGCGCGACTGTTGACGCATGGCCACTCTCGCCGACGCCCGCGCCGTGCTGCTCAGGCATTTCGGGTTCTCTGACTTCCGCCCGTCCCAGCGCGACGTCGTCCGGGCGGTGCTCAGTGGCCGGGACACGCTGGCGGTCCTGCCCACGGGCGCCGGCAAGTCCGCATGCTTTCAGGTCCCCGCGCTGCTGTTCGATGGCATCACCATCGTTGTCTCCCCCCTCATCAGCCTCATGACCGACCAGGTCGCGGCTTGCCGCCGCCGCGGTATCGCCGCTGCGGCGCTGACCAGTGCTACCTCTGTCGTCGATCGACTGGTGGTCATGGACGCGCTCCGGAACCGGGCCATTCGGTTGCTGTACCTGTCGCCGGAGCGACTGGCAGCGTCGGCGGCCGCTCTGCGCGCCCAGATCGGCGTGCCGTCGATGCTCGCGGTGGACGAGGCGCACTGCATCTCCGAATGGGGTCCCGATTTCCGGCCGGCGTATCGCCGGCTCGGGGCGGTGCGGCGCCAACTGGGCATGCCACCGGTGGTGGCACTCACGGGGAGTGCCACCCCCGACGTGCGCCGGGACATCACGCGGCAACTCGAATTTCGCAGTGGGGCAGGGGCGATGGAATACGTCGCGTCCTTCGACCGCCCCAACCTGAGCTTCAACGTCCAGGTAGTCACGTCCGAAAAGGACCGCTTCAGGGCGACGCTGGCCGAGCTGGATCAAGGCGGCCCGCTCGCGATTGTCTACACCCCGACACGCAGTGTCACGGAGGCGCTCACGCGGGCCATCCGGCACGCCGGATACGACGCGGTGCCCTACCACGCCGGGCTCACCAGCGAGTACCGACTGCGGGCACTGGAACGCTTCACCAGTTCGCAACTGCAGGTCGTGGTGGCGACCTGCGCCTTCGGCATGGGCATCGACGCCCCCAACGTCCGGCTGGTGGTGCACTGGACCATGCCGCCGACGCTCGAGTCGTACTATCAGGAGGCGGGCCGGGCGGGGCGCGATGGGGCGGCAGCCCGCTGCGTCCTGCTTTACCGGCCCGGTGACGGGGCGCGGCAGCGGGAACAGCTCAACGTCACCTTCCCTCCACCCCGGGCCGTGGAGCGTCTCTGGCGCGACCCCGAGGCAGCGCAGCGGGCACCCGTTGGCTTGCGCGAGTCGGCGGAGCGCTTGCGGCATGAGGTGCTGCAGGAGTCGGGTCGGATCGACTGGGCGCCGGTGCAGCGTCGGCGACGCCTGGCGGAAGGGCGCATTGCGTCGGTGGAGCGGTACGCCACCACGCGCCGCTGCCGGCGCGATGCCCTGCTGGGATACTTCGGGGAGCACCACGCCCGGTGCAGTGGCTGCGACCGGTGCCGCCCGGCGCGGTGAGGCCGGGTTTGATCGAGCCGCGGCGGCGACTAGAATGCAGCGCATGCTAATCGCCACCGCGGCCGTTCCAGCATGGCTATTCGCCATCATCCTGTTCGCTGGGATGCTGCTCATGCTCGAGCTGGGCCGGCGTATCGGCGTGCGGCAGCGCGCGCGCATGGGCGACACGCATGGGTCGGGGCTCGCTGCCGTCGAGGGCTCGATCTTCGGGCTGCTCGGCCTCATCGTGGCCTTCACCTTCTCCGGCGCCGCCGCGCGGCTCGACCAGCGGCGCGCGCAGATCGTCGAGGAGGCGAATGACGTTGGCACCGCGTACCTCCGGGTCGACCTGCTGCCACCCGACCTCCAGCCCGCGATTCGCCAGAAATTCAGGGAGTATGTTGACGCCCGCCTCGAGGTGTACCGCGCGCTCCCGAACGTGCAGGCGGCCACAACCCACCTCGCCCGGGCGAACGCCATGCAGGGTGAAATCTGGCAACTGGCGCTTGCGGCTGGGCAGGCTGCGCCAGGCACGGCGGCACCGATTCTGCTGCTCCCCTCGCTCAATGCCATGTTCGATATCTCGAACTCCCGGTATTGGTCCATGCGAACCCATCCGCCCCTCGTAATCTTCGCCCTGCTGTTCGCGTTGAGCCTTGCCTGCGCGCTCTTTGCCGGCTATGGCATGTCGGCGACCTCGGAGCGGAACTGGTTGCACCGGTTCGGCTTTTCCTTCGTGCTGGCGGCCACCGTCTTCGTCATCATCGACCTCGAGCACCCCCGCTTCGGCCTCATCCGCATTGATGCCTTCGACCGGGCCCTCGTGGATGTGCGCGAGACCATGAAGTGAGCCGGGCCTCCACTGCCTGGCTGTTGCTCATTGCTGCCGGCCTGCTGGAGATCGGCTGGTCGCTGGGCTTCAAGCTCAGCCAGACTGGCGACCGGCGAGTGGTGGGGCTCGCCACCGCCGCGCTGTGCATGACGGCGAGCGGCGTGCTGCTCTGGCTCGCCCAGCGCGACATCCCCATCGGGACGGCGTACGCGGTATGGACGGGCATCGGAGCGGCGGGCACCTTCCTGATCGGCGTCCTGGCCTTCGATGACGCCGCCTCGACCGCGCGCATCGCGTCAGTTGCGCTCATCATTTCGGGGGTGATCGGGCTCAAGCTGGCGCACGCCTAGCCGCGCACGGCATATATTCCCTCCCCATGGATCTCTCCCTCTATCTGTCCGAGCAGCACTTTCAGGTCCGCGACATGGTGCGTGAGTTCGGCCGCACCGAAGTCGCCCCCGTCGCCCGCGAACTCGACCGCACCTCCACGTTTCCCTGGGACAACATCCGCAAGATGGCCGACCTGGGCCTGCTCGGCGTGCCATGGAGCGAGGACATGGGCGGGGCAGGGATGGACCAGCTCTCGTACTATGTCACCATCCACGAACTGGCGAAGGTGGACGCGAGTCATGCCCTGACGATCAGCGCCCACACCAATCTCGGCACCTCCCCCATCATGGACTTCGGCACCAAGGCGCAGCAGCAGCAGTACGTGCCGCTGCTCGCCTCGGGCAAGGTGCTGGGCGGATTCGGGCTGACGGAGCCGGGCGCCGGCAGCGACGCCGGCGGCACCGCGACCACGGCAGTGGACAAGGGCGATCACTACCTGCTGAACGGGTCCAAGATCTTCATCACCCACGCGGGTGTGGGCGAGATCTTCAGCGTCACGGCGCGGACCGGTCCGGGCAACCGGGGGATCACCAGCCTGCTGGTCACCAAGGACACCGTAGATCTGGCCGAGACAAAGCGCGTCGGTGTCGGACACGCCGCCGACCTGCCCAAGATCAAGGGGGTACGGGCGGGCAAGAAGGAAGACAAGATGGGCTGGCGTGCCAGCGACACCCGTGAGCTGGTGTTCGAGGACGCCATTATTCCGAAGGAGAACGTCCTGGGTAAGGTGGGCGAAGGGTTTATCAACTTTCTCAAGACCCTCGATGCCGGCCGGATCGGCATCGCCGCCCTGTCGCTGGGCATCGCGGAGGGGGCCTACGACGAGGCACTCAAGTACGCCGGGTACCGGAAGCAGTTCGGCAAGGTGATCGGGTCGTTCCAGGGCATCAGCTTTCAGCTGGCCGACATGGCGCTGGAAATCGAAGCGGGGACCCACCTGCTGTACCACGCCGCCTGGCTCAAGCAGAACGGAAAGCCGTTCAAGAAGGAAGCAGCCATGGCCAAGCTTTTCTGTTCGGAACTGGCCATGCGCGCGACCACCAAGGCCGTCCAGATCTTTGGCGGCTACGGGTACACAACGGACTACCCGGTGGAACGGATGATGCGCGACGCCAAGGTGTGCGAGATCGGCGAGGGGACCAGCGAGATTCAGCGCCTGGTCATCGCCCGGCACATTCTGGGCGACGTCGTGAATGGCTGATGTTGCCCTAAACGATTGCTCATCCTATTGTTAGGCAGTCTTGCAGCGCCGCACCTCCGATCGCCCGCTGGCCAGTCGGGATGTAGAGTCGGGACGTAGCGCTCATGTTGCCGCCTGATACGCCGATCTGGCGCAGAAGGCCTGACTTTCGGGGCAGCGCCGCCGGTGAGCGGAAATGCTCCACCCAACCTTGCGCATGCCGTGTCCCGAATTCCTCAGTGGCTGAACCGCTGCGAGGGAAGCGCGTGGGTGCGGCTGAGGTTTGCTCGTGAAGCGCGAGATCCTCATCAACGGGAGCCAGCGCGAGACGCGCCTGGCCATCCTGGAAGATGATCGGCTGGTCGAATTGCTGGTCGACCGTCCCGATCACCGCCGCACCGTCGGCGACATCTATCTCGGCCGTGTCGACGCGGTCCTCCCCGGCATTCAAGCTGCCTTTGTGGACATCGGGCTGGAAAAGAGCGCGTTCCTGCACGCCTCCGATCTGCTGGAGCCGGATGAGGACGACGAGGAGCCGTCCGAAGACGACATCGACGAGGATGAAGCGGCCGAGGAAGAACCCGCCGGCGACACCCGCGATTCCGAGGCGAGCAGCAGCGGCGACGAGCCGAAGGCGTGGCGTGGCCGCCGAAAGCGGGGGAACGGCAACGGCGACAACGAGCCCCGCCAGCGCGAGGTGTCCAGCCGGCGGCAACTGCCCGACATCTCCGAGATCCTGACCAAGGGCCAGAATCTCGTCGTACAGGTCACCAAGGAACCCATCAGTACCAAGGGCTGCCGGGTGACGGCCCAGATCTCCCTCCCTGGTCGTTTCCTCGTCTACATGCCCTTCGCCTCCAAGGTGGGGGTGAGCCGCAAGATCGAGAGCCGCGAAGAGCGGGCGAAGCTGCGCGAAATGGTGGGTCGGCTCCTGCCCCCCGACTCCGGCGGCATGATCGTTCGCACCGTGGCCGAGGGTGTCACGGAAGACAACTTCCAGCGCGAGGTCGACTCGCTGCTCACCCTCTGGAAAAAGATCAACCGGAAGAAGACCTTCGTGCGGAAGGCGCCGGCGCTGTTGCAGCGGGAAACCAGCCTCACGCGCGGCATCATCCGCGACCTCTTCAGCTGGAAGGTCGACGCGCTCCAGGTCGACTCGAAGGAGCTGCACCACGAAATCGACCAGTACCTGCAGCAGGTTGATCCGGAGCTGATGCAGCGGGTGCACCTGTACACCGAGCCGACGCCGCTCTTCGACAAGTACGACATTGAATCCGAGATCCGCGACCTCTTCAAGGCGCGCTGCGAGCTCCCCACCGGTGGGTCGATCATCATCCAGCCCACCGAGGCGCTGACGTCCATCGACGTAAACACCGGGCGCTATACCGGCAAGAAGGACCCGGAAAAGACGATCCTCCGCACCAACCTCGAGGCGTCCCGAGAGATCGCGCGGCAGATCCGCTTACGCGACATCGGCGGCATCATCGTCTGCGACCTGATCGACATGGAGACACGGGCCAACCGGGATCGGGTGCTGCAGGAGCTGCGCACCCACCTCGGCCGCGACCGGGCACGCACCAAGGCCCTCGCCGTATCCGAGCTGGGCCTGGTGGAGATGACCCGGCAACGGGTGCGGCCCTCGCTGTGGCACTCGATGACGTTCGATTGCCCGACCTGCGCCGGGACGGGGCGCGTATTCACGCCCGAAGTGGTGGCGCGCCGGCTGGAACGCTCCCTCAAGCGGGCAGGGCACGAGCACCGCGAGCGCCAGCTGACCGTCCGGCTGCATCCCGAGGTGGCGCTGTACCTCCTGGAAGAAGAGCCCAAGCTCCTGCAAACGCTGCAGAAGCTGACCGGCCTCGACCTTGAACTGCGGGACGACCCGATGATCCGGCTGGATGTCTTCCGGCTGATGAGCCGGCCGGCTGGCCGGGACGTGACCCAGCAGTACGCGGTGGCATAGCCCCCTTGCCCGAACCCCGTTCGCCGTCTATACTTGCGGGCTAGTTTTCACGCAAACGCATTCAGCAGGATGTCATGTCTTACGCAATTTTCCGCGCGCTCGGCAAGCAGTTCCGGGCCGAAACGGGCAAGACGCTCAAGCTCCCGCTCATGGTGGCGGAGCCCGGCGCCAAGATCACCTTTGACGAGGTCCTTCTCTCGTCCGACGGCACTACCATCACGGCCGGTGCGCCGCTGGTGAAGGGTGCCAAGGTGACCGCCGAGGTCGTAGGCCACGGCAAGGACGAGAAGCTGTACGTCTTCAAGTTCAAGCGTCGCAAGAACTATCGCCGCAAGACGGGACATCGGCAGAAGCACACCGAAGTCCGCATTACTGACGTGAAGGTGGGGTAACCCATGGCGCACAAGAAGGGCGTCGGCTCCAGCCGCAACGGTCGAACCAGCAACCCGCAGTTCCTCGGCATCAAGAAGTATGGTGGCGAGAAGGTGCGTGCGGGGAACATCCTGGTTACGCAGAAGGGCACCAGGTTCCACCCGGGCAAGAACGTAAAGAAGGCCACGAACGACACGCTGTTCGCGCTGGTGGACGGCGTCGTCAAGTTCGAGTGGAAGGACAGGGACCGGCAGAAGATCTCGGTCTACCCGGTGGAGGCACAGGCTACGGCCTGAAGCCAGGGTTCCTGCAGTGCCAAGGCGGTCGAGGCAACATGCCCGACCGCCTTTGTCATGTCCCACAACCCACGACCGTCAGCTCCTCAGGGCCACCACCCGCTCGGGATAGTCGGTACAGATCCCGTCGACGCCGCAGGCAATAAGCCGGCTCAGGTCGGCATCCTCGTTCGCGGTCCAGGCGATGATGCGGCGACCGGCGCGGTGCACTTCTTCGACCAGCGCCCGATCCACCATCGCCTGCGCCTGCCACAGCACCGTGGCGCCGGCCGCGGCGAGCACGGGCAGGGGGTCGATTAGCCGCGCGTCCAGCAGCACGCCGCGCCGCAGCGCGCCGTCGCGCTCGCCCAGTCGCCGTACGATGCGGTGATCGAAGGAGTGGACCGCGTATCGCTCCGGCTCCGGCGCGCCGTGCAGGGTGCGGAGCAGCACCGCGTCGAGGTACTCCTCGATGCCCTTGACTTCGACCCAGACGTCCATGCCACGGAGCAGGGTGAGGATCTCGCTGAGGAGCGGCACCGTCTCCCCGTTCGGGAGATGATGCTGCTGCACGACATCGAGGGCCAGGTCGCCGATGCGGCCCAGGCCCTCGAGCACCGGGTCGTGGTGCACTACGATGGCGCCGTCGCGCGTCGCATGGATATCCAGCTCTACCCCCTCGGCGCCCAGGGCCCGGGCCCGGCGAAAGGCAGCGCGGCTGTTCTGGTACTCGTGGCCGGATGCACCACGGTGTCCGATACTCAGCGGTCGAGCCATGGAATCCAGGTGTCAGGGAGAACGACGATACCTGCAGGGTGACGCAGCTTATTGCACGCAATATACTTGCGGCGAGAGTCCGTCGGCACTCACCACCCGGTTCGCCCGTCGGGGGACGTTGCTTAACACGATCCAACTCCTGTCGTCCACAGCCCGTACATGGCAGCGATGACGGAATCCGAACCCCGTACCGACGCATCCCTGGCTGCGGCTTGGGGCGCTGGCGACGAAGGGGCCGCGGCGGAGATCGTGCGGCGCCACGCCGGGGCGGTCGCGCGTTTCCTGTACAGTTCCGGAGCCGGCCGCAGCGATGTCGACGACTTGGTGCAGGAAGCGCTGTTCCGGGGCTTTCGGAAACTGGACACATGGCGGGGCGAGGCGTCGCTCCGGAGCTGGCTCTGTCGTATCGCCGGGAACCTGTTGAAGGACGAGTACCGGCGGCAGCGCGGCCGGCATCTGGTTTCCATCGAGGATGACCAGGTCGTCGATTCTGCAGATCCACATGCGGAGGCAGCAGCGAACGAGTCGGAGGCACAGCTTCGCGCGGGGCTCCAGACGTTGCCGAGGCTCCAGCGCGAGGTCTTCCTGATGCGGGCGCAGCAGGGGTGCGAATACGGGGAAATTGCCGCGGCCCTCGGCACGACGCCGGGCTCGGCACGGGTGCACTACCATCATGCCGTCAGGCGGCTCAAGGAGCTGGTGTCGTGAGTATCTGCGAGGCGGTTTCGGATCGAATGTCCTCGGTGGCAGCGGGGCGAAGCGAGTGGTCGGCGGGCGAGCTGGCGCACCTGGCAGCCTGCCGCGAATGTGCGGCCGAATGGAAGTTGGTGTCGGCGGCGTCGATGCTGGGGCTTGGCATCGTCGTCGATCAGGCGGGGCTCACCGCTGCGGTGCTCGAGCGGGTGCGCGCGGCCCGGCAGGGGGATCGCCAGCGCCGATGGGTGGCGCGGTCAGCCCAGTTGGCCGGGCTCGCCATCGCTGCAGTGGCCCTGCTGACCATCATACCGCGCGGGCGCCAGGCCGCGCCGGTCCAACCGCTTCTAATAGTCGCGATGCAGGCCCCAGCCGGGCTCCCGCTGGCCGAGCTGGATGGTGCCGCGCCGGCAGAGCTGGAAGCGGTCCTCACGGAGTTTGATGCGCCCACGCCGGCGGGCAGCTCACTGGATGGCCCGGATGTCGAGGGCCTCGACGTGTCACAGGTAGAGCGCGCCCTGCGCTCATGGGAGGAAAGCTGAATGGCACACACGAAACTCTCGCTACTCGGGTTGCTGGCGCTCGCAGGCAGCGTGCAACCGGCGCTCGCTCAGGACAGCGCCTTGGCGCCGACCGTGGACGCGGCGGAGCTTCGCCAGCGGATCGAGGACCGTTTCGCCGAGCGGGTCAAGCTCGAGCTCGGGCTGAATGACGAGCAGACGACGAAGCTCAGGCAGGTGGCCGGTGACTGGTTTGCGAAGCGCCGAGCCATGGAAGCGGAAGAGCGGGACCTGCGCGACGCGCTGGCCGGCCAGTTGCGCCCGGGCGTTGCGGCCAACACCGACAGTGTGAGCCGCGTGGTGACCCGCCTGCTGGACCTCAAGGTGAGGTACGCCGAGAGCTACCGCGAGGAGAACAAGGATCTCGGGTTCCTCACGCCGCTGCAGCGGGCGCAGTACTACTCACTGCGCGAGCGCCTGCTCGATGCGCTCAAGCAGGCGCGGCAGATGCGACAGGCTGGCCAGCGGCCTGGCCGTCCGGGGCGCAACTAGCCCGGAAACTTTTCCGCGTAGAGCTGCTGCGCCCGCACGATTGCGCCGCGGGCGGCGGCGGCGTTCTCAAAGCCGCGCGTCTCTGTCGTGGTGCCTTCCAGGTCCTTGTAGACCCGGAAAAAGTGTTCGATCTCTTTCAGGTAATGCGGCGGCACATCGGCCAGGTCGTGCATCTCGGCAGCGTACGGATCGCCCAGGGGGACTGCGAGGACCTTCTCGTCCCCCTTGCCGCGGTCCACGAGGTGGAACAGCCCGATCGGCCTTGCCTCCACCAGGCAGCCGGTGAACATCGGGATGGTGCTCAGGATCAGGATGTCGAGCGGGTCGCCGTCGTCGCCCAGGGTACGGGGGATGAAGCCGTAGTCGCCGGGGTAGTGCACCGCGCTGTATAGGACGCGGTCGAGGCGGAACATCCCGATTTCCTTGTCGAGCTCGTACTTGTTGCGCTCGTTGGTGGGGATTTCGATGACCGCCGTGACCATGTCGGGCGGCGATGTCCCCGCCGGGATGTCGTGCCATGGATGGAAGTGACGTGCCGGCGGGCGGGACATCGCGACTCCGTTGCAGGGTTCAACGCAAAATAGGCGGTACGAGCATGCCTTGCGCCCGAGGCCCCAGCCTCTGACCTTTGGGCTGACGCCCGGGTGGCGGAATGGCAGACGCAGTGGACTCAAAATCCACCGGGGGGCAACCCCCGTGCGAGTTCGACTCTCGCCCCGGGCATTGATTCGTGTGACAGGTGACGTCGCTGGCGGCCGCCCTGGGAACTTCCCGGTGCGGTGCCGCGTACCTATGATTCTCCCAACCGCTGTTTCCCACTTTCACGGAGGCGCCTGTGAAGGCTCGCTGGTTTGCTCCTGTGCTCCTGCTGGCGGCGGCACCTGCGCCCGCCCACGCGCAGTTCGCGATCGATCTTCTCGTTGGCCCGAACTGGTCTTCGATCAGTAACGTGCCTTCCCAGGTGCCTCCGGGGACAACGTCCAGCAGCGACGTCGGCTACTTCCTCGGCGGCCGCGTGCGCTTCGGCAAGAGCTTGTTTTACGTGGCACCAGGGCTCTACTACCAGTACCAGAGCTTCATCCTGAATGGTTCGTCAACCGCCGCCAACATCAACGACAACATCGGCCTGAGTTCCTTCCAGATCCCGCTCGAGGTGGGCGTCAACCTCAACGCGAAGATCGTAGCGGTCCAGCTGGGCGTGGCCGGCACGATGACACTCAACACCTCGGTCAACAACAACGACTGGGACGCCACCAAGGATGACACCAACAATACGCGATGGGGCTGGATGCTGACCGGCAGCGCGCGCATCCTTATTCTCGACGTCAACCTGGCTTGGCAGCAGGATTTCACCAATACGTTCAAGAACGACTCGAACGGGGGCAAGCTGGGCCAATTCCGCGTGGGTATTGGCATCGGGTTCTAGTCCAGCACTGGAGGACCGCAGCAACGACGAAGGGGCACCCGATGGGTGCCCCTTCACGTGTCCGGCAACCGCTCCGATGCTAGATCTTCCCGCTGGCCACCGCCCCAACGATGTCCGACTGCGAGATCACGCCGACCAGCTTGCCCCCGTCCTCAACAAAGAGCCGCTTCACGTCGGCGTAGAGCATCTGGCGCGCCGCCTCCCGAATGAGGGTGTCCGGTGCCACCGTTATCGGTCGCGGGTTCATGAGGTCTGCCGCCCTGGTGTCCTCCAGTACGGCGATGCGGCTGTCCCGGTCGCTGGCTTCCGCCTCAGCCTGGATGACGTCAGAACTGGAGAGCACACCTACGAGGCGACCATGGCCGTCAACCACCGGCACCCCGGACACGTGGGCGTCGGCAAGCGTGACTACGGCTTCCGCCACGGTGGAGTCGGCGAGGACGGTCCGAAGGTTGGTCTGCATCAGGGCGGCTACGCGCATGGAGCACCTCGCTAGGGGGGACTGGTTCCAAGTAAACACCATCCGCCTGAAGCGGTTGTGAAACGGGCATGTGAAGCGCCATAGGCCGAAAAGACTGCCGGGCTTCCGGGACCTCCTGACGCCGGGTGAACGCCGCCGACTGCTTGCGCGCATTGAAGGTTGGCCCGGCGATCATGTAGGTTAATCCCGATGTCATTCTCCGCGGATACTGCGCCCGATGCCGGACAGCTCCGGTCGGCCGTTTGCCATCTCGATGCCGAGCGCGGTCGCCTCACGTATCGCGGCTATGACGCCAACGAACTGGCGGAGCACGCCACCTTCGAGCAGGTGGCCTACCTCCTTGTGGCGGGTGCGCTCCCAACGGCGGCGGACCTGAAGGCATTCCGGCGCGCCTGGGCGGCGGCGCAGAAGCTTTCCGGGGTCGAGCGGCGCTGGCTCCGCTCCGTGCCGCTCGATGCTGATGAGTTGACGGTGCTCCGCACGGTGGTGAGCGGGCTCTCGCTGGCGGGTGGCGCGGCCGGGGCGAGCGATGCACTGGCGGGCGTTTCGCCAGAGGCCATGCGACTGCTGGCGAAGGTGCCGGTCGTCGCGGCGGAGCGACAGCGATTGCGGCGAACTGGTGATGCCGGCCCCGCGTGGGGACGCCAAGGTGTGGCGCATGGCTTTCTTCGGGTGGCCATGGGTACCGAACCGGCGGCAGAGCTGGTTCGTGCGTTCGATGCGGCGCTCATTCTTCGGGCCGACAACGAGCTCAACCCCGGTACCTACGCTGCGCGAGTGGCCGCGTCCACCGGAGCCGACCTGACCAGCTGCGTTACGGCGGCGATGGGTGCGCTGGCCGGACCAAAGCACAGCGGTCACACCCTG
>JANNSD010000142.1:0-2681 GCA_031402225.1 Gemmatimonadota bacterium | reverse complement strand
ATCGAGTCGAGCCGCATCAGCTGTTCGCTGACGAACGGCAGCCCGGCAAAGCGGGCGCTCAGCTCGAGGGTGTGCTGCGGCGGCTGCCCGACATTGGCCCGTGCCAGGGCGCGAACCTCGTCGGCATCCCGGCCGGGCGTGCTGTCGCGCCACCGATCGGGCGCGGCGGGACCCGCCGTGACGACAACGACGCCGAGCGTATCGACGGCATCGAAGAAACGACCGTACAAGTGGTCGATGGCGCGCACCCGGTTGACCAGCGGGTACCGGCCCGGCTTCGCGAAGCTCACGTCGATGGCGTAGCGCTCTGCCGGCGCGATCACGACGCTCTCAACTGTCTGGGTGCTGGCAAAGTCGCCGAGATCGGAACTCACGGCCCGCATCCGCGCGTCGGGACCCAGGGACAGGTTGAAGGTGCGCGTATTCGCGACATTGGTCAGCTGGAGCCGCATCACCTCGCCGGTGCGCGCGGTGGCGCTCCAGCTGGTCTCTCCGTTCACGAGCATCACGTTGCCGAAGCGGCCCATGGCGGCGTGGGTCGGCGTGCTGGCGCCATAGGGCACCAGGCCGGCGTCGCCCAGCAGCAGGTCGTCGAGGATCAGGAAGCTCTCATTCGGGCCCGGCACCGTGGTGGCACCGGGCGGCGACACGAAAATATTTCCGTAGAGCCCCAGGTCCTGCTGGATATCCTCGCGCACATGCGGGTGGTACCAGAACAGCCCCTCGTCGGGAAATTTCAGTTGATACGTGAAGGACTGTCCCGGCTCGACTGCGGGACGCGCCGCATCGGGCACGCCGTCGAACCGGTTGTCGAGCCTGACGCCATGCCAGTGCACCGTGGTCGGTGCCGGCAGCTGGCTGTGCAGCCGTACCGTCACCACCGATCCGCGCGTCACCGAGAGGAGTGGCCCGGGATACTGTCCGTTGAAGCCGAACATGGTGAAGTCGCGACCGGCAATCGACCGCCGCACCACGCCGGCGGTGAGGTCGAGGGTGTCGCCGTCCTCGAGCTGCACCACTTCTCCCGGTCGCGCCGCCGGGGCCGACGGATCCGGCGCGGGGAGCCACGCTGCTTCGGCCGGACGCAGCGCCATTTCCGAGGGCAGCATGTCGAGGCCGGGATACATCGGCGCCATACCCCATGCATCGTCACCATGCTGCGTGTGGTGATTCATCGGGTCGCCGCCGCCGGTGCGTGGACCGAGCGCGCCGAGAAAGAACTGGTAGGTGTCGGCCGGACGAAGCCTGTTGCCAGGCGACTCGCCCCGCAGCACCACCCTGCCTCGCATCTCCCTGGTCGCCGTATCGGACTCGGCGCTGATCAGGAGGAGGAACCGGTCGAACGCGACCGGCCCCGCCCGCATGTCGCTGGTGCGCAACACGCCCAGCTTTACCAGTGGCGTGAGAGACGGCGGAGCCGCCCACACCACGAGCCCTGCCTTCCCCGGTGGCGTGCTGGCGGAAACGAGTCCGGAAGTTGAGATCAGGAGGTTCCAGCGCTGAACACCTGCTGGTGAGACGGCCACGGTAAACGGACCGGGCACCCAGCCCAACTCGACCGATCCATGCGCCGAAATGCCCGGCGCCGGAACGAGCGGCATGCAGTAGAGGTCGGCACTGGCACCGCTGGCCCTGAGGCGCGGGCAATCCTGCGGCTCAGCCTGGGCGTGGAGCCACCCGGGCAGGAGCAGGCACAGCGCGAGTACAGGCAGGTGAGAAGTCATCGAAGGTGCTGCGGAACACCGTACTGGGGCGGCTGGGGTCGAACCAGCAACCTCCCGGTTAACAGCCGGGCGCTCTGCCAGTTGAGCTACACCCCAAGAGAACCCCCGCCACCTGGACAGTTCTGGCGGGGACCACGACTCTAGGGCAGGATGGCCCGTCGGTCAAGCGGGTCCGCGTTCTTGACCTCCCCGCCGGTTGAGCGGTACCCTGCCGCATGTCTCCCGTCGCTCCGGTGTTCGCCATCATTCTTGCCGCGGGCCGCGCCACCCGGTTCGGCAGCGACAAGCTCATGGTCCCGCTCGCCGGCCGTTCGGTGCTTGGCCACGTGCTCGACACGGTGACGGCGAGCGCGCGCAATGGTATTCTCCGCGCGGTGTATCTCGTCAGCAGGAACGACACCGGTCCGGAGGCCACCCTCGCGCGTGCAGCCGGCGCCACCGTTGTTGTGGCGGACCGCGCCGGGGAGGGACTCGCGCTGAGCCTCCGGGCCGGCCTCGACCGGGTGGCCCTGTCCGCACCTGCAGGTGGAGCGGCCGCGCTGATTGTGCTGGGCGACCAGCCCGGGCTCCGGGTCGAGGTGATCGCCGAGGTCGTGCGCCGGTGGCGGGTGAGCGGTGCGCCCGCGGTGCGCCCCCTGTACGCCGACAGCCCTGCCGAGCCCGGCCACCCAGTCCTTGTGGATCGGCGGATCTGGCCCGAAGTAGGCCGCCTCGAAGGCGACTCCGGGCTGGGCGGCGTCCTTCGCCGTACTGCGGTCGAGCTGGTGCAGGTGCCGGGCAGGAACCCCGATATCGATACCCCGGCCGACCTGGCCGCATTTCCCCTCGAGGAGAACGCCTGATGCGGCTCAGCTTTTCCGGCTCGCCCGAAGTGACCGCGCCGCGCGCGGTCGTGTGGCAGCGATTGCTGGACGCAGAGTTCGTGGCGGCATCGGCTCCCGGGGTGGAGCGGGTCGA
>JANNSD010000141.1:0-8554 GCA_031402225.1 Gemmatimonadota bacterium | reverse complement strand
CGGCTGGGCTTCGCCGGATTCGATGGCGGTCGCGCGACGGTGCGCCAGCGCGCGCTGGGCCTCGAGGCGACGGGCTACGTGGGCTACGGCCTGGCCCGTGCCAGTGCCGTCGGTATCAACGACCCGGCCACGGCGCCGCTCAACGACTACATACCGGGTCAGCGCAACCTCATCGGCGGGATTGAAGTGGGCGTGAGCCAGGGGCCGGTCGAGGCGCGGGCCCAGTGGCAGCGCCAAGTGGACCGGACGACCGGCTACCTCATGTCCGACTTTCTGTCAGGCAACGCGGTGATCCGCCCGCTCCAGCGGGTGGCCGTGGCCGGTGGGCTCGACTTTGACCTCGCCCAGGGCTGGGTCGGGGATGCGGAGGCGGAAATCCGCTATATGGCGCCGCGGATCTACGCCACCGCAGGGTACCGGCGGTACATGCCCCGCTTCGATTTGTGGACCATCTGGCCCTCGTTCTCCCCAGTGGCGTGGAACGGTGTACAGGGCTCGGTGCAGGTCACGCCGTTGCGCTGGCTCAGGTTGCGCGGTCGCCTGGAGTGGCGCGAATTCCAGAACACCGGTGCGGAGACGGCGCTCGGCGGCGCCGCGCCGACGGGGTCGCTCTGGGCCGCAGGGGCGACCATCATGCCGTTTCCGCGGTGGACGTTCGACGCTGGCTGGATGTACGACAAGAACTTCGGCGCCGCGGCGGCCGGCGGCGATGTGTCGATCGGATGGACGCCGCGGGACCCCCTGGTGCTGCGACTCTACGGCGCCTACAGCCAGCGCCCACTGGTGTACCGGTATTCTGACAGCTACGTGACCTGGGCGGGCCTGGATGTGAGCCTGCGCGCCACGCAGCAGGTGCTGGTGGGCGCGTCGGCCGTATACATCAATGAGGACCGGATCCGCCCTGACGCCGCGGCGTTCGACTGGAACCAGATGCGGGTCAGCGCGTTCGTGACGTACGTGCTGAGCGCCGGTGGCGCCGACCGGCTGGGGGTGCCCGATGCCGTGAAGCGCATGCCGAGCTCCGTGGGGTACCAGCGGTGATGCGCGCACCGACGGGGATGCTCGCGGCCCTGGTCGCGACCGGACTCCTTCTGGGGGCAGCGGTCGCGATCGACCCGTTCCATCACGAGGAGCACAGCACCCTTTTCGTGCGCTGCGAGACCTGCCACCTCGGAGCGGCGGAGGTGGGCCAGCCGCTCTGGCCGCAGCCAGTGGACTGTGCGCGGTGCCATGACGGCACCATCGAGAAGGCGGTGCCCTGGACGCCGCGTGCCGGCCCATTGCCCTCAAACCTTCGCTTCACCCACGAATCACACGCGCGAGCCTTCACGCTGGAAGAGCGGCGTGACACCACCCTGGCGTGCGCCTCCTGCCACAGCGAGCGCGGTACGAAGTGGATGAGCATACAGCGCAACGTGGTGGACAACTGCCTGGCATGCCACGGGGTGCGCACCGCCCACTTTGACGCCCCACCGGGCGCATGCGCCACCTGCCACGTGCCGTTCTGGGAAATGCCGAGCAGCATTACCGCGGCCCAGGTGGCCACCTGGAAGGCGCCGAGTTCGCACGACTCGCCGACATTCCAGGCCGAGCATGGCGAGCTCGCCGCGCCGGTTGGCGTGAAGGGCGTGAGCTATCAGGTATCCCCGGCGTGCGCGACCTGCCACGCGCGCGACTACTGCATCGCCTGCCACGTGAACGCGCCCGACGTGCCCGCGATCCAGGCCCTGCAGCCCGATCCGCGCTCCCTGGCCATGACGGTGCCGGAAATGAAGGCGCCTGCCTCGCATTCGGCGCCCGCATTCATGACGACGCACGGGCGGAAACTGTCGAAGAAGCAACTCACGCAGCAATGCGGCACCTGCCACACCGCCACCAGTTGCGAGGCATGCCATCAGGTGCCCCCGCAGCAAGTGCGCGCGCTCGCCGTGGCCGGGCCGGGCCGGGGCGCCGGCGCGACCGTGGTGCGCACGCGCCCGGTAACGCACGGTATGGACTTCACCGATGGGCATGCGACGCTCGCGAACGGTTCGCCCAACACCTGCGCTGGCTGTCATGTCCAGGAACAGTGCCTGCAGTGTCATCGCCCCAATGCCGGCGCGCAGGGCACCTTCCATCCGTCGGACTACATCTCGCGGCATCCGGTCGCGGCCTACTCCCGGGAGACGTCGTGCAGCGAGTGTCACAACCCGGGCCAGTTCTGCCAGACCTGCCACTTGCAGACCGGTATTGTGTCAGACGGACGGTTCATCGGCGGGCAGGCCGCCTACCACGACGGGAACCCCACCTTCGCTGTCGGGCACGGGCCCGCCGCGCGCCAGGGACTCGAAAGCTGCGTCAGTTGTCACAGTGAGAAGGACTGCCTGGTGTGCCACTCGTCGTTCGGCGGGCGCCGCTTCAATCCGCACGGGCCCAACTTCCCCGCCGAGAAGCTGCGCAAGGCGAATCCGCAGGCGTGCCTGGTCTGTCACGCACTCGGCATCCCCTCGAACTAGCCCCAGACTGCCTCAGCCGCGGTAGCGGGCCCAGGCGAGCGTGGCATGCACCGCGCGTTCCCACATCCTTGTGCGCGCTGACCGTTCCGCGGCGCTGATCGCCGGCTCAAACCGGGCCATGTCGCTGCCCCGGAGCTCGTCCACCGAAGACCAGACCCCGGTGGCGATACCGGCCAGTCCGGCCGCGCCCAGTGCCGTCGTCTCGAGCATGGCGGGACGCTCGACCGGTACGCCAACGAGATCAGCCTGAAACTGCATGAGAAAATCGTTGGCGGCGGCGCCCCCGTCGACCCGAAGCACCGGGACGTCGAGGGCGCTCGACTCCGTCACGGTACGCAGCAGGTCGGCTGTCCCGTAGGCGATTGATTCCACGGCGGCGCGCACGAGGTGCGCCCGTGTGGTGCCACGGGTGATGCCGGTGATGGTGCCGCGCGCCTCGGCTTCCCAGTGCGGCGTGCCGAGCCCGACGAACGCCGGCACGAAAGTGACCCCGCCGGTGTCCCCGACGCTCAGCGCCATCGCCTGCGTCTCGGCGGCGGTCGCGATGACCCCGAGTCCGTCGCGCAGCCACTGGATGGCGGCGCCGGCAATGAACACGCTGCCCTCCACTGCGTAGGCCGGCTCGCCCCCCGGGCCGCACGCCGCGGTGCCGAGCAGCCCCGGCGCGGGCTGAGGCACGGAGTCGCCGGCATGCACGAGCAGGAAGGCGCCGGTGCCGTAGGTGTTCTTGGCCATGCCTGGCCGGGTGCACCCCTGGCCGAAGAGCGCTGCCTGCTGGTCGCCCGCCAGGCCGGCGATGGGGAGACGGAATCCGAGGTGCTCCTCGCGCACCTCGCCCAGCACCCCGGCCGACGGAACGATCTCCGGGAGGATGCCGCGCGGCACCGAGAACAGCGCCAGCAGCTCGTCATCCCATGCACGGGCCGCGAGGTCGTAGAGCATCGTGCGTGACGCGTTCGTGTGATCGCTGACATGGAGGCCGCCGGTGAGCCGCGCCACGAGCCAGCTCTCCACCGTGCCGGCCGCCAACTCATTGCGGCCGGCGGCAGCGCGCAGGTTCGCGTCGCGCAGGAGCCACTCGAGTTTTGTCGCGGAGAAGTAGGGGTCGCACACCAGGCCGGTGCGGCTCCGGATCATCGACTCGAGCCCGGCCTCGCGCAGCTCGCGGCAGCGCGCCGAGGTGCGCCGGTCCTGCCATACGATGGCGCGCGCCACCGGTTCCAGCGTGCGGCGATTCCAGAGCACGACCGTCTCGCGCTGGTTGGTAATACCGAGCGCTGACGGGCGCGTGCCGGCCTGAGCGACCGCCTCGCGCATCGCCTCGAGCGACACGCGGAGGATCTCCAGGGGATCATGCTCCACCCATCCCGGCTCCGGGAAGAACTGGGTGAACTCGCGATAGCCGCGGCCGATGACGCGCCCATCCTCGTGCACGACCATCGCGGTAGATCCGGTGGTGCCCTGATCCAGCGCCAGGATGGACGTCATGGCCGCGTCAGCAGGCCGCGATCAGTGATGAAGCCGGTGACCAGCGCCGCCGGGGTCACGTCGAAAGCCGGGTTCCACACCGCCACGCCTTCGGGCGCGATCCGCCGGCCGCCCATCATGGTGATTTCGGTCGCATCGCGTTCCTCGATGGGAATCGCCGCGCCATTGGGGGTCGCCATGTCGAACGTGGACTGCGGCGCCGCGACGTAGAACGGCACCTTGTGCTCGCGCGCCGCGAGGGCGAGCGGATAGGTGCCGATCTTGTTGGCGGTATCGCCGTTGGCCGCGATCCGGTCGGCACCCACGATGACGCAGCTCACATCACCCCGGCGAAGCCGGCTGGCCGCCATGCTGTCCGCGATCAGGGTGCAGGGGATACCGGCGCGCGTCAGTTCCCACGCCGTGAGACGACCGCCCTGCAGCACGGGTCGCGTCTCGTCGGCAATGACGTGCACCCTGCGACCAGCCTGGTGCGCCCGGTACACCGGTGCCAGCGCCGTGCCGATGCCACCGGTGGCCAGCGAACCGGCGTTGCAGTGGGTCAGCACGATGGCCCCGTCCGGCACCACCGCCAAGCCATGCTCACCGATCGCGTCACACATCGCGCGATCCTCGGCGTGGATGGCCTTCGCCTCCGCCTCGAGGGCATCGGCGAGCCTGCGCGCGTCGGGCATGGTCCGCTGGGTGACCGCCATCATCCGATCGATGGCCCAGCGCAGGTTGACCGCGGTCGGACGCGTCGCAGCGAGAAGCCGGCCGGCCTGGTCCACCCGCCGGCGGACAGCGGCAGCAGAGTCATCGCCCGGCTCACGCGCCGCCAGCGCCACCCCCATGGCGCCCACAATGCCGATCAGCGGTGCCCCCCTCACCTGCAGGTCACGAATGGCATCCGCCACCTCGGCCACGGTGCGGAGCGTGACGTACCTCTCTTCGCCCGGGAGGCGGGACTGGTCGAGCACCAGGAGCCCCTCCGGCGTCCATGCCACAGTCACGGGAATCGTCATGCCTGAAGATACGCGGCGGAGCGCCTGGAGGGATTAAGTTTCTCCCATGGCATACGAGACCCTCCTCTACGATGTGGCCAGCGGCCTGGCCCGCATCACGGTCAACCGTCCCGACAAGCTGAATGCCCTGAATGGCACCGTGATCCGCGAACTGGGCGAAGCGGCCGAGGCGGCTGCGAACGACCAGGCGGTGCGTGCCGTGATCCTGACCGGTGCCGGACCCAAGGCGTTCGTGGCGGGAGCCGATATTGGTGAACTCACGACCCAGGGGCCGATGGACGGAAGGGCGCGTGCGCGCGCGGGCCAACTGGTGTTCCGCGCGCTCGAGCACATGAACAAGCCCGTCATTGCAGCCGTGAACGGATTTGCGCTTGGTGGGGGGTGCGAGCTGGCCATGGCGTGCCACATCAGGATCGCGAGCGACACGGCGAAGTTCGGCCAGCCGGAGGTGAAGCTGGGACTGCTTCCCGGCTATGGCGGCACGGTGCGGCTGCCCCGTATCGTGGGCAAGGGCCGGGCGCTGGAGCTGTTGCTGACCGGTGCCATCATCGATGCCGCGGAGGCGCTCCGGATCGGGCTGGTGAGCCGGGTGGTGCCCGCTGACCGGCTTCTTGCTGAGGCCGAGACCCTGGCTCGCAGCATCATGGAGCAGGGTCCGCTGGCGGTGCGTTCGGTGCTCGAGGCGGTCGATGCCGGCTACGAGATGAGCCAGCAGGACGCCCTGCTGCTCGAGGCCAGCCTCTTCGGCTTGCTCTCCTCCACCGACGACATGCGCGAAGGGACCCGCGCCTTTCTCGAGAAGCGGAAGCCCGCCTTTGAAGGGCGCTAGGCGACCTGCAACACCCTCCCCAAACCGACTATTTTTGTGAGGCTTTCTCGCCTCGCCACCCGGGGGTTTCGCAACCTGGCGGACGGCGAGCTGGAGGTGCCGTCTCGCGGGTTCGCCCTGGTGGGACAAAATGGCCAGGGCAAGACCAACCTCCTCGAAGCGGCCTACTACCCGGTATTGCTCCGGTCATTCCGCGGGGCGCTTGATTCCGAGCTGGTGGCCTTTGGCGGGACGGGATTTCACGTTGAGGCGGCATTCGACGGCGAGATGGCGGGCTCGCTCGCGGCCACCTTTATGGCGGCGGGGCGACGGAAGCGCATTACCGTGGACGCCGTGGAGGAACGCCGGCTCACGGCGGTGATCGGCCGGTGGCTCGCGGTGGCCTTCCTGCCAGGCGACGTGGAACTCGCGGGAGGGCCGGCACTCGGCCGGCGGCGCTTCCTCGACCGCATGCTGTCGCTGGCCGATCCGGCGTACCTGCGGGCGCTGCTGCGCTATCGCGCCGGGCTGACCCGGCGGAACGCGGCCCTGCGGCAGCAGCAGGGCGAGGTGGCGCGAGCGTGCGAACCGATCCTCGCCGCCGAGGGTGCGCTCCTGGTGGAGCGACGGGCGACGTGGGTGGCCGACGTGGCGGAGGCGTTTGCGAGTGAGCTGGCCGACCTCAATGAATCGGGCCGGGCCACGCTCAGCTACACCGGGCGCGCTGAGCTCGCGCAGCCCGAGGCCTGGAACGACGCGTTCGCCGGGAGCTTCGCCACCGACCGGGCGCGAGGCATCACCACCATCGGGCCGCATCGCGATGACCTCGCGCTGGCCATCGATGGCCAGCCGCTCCGGGTCTTCGGGTCCACCGGCCAGCTTCGGAGTGCCGCCATCGCGCTCAAGCTGCTGGAACTGGGCACGCTCCGGGAGCGGCGCGGCATCGAGCCGGCGTTGCTGCTGGACGATGTGTTCGCGGAACTCGACTCCGAGCGGCAGCGCCGCCTGGCGACGCGACTGATGGGCGATGGGCAGCGGCAGCTCTTCATCACCGCGCCGCGGAGCGACGAACTGCCGGCACAGCTGGACCTGCCGCGCTGGGAAATGCACGGCGGCCGGGCGCTTCCCGGCGGGGAGTCGGCATGAGCGACGACGAGTCCAGGGGATCTCGCAAGCGGGCGCCGGCACCACTTGGTGACGCGGTCTCGGCTTGGCTCAGTCGCACGGGCATCGGCGCCCGCGTGGCGCAGGCCACCATCATCGTTGAATGGCCGCGGCTGGTGGGCGAGCAGATCGCGGCAGTGACGGAAGCGGAGTCGATCACGCCCGATGGGCTGCTGCGGGTGCGCGTGGCGACGGCCGCCTGGGCCAACGAACTGAGCCTGATGGCGCCACAGATCATCGCGCGGCTCAACGCAGGACGGCAGGGACGGATTCGCGGGATCCGCTGGATCGCCACGGGCCCCGGCACGAGACCCTCACCATAGCTGGAGACATGGCAGCCAACGAGACCACAGTGGCAACAACGGGCTACAAGGCCGATTCGATCCAGGTCCTCAAGGGCCTCGAGGCGGTACGTCGCCGTCCCGGCATGTACATCGGCTCCACCGGGGAGAACGGCCTGCACCACCTGGTGTACGAGGTGGTGGACAACTCGATCGATGAGGCCCTGGCCGGGCACGCCGACCACATCAGCATCACCCTTCACGCTGACAACTCCGTGACGGTCACGGACAACGGGCGCGGCATCCCGGTCGATATTCACCCGACCGAGAAGATCCCCGGCGTCGAACTGGCGCTGACGGTGCTGCACGCCGGCGGCAAGTTCGACAAGAGCAGCTACAAGGTGTCGGGCGGCCTGCACGGCGTCGGTGTGTCGGTGGTGAACGCCCTCTCGGAACGACTCGAGGTGATCGTCGACCGCGATGGACAGCGGCACCAGATGCAGTTCGTCCGCGGGCACACCACGAAGAAACTCTCGGTGCTGGGCAAGGCGAAGAGTACCGGCACGACGGTCCGGTTCAAGCCCGACCCCGAGATCTTCCAGGTCCTCGAGTTCAACTACAGCACACTCGCCGACCGGCTCCGCCAGCTCGCCTTCCTGAACAAGGGCGTCACCATCGTGCTCAAGGACGAGCGGGTGGAGCCGGAGAAGGAAGAAACCTTCTTCGCCAAGGGCGGACTGGTGCAGTTCGTGGAGTGGCTCAACCGCAACAAGAAGGCGCTCCACCCGAAGCCGATCGCCTTCCTCGTCACCAAGGACGACGTGGAGGTCGACCTCGCCCTCCAGTTCGAGGACGGCTACAACGAAAACACGTTCACCTTCGTCAACAACATCAATACCCACGAGGGCGGCACGCACCTCACGGGGTTCAAGGCGGCGCTGACCCGCACGATCAACGACGTGGCAAAGCGGCGCGACTTCCTGAAGAAGGAGGGCTTCACGCTCTCCGGCGATGACATCCGTGAGGGCCTGACCTGCGTGCTGCACGTGAAGGTGCGCGAGCCGCAGTTCGAGGGGCAGACGAAGACGAAGCTGGGCAATTCGGAAGTCGAGGGCATCGTCAAGACGGTGGTCAACGAGCATCTCGGCAACTACCTCGAGGAACATCCGCCGGTGGCGCGGGCCATCATCGAGAAGGCCGTGAGCGCCGCACGGGCCCGCGAGGCCGCGCGCAAGGCGCGCGACCTGGTGCGCAAGAAGTCCGGCCTGGAGATCATGGTGCTGCCGGGCAAGCTGGCTGACTGCTCCATCGACG
>JANNSD010000140.1:0-4606 GCA_031402225.1 Gemmatimonadota bacterium | reverse complement strand
GGGCCCGGCTGAGGGTTGCGGCGGGGGCCGGTGGGGGGGGGGGCCGGCCGCGATTGCCCCGGGGGCTGGGGCCGGGCGTGCTGGGGGGCTGGCCCCCCCTCGCCGGTCTCCACGCCTACTTCGTCGGCACGATCACCGGTGGGTTGACGACGTCGTCCGCCTTCATGGTGGTTCAGGGCACCGGCGCGATGGCGATGGTGATCGCCGACATCCCCGCCCTGCACGCCGCTGAAAGCACCGCCGGCGCGCTTTCCACGCTGGCCATCCTCACCGGGATCGTGATGCTGGCGGCCGGTCTCCTCAAGCTTGGTGCCCTGCTGCGGTTCGTCTCGAACGCCGTGATGGTCGGGTTCCTCAACGCCGTCGGCGTCAACATCATGCTCGGCCAGCTCGCGAACCTGACCGGCTTCGCGGCGACCGGCCCGAACCGGGTCGTTCGCGCGGTCAGTACGGTGCTGTCGCCGGGACAGCTGCACTGGCAGAGCATCGCGATCGGGCTGACGACGCTCCTGCTGATCCTGGCGCTCGAGCGGACACGCCTCCGCGCACTCGGCCTCGTCGTGGCGGTCGTCGTCACCTCCGGCGCCGTGATGCTGCTCGGTTGGGATGTGGCGAGCCTGAACGACCTTGGCATCACGGTGAGCGGACTCCCGACCCTGACCTGGCCCCTGCTGAGCCAGGTTCCCGTACTGGTCGTACCCGCGCTCTCGCTCGCATTCGTCGGCCTGGTTCAGGGGGCCGGCATCTCGGCGACCTACGGGAACCCCGACGGGTCGTACCCCGATGCGTCGCGCGACTTCATCGGACAGGGGGCGGCCAGCGTGGCGTCCGGCTTCCTCCGGGGCATTCCGGTGGGCGGCTCGCTGTCGGCGTCGGCGCTCAACAAGGCGGCTGGTGCGAAGTCGCGGCAGGCGACGCTGATCGCCGGCTTCGTGATGGCCATCGCAATGGTCGCGCTGGGGAGGCCGATCGGCAACGTTGCCATGCCGGCCCTCGCCGGGCTGTTGATCCTCGTAGGATTCCGCACGATCAAGCCCGCTGACCTGTCTTCGGTGTGGCACACCGGCACGGTGCAGAAAACCGTCCTCGTCGTCACCTTTGTGCTGACGGTGCTGATCCCGATGCAGTACGCGGTCCTGGCCGGGGTAGGGCTCTCGGTCATCATGCACGTCATCCGACAGTCGAACCAGGTCGTGATCCGGCGCTGGGTCTACGACGCCGGCGGGTCAGTGACGGAGGTCGACCCGCCCACGGAGCTTCCCGGCTCGGAGGTCATCGTGCTCCAGCCGTACGGGAGCCTCTTCTTCGCCTCGGCGCCGGTGTTCGAGGCCGCGCTTCCGGCCGTCAGGGTGCAGTCACGTCGCTCCGTCGTGATCCTCCGGCTACGCGGCCATACCGAACTCGGCAGGACATTCATGGACGTCCTGCGTCGCTACGCACTCGCGCTCGCCGCGGTCGGCTCGAAGCTCGTGATCGTGTCGGCCGGCGCGCAGATCCAGGAGCAGCTCGTCCTCACCGGAATCACCAAGGTCATCGGTCCCGACAACGTCTATGCTGGCGACGAGCGCCTCGGTGCGGCGGTTCGCAAGGCCTACGACGATGCCATCGCGTGGACGGGGAACGGATCCCGTGACGCATAGACCGATCTCCACCCCCGAGCTCCGTGTGCCCGATGCGCCACCCCCAACGGACCGCACCCGCGTCCACCGCCTCCCCGAGCGCGGCGCCTACGATCGCGCCACCATCAATTCGATCCTCGATGCCATGCCCGTGGCCCACGTCGGCTACAGCATCGAGGGGCAGCCCTTCGTCACGCCAACATTGCAGTGGCGCGAAGGCGATCACGTCTACTGGCATGGGTCCACCGCGAGCCGGATGCTCAAGACCGTCGAGGGCGCGCCGGTCTGTCTCACCGTCACTCTCATCGACGGCATGGTCCTCGCCCGCTCCGCGTTTCACCATTCCATGAACTACCGTTCCGTCATACTGCTGGGAACGGCGCACGCCGTCACCGATCCCGCCGAGAAAGAGGCCCGGCTCAAGGCGTTCGTCGAGTCCCAGTTTCCAGGACGCTGGGACATGCTTCGCCCCGTCACCGCCCAGGAAATCAAGGGCACCAGCGTGCTCGGCATGCCCATCGATGAGGCGTCGGCCAAGATCCGGAGCGGGCCACCTCACGACGACAAGGAAGACGAGGCCCTCGACATCTGGGCTGGTGTCATCCCCATTCGGTACCATCTCGGCACCGCGGAGCCCGATCCGTTGGTGCGGCCCGACCGGGCTGCACCGGCCCACGTCACAGATTTTCGAATCGGATAGGAATGCGCAGTTGGTCGCTGCGCCGCATTCAGGGAGGTGAGCTACTCGTTCCGTGTCGTCGCTCGATACACATCACCTTCCTCCGGGGCTCGATCCAGCACCGGAACGTATGTGCCGCCCATTGCGACAACGTCATGGCTTACCGCCTCACCCGCGATGAACGACCAGGCGGGATCATAGCCTGGCACGCCGTTCACGTTTGGCACAGAGGCCTGCCAGATGCCTGGCAATCCTCCCGCGTAGGCGGCCGTAACGACCACGCGTGCGACGTGCGCGTCAGCATAGAACAGCACGTCAATGGCGCGGTCATACTCCGCCTGGGCGGCAACGTCGAGGCGGGGCCACGCGAACCCCCCGCTTTCCACCGCAGAATAGGCCGGCACTGCCATATCCGGACCGAGCGCGATGCGGAGGTCCCTGGCGTCGCGAAAATAGGCTCCAGCCTCGCGCCCAGTCCCGAAGTTGACGCCCCCACCGCTGACCAGGGCGCGCACACCCTGCAGCCGGCCCGCTGGCAGCCGCGAACCCGGCAGTGCGGAGTACATCGCCGAGCTGGTGCCGGGTGGAGTCCAGCCGCTCGACAGAATTCCGCCCTCGTTGAGCACGGCACGCCAGACGAAGCCGCCATCTGCCCCGGTAACCGTCAGGGCTGCGGTGGCCGGTTCGGTTGACTCGCTCGAGTCAAAGTCCAGCACATCCAGGGTGGTACCGTCAGCCGCGTCCACGTCCCAGCGAGCGATGTATTGATAGGTCTCCTGTGCCTCGCCGTTGTATAGCCTGGCAATCAGGTCCTGCGGGCCATCGCTCACACCCTCGAACCGGAGCGACCTGTCGGGTCCCGTACCGCTCACGGCGTCGGTCGCCACGCCGAGTGACACACTCGCGTAGCGGCCCGACGGCACGCCGGCGACCGTGCCAAGCACGGTCTTGTTCCCGCAGTCACCCGTGAGCGACGCGGCGATCGCCTCCAGCTCCGTGCGCGTCCCGTACATGAAGCTCGGCCGCCCCTCCAGGATGAATGCCAGGCCACCTCGACTCGACCTGAGGGCGACCTCGTATTCGTACACTCCATCCTGCGGCAGGAGTTGCCGCCACGCGCCGTCGCCGTCCTGCTGGGCCACCCATGCCGGAGCCTCACGCTTCGCACAGAAGTGCACGGCGAACGTGCCTGCGGGTCCCGGTTCCGGTCCGTCGGTGTCGCAGGCGGCGCCTCCCAGCAGCGCCAGTGCGACGACAAGGCGCGGCCCTGTGTTCATCCAGACCTCCGAGGCAAGGAGTTCACTGCCTGGCGAGATTGTGGTCGTGAATATTGGTGGTGACGATCGACGCCTGCGCCAATGCACGGCCGTTAAGCCTGATCGCGGTACTTCTCCCCGCGATCGTCCCCATGCTCGTCGTCGTGACGCTGCGCATCCCGCTGAAGGAGCTGGTCCTGTCACTGCCGAAGGCGCTGACCTAGCCGCCGGCTCGGCACCTCCCCTTGCCGGCATTCAGGCCAGTTGCTAACATGATGTCATGAAGTCGCGTCATGATCCACCTCGAAAGCCGGCCCGCGTGGCGGAGCCGGTGCAGGTCTACCTCGACCGCCCCGACCGCGAGCGGCTGGAGCGGCTCGCGTCACAGCTTGGTGCCACCAAGTCCGACGTCCTCCGGCGTGGGCTCGAGGCCCTCGAATCGCTGTTCCGCCGACCCGCCTCGCAAGCGCAGGGGCCGGTCGCCCTCCCCACCTTCGCTGGCAAGGGCCTGCAGCCCGGTGTCGACCTCGACGATACCGCGAGCCTTTTCGACCTGATGCAGGCGGACGATGCGCCTGGTTGATGTCAACGTGCTCGTGTACGCCTTTCGCGCCGACGCGCCCGGTCACGCCGACCACCGCGCGTGGGTGGAAGCGCTGCTCGGTTCGGACGAGGCCTACGCGGTGTCCGACCACGTGCTCGCCGGATTCCTGCGCATCGTGACCCATCCCCGCATCTTCCATCCGCCCACACCACTCGACGCAGCCCTGGAGTTCGTGCATGCATTCCGGGACCGGTCCAACGCCATCCCCATTGCGCCCGGCGCGCGTCACTGGGGCATCTTCACCCGGCTGTGTGGTGAGGCCGACGCGCGCGGCAACCTGGTACCCGACGCGTGGCTGGCCGCGCTCGCCGTCGAGAGCGGCTGTGAATTCGTGACCACCGACCGCGACTACGCGCGCTTTCCGGGCCTGCGGTGGACGCATCCCCTGGTGTCATCCTGAGCATCCCTGGTGTCATCCTGAGCATCCCTGGTGTCATCCTGAGCATCC
>JANNSD010000139.1:0-28147 GCA_031402225.1 Gemmatimonadota bacterium | reverse complement strand
GTGGAGAGGGCCATTGACGCGCTGCAGCGGGGGGATATCCTCACCTTCGCGGGGCAACCGGGTGGGTCGAAGGTGAGCCATGTCGGGCTGTACCTGGGCGGGGGGCGGTTTGTGCACAGCTCGTCGTCGAAGGGGGTGATGGAGAGCACCCTGAGTGGTACCGACCGGACCGGACAGTGGTGGTATGTGCGGTGGGTGGGGGCGAGACGGGTCATCGGGGAGTAGGTACTGGGGAAGGCGTCGACGAGGTGCTGCGCATGATGAGTCGATGGCGTGAGCCCGCCGCGTGGGCAGAACTGGTCGATGGCTCGGCGTGCCCGATCTGCCTGCGGGGCCATCCCTCCGATATCATCGCGACCATGAAGTCGTCCTGGCTCACGATGCCGGAAGACGCCGCCATGCCCGGCTACGTGTGCCTGGTGTCGCAGGCATTGTGCGGCGTCACCGGCGCGGTCAAGCTCAACTACGATATTCACGGCAATACGCTGCCGCACCTGCACCTGCATTTCTTTCCGAGGTACGTTGGCGACCCGTTTGAAGGCCGGGCGATCGAGCCCCGGAGTGTCACGCAGCCGGTGTACGCCGCGGGGCAGTTTGCCGTGGTGCGCGATCGGCTGTTGCACGCACTGGGCACTTTCGGTCCCGATATGGGGGAGGACACATGAAGCGAGTGATTACAGTCGTCGCGACGATCGCCCTGCTGGCTGGTTGTGCCGGTGATCCGGCGGAGGCGCCGACCACCGGCCTCACTGGCGTGGTGGTGCGTGGCCCGTTACAGCCGGTCTGCCCGGTTGACGAGCCCTGCGAGGACGTGCCCTTCAGTGCCACGTTTTCGGTACTCCGGGGCGGCTTTCCCTTCGCCCGATTCGTCTCCGACTCGCTCGGTGCCTTCACCGTAGCGCTTGCCCCTGGCTTCTATCGGATCGTTCCCGCGCCTGATGCGCCGATCCTGGATCCGGCGGGGCAGACCAAGGACGTTGAGGTGGGTGCGGTCGGCTTGACCACGGTGGTGCTTTCGTTCGACACCGGAATCCGATAGGCTACCAACGCGCGGACGCAGGTTCACCTGGAGAGACACTCGATGCCCGTACTCCGACCGCTCGATGTGGTCGCTGTCATCATGGGGGGCGGCGCGGGGACGCGGCTGTTCCCCCTTACCAAGGACCGTTCCAAACCGGCGGTGCCGCTCGGTGGCAAGTACCGGCTGGTGGATATTCCCATCAGCAACTGCATCAACTCCGACTGCCGGCGGATCTTCGTCCTCACCCAGTTCAACAGCAGCTCGCTGCACCGCCACATCCAGGATGCCTACCGGTTTGACGTCTTTGCCCCCGGGTTCGTGGAGATCCTGGCGGCGCAGCAGACGCCGGACCGGACCGACTGGTACCAGGGCACCGCGGACGCGGTGCGGCAGAACCTGACGCACCTGAACGACTATCCCCACCAGCTGGTCCTCATCCTCTCGGGCGACCAGCTCTATCGCATGGACTTCCGCGCGGTGCTGGAGCAGCACCTGTCGACGGGGGCCGACGCCACGGTGGCCACGATCCCGGTGGAACGGAATGCGGCGAGCGCACTCGGCATCATGCAGGTGGCGAACGACCGGCGCATCACCCGGTTCGTGGAGAAGCCCCGGGAGCCGGCGGTCCTCGATTCGCTGGCGGTGGACTGGACCACGCTGGGGAGCTCACTGCCGGGCGTCAGCCCCGATGCGCTGCTCGCATCGATGGGCATCTATGTGTTCAACCGGGAGGTGCTGGCGGAGGCACTGGCGGGGCCGGAGGCCGACTTCGGGAAGCACATCATCCCGTCGCTCATCGGGGCGAAGCGGGTGTTCGCCTACCTGTACCAGGGATACTGGGAGGACGTCGGGACCATCCGTTCCTTCTATGAGGCCAACCTCGATCTCTGCGAGCCGCTCCCCAAGTTCAACTTCTACGACGCGACGGCACCGATCTTCACCCATGCCCGCTATCTCCCCGGGACCAAGATCATCAAGTCCATGATCGAGCGTTCCCTCATCGCCGACGGCTGTGTCATCAACGATGCGGTGATCGAGCACTCGCTCATCGGGGCGCGCAGCCGGGTGCAGTCGGGCGCGGTGATCCGCGACTCCCTGATCATGGGGCAGGACTACTACGACACGCCCGACCGTGACCAGCCGCCGGGCGCGCCCCCGATGGGCATCGGCCATGGCACCACGATCGAGCGGGCCATCGTGGACAAGAACGCGCGCATCGGGGACGGCGTGCGCATCTCGCCCGACGGAAAGGTGGGCGAGGTGGACGGACCCAATTTCCACGTCCGGGACGGCATCGTGATCATCCCGAAGAATGCAATTGTGCCGAGTGGGACGGTGATCTAGGACGGGAGCCGTCCGTGTCCGACGGCATCCCGCACTGACGGCAGGACTCAAAAAGGAGCATTGATGAGACCAGCAACCGACCCGCTTCCCTCATGGACTGACGGCAAGGCCAAGCAATCCATCATCGCTTTCATCCAGAAGGTGACGACGCCAGGCTCGCCGGACTTCGTGTCGGTGCCGGAGCGAATCGCCACATTTGACAACGATGGCACGCTCTGGAACGAGCAGCCGTGGCCGGTACAATTGTACTTCGCGCTCGACCGGGTGAAGGCGCTCGCGCCGCAGCATCCCGAGTGGAACACCAGGGAGCCCTTTGCCTCGTTGCTCAAGGGCGATGTGCATGCCGCGCTCGCCAGCGGCGATGAGGCGATCCTCGAGGTCATCATGGCCACGCATGCCGGCATGACCACGACGGAGTTCGAGCAGATCGTCAATGCCTGGATCGCCACGGCGACCAACCCGACGACCGGCAGGCATGTCACTGACATGGTGTACCAGCCGATGCTGGAACTGCTCGCCTACCTGCGGGCCAATGGTTTCAAGAGCTTCATCGTTTCTGGTGGCGGCATCGAATTCATGCGCCCGTGGACGGAGCAGGTGTATGGGATTCCACCGGAGCAGGTCGTCGGCAGCAGTATCAAGACAAAGTTCAAGATGCGCGATGGGAAGGCCGTCCTCGTGCGCTTGCCGGAATTGAACTTCAACGACGACAAGGCCGGAAAGCCGGTCGCCATCAACCAGCACATCGGCCGCCGCCCGCTCATGGCGTTCGGCAACTCCAATGGCGACCGGGAGATGCTGGAATACACCCAGAGTGGCGGTGGCGCGCGGTTCCAGCTGCTGGTGCTGCACGACGACGCGACGCGCGAGTACGCGTACGGCCCGGCGCTGGGATTGCCGGAGGTGCCGCTCGGTGCCTTCAAGCAGGACCTGTACGAGCAGTCACTCAAGGAGGGCTGGACCGTGGTCAGCATGAAGAACGACTGGAAGACCGTCTTCCCGGCGGAGCAGTCCGAGGTGACGGCGATCGATATCCTGCTGGCCCCGGACGCCACGATGCTCCGGCACGCCGAAGCCAACAACGCGCGCCTGCTCAAGGCCTTCCCGAAGGGGTTCGCCCTGGATGCGGCGCACCGTCCGCACGTGACGGTGCAGCAACTATTCGTGCGCACTGCGGATCTCGAGGCGGTCTATGCCGCCGTCGACAAGGTTGTTGCTGGTGCCCGTGCGCTGAGGCTGGACGCCTTCAAGTTCTACTACATCCCGGCTGGCGAACTCGGCCTCGCCGGTATTACGGCGAAGCCGACCCCGGCGCTGCTGAAGTTCCAGGCTGACATTATTGCCGCCATGGCACCGTACATGGTGGCAACCGGCCCGATCAGCGCGTTCACCGCCGCCCACGACGATCCCACCATGGACGGGGCGTTGATCGATTACGTGTCGTTGTTCGTCCCAAAGGCGTCGGGCGAGCACTACGATCCGCATGTCACCACCGGGGTGGCCCTGCGTACCTACCTCGACAAGATGATCGCCGAGCCGTTTGACACCTTCACCTTCTCACCGACGGGCGTTGCCGTCTACCAGCTGGGCCCGTTTGGCACGGCGGCAAGGCAACTCAGGGAATGGAGCCTGGCACCTTGAGCGACGCTCGGCGCGCTTGCCTTGCGGCCCTCCTGAGCAGGAGAGCCGTCCGCGATCGTGGGTGTTGGTCCGGAGCCAAGTGCTATTGAATCGCCATGGCGACGCGCAGTCGCTCTTCGGGCGAGATGAGGTGATCGAGATCCTCGGCGTCCTTGTCGACGTCAATCTGAACCCAGTTCACATCGCCGCTGAACGCCCGGTCCGCCGGGTAGTCGGGCGTGACCGGAGAGCCGAACTCGTTGCCGACGTCGAGTGTCTCGTCGGCGGAGAAGACCATCGGCTCGGTCCGCTCCACGCGGCCATCGCCCACCTTCTTGCCATCCACAAAGAGCGTGACCAAGCCGCCCTTCGCCAGGCCGCCGCCGTCATAGGCGAATTCCATCCGCACTTGGTGAGTTCCCGCCGGGATCGTTGAGGTGCTCTCGATGGTGTAGCGGTGTACGCCGTAGAAGTTGTAGCAGTACCGGAGCTTTCCCTCCCGGGCATACAGGCTCCAGCCTCCGATGATCCCGCCCACGGCGACGATGACGCCGCTGGCGCCGGACGCGGGGACGACCACCTCCGCCGTCACCGCGTGCGACTTGTTCTTGTAGTTGACGATGGAAGCCTCCGTCAGCCGGCCCATGCCGCCAAAGAGAATCTGCCGGTTGCCCCTGGTCAGTTGCGGCCGGCCGGCGATGTCGGGGTTGGCACGCTCCGCAAAGCGGTCGTCGAGCGGCAACACGTTGTACTTGACCGCCTCGATCAGCCACAGCCGCTGCAGCTCGCGCAGCTTGTCGGGCATCTCCCGGGCGAGGTCCTTGGACTGGCTCCAGTCGGTGTTGGTGTCGTACAGCTCCCATACGTCCTCGTCGAACGCCGGCAGCTTGACGCCGCCCGTGAGCCACGGCGTCCGGTGCCGGGTGACCGCCGTCCAGCCCTTGTGGTAGATGCCGCGGTTGCCCGACATCTCGAAGTACTGGGTCGGGCGCCGTTCCGCGGCGCCGACATCGTCAAACGAGTACGCCATGCTGACGCCCTCGATCGGGCGCTGCTGGACTCCATTGACAAACACCGGTTCGGGCAGGCCGGCCGCTTCCAGAATGGTCGGCGCGACGTCGATGACATGGTGGAACTGGCTGCGGATCTCGCCCCTGGCCTTGATGCCGTTGGGCCAGTGCACGATCATGCCGTTGCGCGTGCCGCCGAAATGCGACGCCACCTGCTTGGTCCACTGGTAGGGCGTGTCCATGGCATGCGCCCAACCCACCGCGTAGTGGTTGTACGCGTCGACCCCGCCCAGCTTGTCCAAGCGCTCAGTGAGGAATTCCGCAGTTTCGAGATCGGGAAACCCGGTGAGCGGTGCCATCTCGTTGAAGCAGCCCTGCAGGGAGCCCTCGGCGGATGCACCATTGTCACCCAGGATCACGAAGACCAGCGTGTCGTCCAGGATGCCCAGCTCCTGGAGCGAATCGATCAGCCGGCCGACGTGATGATCGGTATGCTCCATGAAGCCGGCATAGACCTCCATCTGGCGCGCAATGACCTTCTTCATCACCGGTGTGATGGTGTCCCAGGCCGGGATCTCGGGATGGCGCTCGGTCAGCACGCAGCCCTTGGGGATGACGCCGAGCTTGAGCTGACGGGCGAACGTTTCCTCACGCAGCTTGTCCCAGCCCTGGTCAAACTTGCCCTTGTACTTGTCGGCCCATTCCGCGGGCACGTGGTGTGGCGCGTGTGTGGCGCCCGGCGCGAAGTAGGTGAAGAAGGGCTTGTCGGGCGCGAGTGACTTCTGCTGGCGGATCCAGTTGATCGCCTTGGTGGTCATGTCTGCGGTGAAGTGATAGCCCTGTTCGGGGGTCTTGTCGGGCTCGATCGGCGTGGTGCCGTCGTAGATCGCGGGATACCACTGGTTGGTCTCGCCGCCGATGAAGCCGTAGAAGTGCTCGAACCCGCCGCCGCCGGTGGGCCACGCATCGAACGGACCGATGGGGCTGTTTTGCCACACCGGAATTTCATGGCACTTGCCGAACTGCGAGGTGCTGTACCCGTTGAGCTTGAGCGTGCGCGCGATGGGTGAGATGGTGCTGGGGAGGACCGAGCTAGCTCCCGGCGCCGAGGTCGCCAGCTCGGTGATGGACCCCATGCCGCAGGAGTGGTGGTTGCGGCCGGTGAGTAGTGCCTGGCGCGTGGGCGAGCACAGGGCCGCCGTGTGAAAGCGATTGTACTTGAGCCCGTTGGCGGCGAGCTTCTCGAAGTTCGGCGTCGCGCATGGGCCGCCGAAGGCGCTGGTGGCACCGAAGCCCACGTCGTCGAGCAGCACGATCAGCACATTCGGCGCGCCCTTTGGCGGCCGCAGATCCCTGATCGGTGGATAGCTGGTGTCCGGATCCTTGGCATCGTAGGTGGTCAGGCCCACATGCGGCTGGTCCGGGATGGGCAGCACGTTGCGTTGTACGGGCACGGGGTTGTGCGCACCGCTCCCGGCCTTGGCGGCCGGCACCTTCTTCTCACTCGGCATTCACATCTCCTCGCCTCGGTTTGCGCATCTGATCGGGGGAGCAACTACCTCGTGGTGGAAGTTGCGGTTCGGGGTGGAGCAGGGCAAGCCCGTGAGGACGTGAAGCAGAGGGTACGAATGACAGGATGGGGCGAAGGTTTCCTGCCAAACTGGCCCATTTCTCAGGCACCGGGGTTGCACCTCCGGATGCCGAAGGCGCTTGACGAAGTGGTGGGGCGCCTTATCTTACGCCCCAAGCTTGGCACTCGGCGCTCTAGAGTGCCAAATTGTTGCAAATCAATCAGTTACACCAAGCATCAGGAGGCAGGTGATGGCGACTGCGACGAAGGGGAAGACCGCGACCAAGCTTCAGCCGCTCGAGGACCGGGTGGTGATCCAGCCGTCCGATGAGGCGGAGTCGATGCGCGGCGGGTTGTACATCCCGGATACGGCGAAGGAAAAGCCGACCCAGGGTGAAGTGATCGCCGTTGGTCCGGGGCGGTTCGAGAAGGGTGCCCGCGTGGCGATGGATCTCAAGGTTGGCGACAAGGTCATCTACGGTAAGTACAGCGGCACGCCGTTCCAGCTCGATGGTGACGAAGTGATCATCATCAAGGCGTCGGACGTGCTCGCGAAGATCAGCTAGGCTGGAATTCTCACAGGAGACTTGAAGACATGGCTGCAAAGGAACTGCTTTTTGACACCGAGGCCCGGGCGAAGCTCAAGCGGGGCGTCGACCAGCTGGCCGAGGCGGTGAAGGTCACTCTCGGGCCGAAGGGCCGGAATGTGGTTATCGACAAGAAGTTCGGCTCGCCGACGGTCACCAAGGACGGTGTGACGGTGGCGAAGGAAGTCGAGCTCTCCGATCCGATCGAGAACATGGGCGCGCAGATGGTGAAGGAAGTCGCGACCAAGACGAGCGACCTGGCGGGCGACGGCACCACCACGGCGACCGTGCTGGCGCAGGCGATCTTCCGCGAAGGCCTCAAGAACGTGACGGCTGGTGCGAACCCGATGGAGTTGAAGCGGGGCATCGAGAAGGCGGTCGAGATCGTCGTGGCGGAGCTCAAGGCGATGTCGGTGCCGAGCGCCGGCAAGAAGGAGATCGCGCAGGTGGGCAGCATCTCCGCGAACAACGACAAGGAAATCGGCAACCTGATCGCCGATGCGATGGAGAAGGTCGGTAAGGATGGCGTGATCACGGTGGAAGAGGCGAAGGGCCTCGAGACCACGCTGGAGACGGTCGAGGGCATGCAGTTCGACCGTGGCTACCTGTCGCCGTACTTCGTGACGGACCCGGAGAAGATGGAGGCGATCCTGGAGGATCCCTACATCCTGATCCACGACAAGAAGATCTCGGCGATGAAGGAGCTGCTCCCGGTGCTGGAGAAGGCGGCGCAGTCGGGCAAGCCGCTGCTCATCATCGCGGAAGACATCGAGGGCGAGGCACTCGCGACGCTGGTGGTGAACAAGCTGCGTGGCACGCTCAAGGTCGTCGCCGTGAAGGCGCCGGGCTTCGGTGATCGCCGCAAGGAAATGCTGCGCGACGTGGCGATCCTGACCAACGGCAACGTGATCAGCGAGGAAGTGGGCTTCAAGCTCGAGAACGCGACGCTGGCCGACCTGGGCCGGGCGAAGCGGATCGTGGTCGACAAGGACAACACGACGCTGGTGGATGGCAAGGGCAAGCAGGATGGCATCCAGGGCCGCATCGGCGAGATCCGTGGTGCGATCGAGAAGTCCACGTCGGACTACGACCGTGAGAAGCTGCAGGAGCGTCTCGCGAAGCTGGCCGGTGGCGTGGCGGTGATCCATGTTGGCGCCGCGACCGAGACCGAAATGAAGGAGAAGAAGGCCCGGGTCGAGGACGCGCTGCATGCGACCCGCGCGGCGGTGGAAGAGGGCATCGTGCCCGGCGGCGGCGTGGCGCTGCTCCGCGCGCAGGGTGCGCTCGACAAGGTGAAGGGCCTGAGCGAGGACGAGCGTATCGGTGTTGATATCGTCCGCCGGGCCATTGAAGAGCCGATCCGGATGATTGCCCAGAACGCGGGCGCCGAGGGCTCGATCGTGGTGGCCCGTATCAAGGAGTCGAAGGACAAGTCGTTCGGCTACAACGCCGCGACGGACACGTACGAGGACCTGATCAAGTCGGGCGTCATTGACCCGACGAAGGTGACGCGGACTGCGCTGCAGAATGCAGCCTCGATCGCGGGCCTGCTCCTGACCACCGAGTGCGTGGTGGTGGAGAAGAAGGAAGACAAGCCTTCTGCTGGCGGCCCTCCGGGCGGCGGCGGCATGGGCGGGATGTACTAGCAAGCAAAGCGGGCCCGGCGAAAGCCGGGCCCGCTTCGCTTGAGTCGTGAGTCGTGAGTCGTGAGTCGTGAGAGGGCCCGGGCGGAAGCCGGGGCCCTTTTGCGTTCCTCAGATGATGCCGTCCACCCAGAAGCTGACGCGTGCCGTCTGGAGCGCTGTAGCGGTCACAGCGATGGTGCTCTCGCCCCGCAGGAAGCACTCTGCCGGCAGTCCCGAGATACCCACCACGTGCGGGCCAGGCGGCACGTCCTCGAAGAGAGTGAACGTACCCTCAATGAGTAGTCGGGGCTGCCCGTCCAGCGTGGCGATCAGCGTGTCGCATTCAGCGCCCCACGTGTTTGTCGTGAGGGAAACGCGAACCGCGCTCAGTGCGGTGGCACAGTTGAACCGCAGGGTGACGTCGGTGATGGCCTCGGCCACTGCGATCGTGGTCGGGTTCCCCGGGTCGGGAGTGCAGTTCGCCGCGACGTCGGACACCTTGAGGGGCAGGGTGCCGTCAGCGGTGGATGAGACAACCAGGCTACCGGATGTCGGCACTCGGGCTTGTGCGCCGGTTCCGATCGTCACGAGAAACCCACTAGCATCGGCGTCAATTCCCGTGGTCTCGGTGAGGATGCGCACTGAGGCGGTGGAGGCCACGGCGAAGGTGATGGTGGCCAGGCGCCCTGTTTCGACCACGATCGAACGTGGATTGTCTCCGTCCACGGTGCAGTTGGCGGCGATGCCGGAGAGCTGCACGGTGTAGGCACCGGGAGTGACTTCACCCACCGACCACTCGGCATTGGCGCCCAGCTCAGACCCCACCCGGTCGGCCACGCTGACGACGTAGCCGTCTGCATCGGGCACTGCGCCCGACGTCGTGGCCACGACCTTCAGGGTGGCGAGTCCCGCTGATCCGGGTGATTCGCTGTCGCTCTCGCAGGCGCCGAGTGCCAGGGCGACTGCCACGGTCATGGCGGTACTTCTGCGGGTTTGCATAGGTCCTCGGTGGCCAGGGGCGCGCTTCTGTCTCGGCCATCAATTCCTGTAACGCGCAGCGCACGCGGAATAGGGGCCACATTTGAGGACGTGGGGACGTGAGGACGTGGAGGCGGAGAACCTTGGCCTGCACTGTTCAGGGCTTCTAGCGGGATCGAGGGGGAGGGGTAGATTCTTCGGGCCATCAGGGAAACCGATGGACACTGTTGATTCCTCATCGCGTCTCGATCCACGGAGGTCGCCATGCCGCCTGCGCTTCGCCCGTCCATTGTGCTGCGCCTGCTAGCTGTGTCTGCAACCGCCACACTAGGCATGACGCAAGCATGCAGCGATGACGAGCCCTTCCCTTTCGTGATTGGCGTGAGGATCGAGAACGCGCTTGCGAACGCGATCAGTGTGAGGGCGTACGTCCCGTCGACGGAGGACGAGGTGGGTTCCCCGAACCTGGCGAGTGACGACGTCCTTGTAGGCGAAGTGGCAGGGGAAGCCGGCGACGACGTCACATTCACCGCCACTGATAACACCGGTCTGTACACCCCAGGCACCAGTGTCTGTCGCGCCACGACGGGAATCACGGCGCCGGTCACCGGTACCCCGCAGAACTACGGCCAGGCGAACGTTCTTGTGGGTTCGGCCGCGGGGCAGCCGCTGGTGATCCAGTGCAGTTCGGGCTGGGAGGTCAACAACTGAGCCGACGGTCGTCCGTTGTGAGAGGGCCCTGGTGGAAGCCGGGGCCTTCTTCTTTTCAGCGGGGTGTGCTCACTCCCGGAGCGTACAGCGAGGCGATGCGCTGGGCACGGAAGATGTAGCCGCTCCCACCTTGCAGGCGCCACACAACGTTTCCCGCGGCATCGTATTCCTCCACCTTCTGTCCGTTGCCGAGTGAGACCAGGACGTGACCGTTGTCCAGCTGCTGGACGCTTCCGCCGAGCAGGCCGACAGAGGCCGGTGCCGAGCTGAAGCTCTCGACCTGGGTTGCCGTCATGGCGGATTCGTCGATGCGGTAGCGTTCGGCGCGGGAGGCGCCGGGTTCGCCGCGGTTGTCCAGCAGGAGCAGTCCGGCGCTGGTCGGCCGGAGTCCGTGCTGTCCCACGAACGGCGGGTTCGCGCCGCCGGTGAAGGTGAAATGGTTGGCCAGGCCGCCCAGGCGCCAGACGATGTCGCCGGTGGTGACGGAGATCTTGGTGATCTCGCTCAGGCTCCGGAATGACGCGAGCAGGTCGCCGTCGGTATCGAGGGCAATGGCATTGCCATGGGTGAAGTTCACCGTGGGACCGGTGCGATCGGCGGCGGGAAGGTCGGTCAGGGCAAAGTGGTCGAAGGCGCTCCACTGAAAGAGCGCCGCGCCGCTGGCGTCCACATGCTGGATGACGGTGCCGGTGACGCGCGCAGTCGCCTGGCCGCCGAATGCGGTGAGGTCCATGGTGCGGACGTCGTCGCACATGAGCCAATGGCCACCCGCGAGCTCGCTGATCGCGTCGTGGAAGCGGGGCTGCAGGCCATTGGCGCAGCCAAACGTCGACGTCACTTCGCCCGATAGAGCGACCTCCACCCACGGCTCGATATCGGCCGGGTCAGCGGTGCGCGGCTGGGTGGCGTAGCGGCCATTCTGCAGGGCCTGGAAGTTGAGCCCGATGCCGCCGGGAAAGTGGAGGTACCAGACGACGCGGCCGCTGTTATCGATGACGATGCCATAGGCGCCGGCGGCGAACACGACATAGCCCGGCGCCGGGTCGGTGCCGCTGGTGGCGTAGGCCGGGAGGTCGGCCGGAAGTGCGCCGGTAGTGAACTCGACCGGGTTGGCGGTGACGGTGCCGCCGGCGCCAAACGCGAGGGCGGTGGCGGTGTAGCGGCTGCCCGGGAGCAGCCCGAGGAGGAGGGTTACGGCGCTGTCACCGGCAACACGTTGCATCGGGGCCACCAGCTCCGTGGCCGGGGCCGAGTCGGCTGGCCGGTAGCGTACGGCCACACTGTCGGCACCGCTCGCCCGCACCAGGATGCTGGCCATCAGCACGTTGCCTGGCGGGAGGCTCGCCGTGACCCCGTTGAACACTGGTGGGTCGGGCGCTGGTGCCGGCGCCCCGGCCTTGTCGCCGCAGGCGACGAGGCCGAGCATCACGGTGCAGGTGAGGAGGTGCTTCACGGGCGCCATGCCGGTTCCGAGGACAGGTCCCATGGAAGCGTGGCGACGGATTCATCGGGCCGGAGGATTCCGATTGCGGCGCCTCCACAGCCGTAGTAGGAATCGCAGTAACCATAGGTGGTGTACGCAATCCGGTCGTCGGAGCCCCAGGACACGCTGGTCGAGAACCCTGCGTAGGCATTGCGCAGCAACTGCCGAGAGCCGTTGGCGTTCATCACCTGGAGCTGACGTTCGCGCATCAATGCAATCAATAGCCCGGACGGAGACCACGCGGGGCTTGCCTCAGCCATAGTGGATGTAGTGAGTCGGCTGACGCCGGAGCCGTCGGCGTTCATGACGTACACCGCCGGGCTGCCGGTATTCCGATTGCTGACGAACAGGATCCGGTTTCCTGCGGGGGACCAGGCCGGCTCGGCGTCGACCCCGGTGCCTGTGGTGAGCCGCACGGGGGCGGAGCCGTCCGCGCCCATGACGTAGATCTCGGCGTTGCCGTCCCGCTCACTGACGAAGGCGATGCGGCTGCCGTCGGAAGACCAGGCGGGCTGGTAGTCGGCTCCCGCGGTGGTGGTGAGCCGCCGGGCATCGCTGCCGTCGGCATTCATGGTGTAGATCTCAGGGTTGCCGGTACCGTCACGGGCGCTGGTGAACGCAAGGCGGCTGCCGTCGGGCGACCAGGCGGGATTCGAATCGGCGACGGTATTGGTCGTGAGCCTGGTGTACGAGGCGCTGGCCTCGCTGCCGACGGCGATCTCGGTGCCGGCCCCCACACCGGTCACGAAGGCCAGCTGGCGCGCGGGATTGCACACCACCGTGATGCTCAGCGGTGCGTCGGCGCTTGCGACGGTGACCGGCGATGGGAAGACACTGCTCTGCCGGCAATTCGAGGCGATGCCGCCGAGCGACACCGTGTAGGGTGCCGGCAGCATGCCGGGCCCGGTTACGCTGCCGTTCGCCGGAATGGCAAGGCTGTACGCCCAGCCGGTGTAGTAGTCGTCGTACGACAGGTAGAGCGAGTAGCCGTCACTGTCGATGTCCTGCCCCGTGGTGGTCACCGAGACGACCACGCGCCCCAGCGCGGCGCAGGCGACCGCGATCGTCACCTCGGTCGTATCGCCGACGGTCACGGTCTCCGAGCCGAGGTTCCCGCTCACGGTGCAGTTGGAGTTCAGTGAGCCGGTGTCGAGCTGGACGCTGTGCTGCCCCGCCAGGCGCCTTATGGTCGCCCGGTTCGCTCCGTCCAGGGTGATTGGTTCATCGTCCACGGTGACCAGAAAGCCACTCTCCTGCATATCCTGACCGGTGGTCGCCACCGCGATCTGCATCACGCCGGTGATGTCGGTGCAGGCCACCTTGAGCGTCATCGGGTTCGGCTGCCCCGCGGCCGCCCTGACGGAGGTCGGATTTCCCGGGTCGGGAGTGCAGTGGGAGACAACATCGGTGAGTTCGATGGGCAGGTCGCCCTCTGCCAGCGCACTGAGGTTGATGACGCCGTTGGGCGTGACACGCCGGGCCGGCGCCGTCCCGATCTTGAGCAGGTAGCCATCGGGATCGGGGTCGATGCCGGTGGTCTGCGTGGTGACCCTGATGTATGAGTTGGCGGCCGGGCAATTCACGGTAAACGTGGCCACCGCCTGCTCCCCGGCCTTCACCGGCACGGTGACGGTGCCGGCGCCCTGCATGAAGCAGTTGGGAGCCAGACCCGACAGCGAGACCGGGTAGGAGCCGGGCAGCAGCTCCGTGATGGTCAGTTCGCCGTTGATGCCGATCGGCTCACCTGGCCGGTTTTCGATCTTGATGGTGTAGCCGTCTGGATCGGGATTGGTGCCATCCGTCGTGACGGATACCTTGAGCGATCCGATGTCGACATCGGTCCCGGGGTTGCAGCTCGCAAGCGCAAGCAGGAGCACCAGCAGGCAGATCGGTGCATGGCACGCATGAGCGTATTCCTGTGGTGGCGTGGTGTGGAAAGCCCTGTACTTCCGGAACGCGCAGCCGCCGGCCAAAAGGGGCCATCGCCCCAAGGTCCGGCTGGACGGCGCGCCAAAGGCCCCGGCGATGAGCCGGGGCCTTTCACGGCGAGCCAATGACTTCCGCTAGTGGCCGCGAACCCGTTGCAGCGAGTTCTCGCCAACGTATTTGCCCACGCTCAGGCCGGCGGCCAGACCCTCATCGGTCGCGTGCCGGAAGTGGAAGCCGATGTAGATGCGGGAGTCGGCGTTCTCGCGCGCGGCCTTGAGCACCGAGCGGAAGCTCCGGGTGGCCCCGGGCAGCGTCCCCGATGTGGTGCTGAAGGCGGTGGAGCCCTCGAGGTTTTCCAGGATGGCCTGGGCCGCGGCGCCGCCGGCGATCGCATGCCCGGAGGCGTACTCGGGGATCGGCGGCGTGCCGCCCAGGTCCGGCACCAGCAGGCTGCTGACCTGCCAGGTGGGGTCGCCCGGCGTGTTCGCATCGAGGTTGCCCAGCCGGATGGCGGTGACGGGACGCCAGAAGTTGTAGAAGTACTTGCCGTCGAAGCTGGAGATGTACGCGTCGGCCTCGGACAGGGAGACGTGGGCGAGGAGTCGCGCCAGGCGCCAGGCGTTGAGGTGCCGCTTGTCGGCCAGCACGCGGGCAATCCGGTTCCAGCCCTGGACGGTGCTCTCGATCCAGAAGAAGCCGATGTCCGTCTGTTCCTGCGTGCGCTCAGAGACCATCCCACCCAGCCGCTTCACCTCGGCGTAGTCGGCGAGGTAGGCTGGCGTCTTCACCGCATCCTCCACGGTGGCCGCGCCATACATCGGGGGCGAGCGGAACTGCGAGCCGCTGGCCATGACGAAGGGCTTGACGGTGCCCCAGAAGGAAATCGCCTGGGGACCGGTCAGCGCGGTCGCCGAGCCGACCGGCGAGCGGAACTTCCCGGCTTCGCCGGTGGAGGTAAAGATCGCGACCGGCGGTGCCGCCGAGCCGTCGCCGGCGCGGAGGGCCAGCATGGCGGCGGCGGCATCGTGGCCGAGCTGGGTACCACGGGTCACTTCGTCGCATGCGTCAAGCGCGGCCATGTAGTCGTTGTAGGCCAGGGTGATGAAATCGAGGGCGGCGGTGGTGGGCAGCCCCTTGCCGATTGTGGATAGCACGTCGAAGGCCCCGGTGGCGATGGCGGCCTCCACGGATACCGGACGGCCTACGCTCCCGTGATAGGCGTACGGCTCGAAGCGTCGCTGCACGGCATTCAGCACGTCGTGCACCGTGGTGTTGGCCATGGCGGACATGCGGGCCTCGGCGGGCGGGGAGACGGCGGCGAGGAGGCCGAACTGCTCGATGTTGTCGTTCCAGGTCTCCACCGCCTCGACGAGGGTGGCGCGGTAACTCCCGCCACGCCAGGCCATGGGGGCCGCGTCGAGTTCGGTAGTCGCCGGATCGGCGCCGGCAGTGGAGGTCGTCGGGTCTGTTGCGATCGCGGATGGGTCTCCGCAGGCGGCGAGCGCCACCAGGGAGGCGGTGAAGAATGCGGTAAGGGCCGTCGGCTTGGTTCGCATGGTCAACTCCACGGTCGGTGGACAAGGACAAGGGGGTGCTGCTCAGGTACGCGCAGGGCTGACGGGAACCGGGCCATGACCAGCCTGATGTTGCCGGTCTCGTGGACCCACGTGCATCCGGGGCATGCTGATTCGTCTGTTTGCGTTGTCCGTCGGTCGGGGGCAACTTGCTCCACGCGATCAACGCGCAACTCTCCGCCCACCCGGGCCACCGCACCACTATGGACGCACCTGGAGACGTGACCGACCTGCTGCGGCGGGCCGGGGCCGGCGATGCCGCCGCGCCCGACCTGGTGTATCCACTCGTCTACGATCACCTGAAGCTGATGGCCCGCCGGCAGCTTCGCCGGGAGGCGAGCGGCCACAGCCTGAGCACGACCGCGCTGGTCCACGAGGCGTACCTCAAGCTGGTGGACCAGCGGCGGTCGCAGTTCACGGATCGGGCGCACTTCTTCGCCATCGCGGCGGTGGCGATGCGACGGATCCTGGTGGACCACGCGCGACGGCACGGGGCGGTGAAGCGGGGGGCCGGTGCCAAGCGGGTGCCGCTGGAGACGGTGGAGGGGATGGCGGCGGACGAGCGGGCGGACCTGCTGGTGGCGCTCGACGCGGCCCTGCTGCGGCTGGCCGCGCTCGATCCGCGGCAGGCCAAGGTGGTCGAATGCCGCTTCTTCGGTGGACTGACGGAGGACGAGACAGCGGAGGCACTGGGCATGAGCGCGCGCACCGTGAAGCGGGACTGGGCCAAGGCGCGCAGCTGGCTCTACCAGTCGCTGTATCCCGACGTGGTGGGCCAGGGCTGATGCTGTCACACTCTCCCGGTCAATTCCGCCAAGCCGACGCGATCCTGGATGCGGCGCTCGACCTCGAAGCCGAGGAGCGCACCGCGTTCGTGGATCGGGCATGCGAAGGCAACCAGGAGTTGCGGTCGCTGGTGCTGCGCCTGTTGCGCGCCTTCGATCGCTCGGATGCGTTCCTGTCGGGGGCGGCGGTAGAGATGGCGCGGCCGCTGCTCGACGGCACAACTGCCCCGGACGCCGAACTCACCGCGACCATGCCCATACGGGTTGGCCCCTACGTCGTGCTGCGCGAACTGGGGCGGGGGGGCATGGGCGTGGTGTACCTCGCGACGCGCGAGGACGATCCCGCGGCGGTGCCGGTCGCGCTCAAGATGCTGCGCGGAGGCGCGCTGGCCTCGGGCACCGTCCTGCGTCGCTTCCTGGCTGAGCGGACCATCGTCGCGACGCTGGAACACCCGTTCGTGGCGCGCCTGCTCGAGACGGGGATCACGCCCGATGGGTCGCCTTACTTCGTCATGGCGTATTGTCCCGGCGGGTCACTGGCGGAGCGGCTTACCAAGCGGGCGCTCCCGGTCACGGAGGCACTGCGCGTTGCCCGGCAGCTCGCCGAGGCGCTGGCGGCGGCGCACACACTGGGCGTCGTGCACCGAGACGTCAAGCCCGCCAACGTGATGTTCAGTGCGGTGGGCGAGGTGCAGCTGACCGACTTCGGCGTGGCGAAGCAACTGGACCAGGACTCCACCCACGCCGGCATGCTGCTCGGAACACCGGCGTATCTCGCGCCGGAGCAACTGCGCGGCGCGGCAGTGGACCAGCGGGCCGACCTCTGGGCCCTGGGGGTCACGCTGTACGAGATGCTCACCCAGCGGAAGCCCTTTGATGGTCCCTCGTATGCGGCGGTGTTGCATGCGGTGGTGGCCGTCGACCCGGAACCGGTGGGCCGGGGCGCCTCGGTTCCGCGGGCCATCGACGAGTTGCTGCGGCACCTGCTGTGCAAGGATCCGGAGGGCCGGCCGGAGAGCGCCGCCCGCGTGGCGCGCGCGCTGGCCGCCATCGAAGCGGATCCGTCGGCTGACTACGGGGCCCGGGTGAATTCCCTGGAACCGAGGACGACGCCCTCGCTTCGCCGACCGGGCGCATCGATCGTGGTCCTGCCGTTCGACAACACCACCGGTGTGCCCGATCATGCGCCATTCGTCGATGGCCTCACGGACGAACTGATCAGCGCGCTCAGCCAGGTGCATGGCCTCCGGGTCACCGCGCGGACTACGGCCTTTGCGCTGAAGCGAAAGGGGCTCGACGCACGGGCCATCACCAACATCATCGGGGCGGGCTTCCTGCTGGAGGGGAGTGTGCGGCGATCGGGCGACCGGATCAAGGTGACGGCCCAGCTGGTGAGCGCCGACAAGGCCTCCGTGGTCTGGTCGGACACGTACGACCGGCGGATCGAGGACATCTTCGCCGTGCAGGAGGAGCTGGCGCGCCTGATCGTGGCGGCGCTGGCGCCGACGCTGGGGCGCCGCGACAGCGCGCCGGTGATGGCCCGGCCACGGGATGTGACGACGTACGAGTTGTACCTCAAGGGGCGCTACTTCTGGGAGCGGCGCACCACGCCGGACCTGGAGCGCGCCGTCGAGTACTTCAGTGAAGCGCTGGCGCGCGATCCCTCGTACGCGGAGGCCCATGCCGGCCTCGCGGACGCCCAAATCCTGCGCGCCGTCCTGAGCAACCGCCCGCCCGCCGAAACGCTTCCGCTGGCACGTGCGGCGCTTGCCGAAGCGCTTCGGATCGGCAGCGGGATCGCGGTGGTGCATGCCGCATACGGCAACCTGCTGTCGGCCTTCGATTGGAATTGGTCGGAGGCGGAGGCACAGCTGCAACTGGCGATCGAGCTCGACGCGGGGCTCATCATTGCGCAGATCTACCTGGCCATCTACCTGCAGCACGTCGGCCGCTTCGACGAAGCGATCGATGTGGCGACCAGCGCGCTGGTGTTGGACCCCCTGTCGTCCGGGCTCAACCTGACCCTGGGGCGGGCGTACCTGCATGCCCGCCGTCCGGCCGAGGCGTTGCAGCCGCTGAAGACGGCGGTGGAGATCGCGCCGGGCCTTGCGTTTGCGCACCAGCAGATGGGACACGCGCTGCTCCAGCTTGGCCGGAGCGCCGAGGCCATCGATGCGTTCCGCCGCGCGGCCATGAGCGGCGGGCCTATCGACGCGGGGCAACTCGCGTTTGCGCTGGCGACCACCGGCGATCGCGTGGCGGCGGAGGCGGTCGTGCGCGACCTCCTCGCGATGGAGGCGACGGGGTACCTGCCGCCCTTTGCCGTCGTGTGCGCCTACGCCGGCCTGGGGGAACTGGATGCCGCCTTTGCCTGGCTCAACCGGGGCATCGATGAGCACGCCGCCCACATGAACACCATCAGGGTTGTACCGGCCCTCTATCCGCTGCACGGCGACCGCCGATGGCGCGATGTGCTGGCGCGCATGGGCTGGCCGTCGCCGTCGTGATACCGCGCCTCAGTGCGATACCCATACTGCTCAGTTCGATGCGCTTTTCGGCGATCGTGGTTTTGGCCAGCGCCTGGCTCAACACCGCCGCCCTGGCGCAGGGCGCGGAGGTCCGTGGCCGAGTGCTGCAAGCCGATGGCACGGCGCCGATTCCTGGTGCGGAGGTCATGATCCGCGGCGGTGCGGTGCGCACGACGTCGGATTCCGCAGGTCGGTTCGTGCTGCGAGCGGTGCCGGCTGGCGCCGTGGAGATCGTGGCGCGCCAGCTGGGATACCAGCCGGCGATGGTCCAGCTCGTGGTCGCCGATGGTGAGACCCGCACGCTGGACCTGACCCTCACACCGTCCATCACGACCCTCGATCTCATCAGCATCACGGCCACGCCCGACCCCCGCAGTATCGGCGATGTTCCCGCGGCAATCACGGTGGCCGACACCACGGCGATTCGTCAGGGTCGAACTGTGGGACTGAACGAGACGCTCCGCATGATGCCGGGCGTGCAGACGGCATCGCGATTCGGGACGGATGACGTCAACATCGGGATCCGCGGTTCCGCCAGCCGCGCGCGACAGGCGATCCGCGGTGTGGCACTCTTGCTGGACGGCGTGCCTTTGTCGGAGCCTGATGGCGTGGCGCGCACCGACCTGGTCGAGATGCTGGCGGCCCAGCGAGTCGAGGTGGTGCGGGGCCCGGTGTCGGCGCTGTATTTCGGGTCGTCGGGCGGGGTGGTCAACATCATTTCGCAGACGGGACTCACCAATCCTGGTGTCGCGGCACTCTGGCAGTACGGAGCTTATGGGTTCCAGAAGTACTACGGCTCGGCGGGCACGGGGCTCTATGGTACTCGAGGGAGCCTCCTCGCGTCCGGGTCCTACACGCACATCGACGGATATCGCGACCACAGCAACGGCGGCATCGGGCGGGGACAGCTGCGGGCCGACTACCAGGTGGCCAGCCGAACCCAGCTCTCGGTGGACGCCGAGTTGTCGAGCATGAGCACGGTGCTCCCGGGGCAGCTCACCGAGGCACAGTTCGACGCGAATCCCAACGCCGCGCAGCCGGTGGCGGTCCTCCTCAATTTTGGACGCGATGAGGACAGGTTCCGGGTGGGGACACGGGTGCAGCAAGGGCTCAACCAGTCTGGGTCCACGACGGCCTCGGCGTACTTCTACTACGGTGGCCGCACCTTCGAGTTCCGGTACGGCGGAGGCATCCTCAACATCAACTTTCACCGGTCGCAACTGGGGGCTCAAGTGAATGCGGTCCACGTCGGTGGGGGGCCACTCGGCCTCGTGGCTGGCGTGCAGTATGACAATGTGTTCGGGACCGACCGGCGGTGGGACAACGATGCGGGCAGCAAGGGCGACTTGTTTGACGACGGTCGCAACGCGGCGAAAAACCTTGGTGTGTTCGGACAGGCCGAGTGGCAATTCGGGCGGAGCGTGACGCTGAGCGCCGGCCTGCGATACGACGAAGTGGACTTTGCGTTCGAGAGCTACTTCGCCGGACTGATCCCGCGGCAGGAACGGAAATACAGCCAGTGGTCCCCGAGGACGACGCTGACCTGGCGCACGGGGTCACAGGCCATGGTGTACGCCTCGGTGGCGCGCGGGTTCGAGGTGCCGGCATTCGGAGAGATCTCGCCCAGTCCCGGTGATACGCTCAAGCAACTCGAGCCCAAGTCGCTGTGGAACTACGAAGTCGGCGCCCGTGGTCTCCTGGAGAAGCGGTTCCTGTACGATGTGTCGGTGTTCTTCTCGGACATCGACAACGAGTTCGTTCCGGTGGATAACAACGGAGTCGCCGGGGTGGAGAACGCCGGCAGCTCGCGCAACTTCGGCATCGAGCTGTCGTTGCTGACGAACGTGACGAAATGGCTGGACGTGCTGGCCACCTATACGTTCTCCGATTTCAGGCTGCTCGAATACACCCCTGCCATCCGCGACTCGACGGGAGGCTTCCAAGCGGTGGACCTGTCGGGCAACCTGTTGCCGGCGGTGCCGCAGAACCGGGTGACGCTCGGTGTTGATGTCCGGCCGGTGCACGGGCTGTCGGTTGGGGTCCGGGTGGAGTGGCAGAGCCAGATGTTCGTCGATTCGGAGAATTCCGAGTCCGGCACCGTCTACTTCAAGCGAACCCCAACCTCCCCGGTGATTCCAGTCGCCTTCAGCGCAGTGCCGGCGCGGACGCTGGTGGAGCTGAATGCGCACTATCAGGTAGGGGTGATCAACATTTTCGGCACCATCGAGAACCTCTTCGGCATCACCTATGTCGGCAATGTGGTGGCAAACGCCGTCAACGGCGCGTTCTACGAGGCGGGGCCGGGGAGGTGGGTATCGCTGGGCGCGCGGGTGGGGCTTCGCTAGACGGGAGACGGGAGACGGGAGACGGGAGACGGGAGACGGGAGACGGGAGACGGGAGACGGGAGACGGGAGACGGGAGACGGAAGACGGGAGAGGGGAGACGGAAGACGGGCTTACAGGAGGTGGCGTATGCGGCATGGTCGGTCGGCTGGGGCACTCGTGCTAATGGCCGGGCTGCTGGCGGGGAGGCTGCCAGGACAGGCAGCACCGATGGAGGCCGACTCGAGCTTCCGCGCGTTCCTGGTGGCGTTCGATTCGGGCCTGGTGGCCTTCGTGAACGGCGACCCGGTGCAATGGATGGCGAACGCATCGCATGCGGATGACGTGACGCTGTTGACGCCGTATGGCGAGAACATGCGCGGGTGGGCGGCGGTGGAGAAACAGTACGAACGGGTGCGGCGCCAGTACGCGCCAGGTTCGACAGTCCGGCAGGAGTATCTGGCTATCGAGGTGCAGGGGGACCTGGCGTATACCGTGGTCCTGCAGCGGGGCGACTACCGGTCGCGCGGCAGCGATACGTCTCGCGCGGGCTTTACGCGGGCCACCAACATCTTCCGACGGGAAGCGGGGCAGTGGAAGCTGGTGCACCGGCACATGGATCATCTGCAGCCAGAGGGCGCGCGCACGCCGAGGTAGTCTGTCGTCAGTTGCCAGGAGGCGAAGGGGGAAGGGGGAACAGGGAACAGGACTCCGCTGCAGCAACCTGCACGAGGGTCATGCGTCCTATTTCACGCCGGCTGTCTCAAATCTGCAACAGATTGCGTTTCGTTGTTGTAAGCTCAATATAAACAACGTGTTACCGTACATGATCAGCGTGCCACAGTGGGCATGCTATTTGACAAGTATACGTGTTCAAGACAGCGGCGGATCGGTACTTACGACCGGTCAACGCGCTGCGGTCTTCGGTTCGGACATCCGAACCGGGTGTGGGAAACCGGACACGGAGACGGCATCGAGTGGCGGCACGACACGACAGGCGCTTGGCGACAGCGCGACACACCGGACTCGTGTTCGGTGTGGTCGCGACGTTGCTGCTCGTGGGAGCCGCCCGGGTCGAGGCTCAGGCCGACGTGCAGGTGACGAAGGCCGGGGCGGCGAGCGTCGACGCGAACCAGACCTTCAGCTATACCGTCACGCTCACCAACGCGGGGCCCGGCGCCGCCGCCACGGTCATCCTGCGCGACTCGCTGCCGGCGGCGGGCACCTTTGTGAGCGCGGTACCTGCAGGCACCCGGGTGGGGCGGCTCATCACGTTCCCCACGATCGCGTCGCTGGCGGCGGGTGCCTCGCAGGTCTACACGGTGACGTGGACCGCGCCGGCCAACCCGGCGGTGCCGCTGACGCTCCGGAACATGGCCTACAGCACCAGCACCACGGCCGACCCGGTGCCGGCCAACAACAGCAACACCAACCCCGCGGCGATCGTCAACACCGCGGTGATCGCGACCGCGGACATCGCAACCACCAAGACCGGTCCCGCGACGGTGAACGCCGCGACCAACTACACCTACACGATCACGACCCGGAACAATGGGCCGAGCGCGGCGACGGGGGTGGTGATCCGGGATACGCTGCCAGCGACGGTAACGTTCGTGAGTGCGACCAATGGTGGTGTGCTGGGGGCGGGCAACGTGGTGACGTGGCCGTCGATCGCGACGATTGCGAGCGCCGCCAGTGTTGCCCGGTCCGTGACGGTGAGGTCGCCGGCCAGTGGGACGCTGCTCAACATCGCGGCCAGCAGCGCCACCACCGCCGATCCCAACCCGGGTGACAACAACGGCTCGGCGGCCGGCGCCAGGGTGACCACGGTGGTGAACGCCGCCGACGTGGTGACGACCAAGACCGGTCCGGCGACGGCGAACAGCGGGGCGAACATCACCTATACCCTCACGGTACGGAACGCCGGCGCCGGCACGGCGACCGGTATCGTGGTGGTGGATACGCTCCCGGCGGCGGTGACGTTTGTCAGCGCGTCAGGCGGTGGTGCGCTGGGCGCGGGCAATGTGGTGACCTGGCCGGTCATTGCGACCCTGACGAACGGGGCCAACACCACCCGCACGGTGACGGTGACGGTTCCAGCCAGCGGCACGCTGCTCAACATCGCGGCGAGCACGTCGACCAGCGTGGACCCGACCCCGGCCAACAACAACGGCTCAGCGGCGGCAGCGCGCGTCACCACCGTGGTGCAGGTGGCCGACGTGGTGACGACCAAGACCGGCCCGGCCAGCGTCAGCGGCGGGGCCAGCTACAGCTACACGATCACGGTGCGGAACGCGGGCCCGAATGCCGCCCCCGGCATCATCGTCACCGATACGCTCCCGGCGGCCGTCACGTTTGTCAGCGCGTCTGCCGGCGGCACGCTCGGCGCGGGGAACGTGGTGACATGGCCGGTGATCGCCACCCTCGCCAACGGCGCCACGACCACGCGCACCGTCACGGTGACGGCGCCGGCGACCGGCTCGCTGCTCAACATCGCGGCGAGCCGGTCCGGAACGACCGACCCCGTCCCCGCCAACAACAACGGCTCACTCCCAGCGGCGCGGGTGACGACCGTGGTGAGTGCCGCCGACCTGGTGACCACCAAGACTGGTCCGGCGACGGTGAGCCCGGGGGGCGGCATCACCTATACCATTACTACCCGGAACCTGGGCCCGAACGCGGCGCCCACGGTGGTGATCCGGGACACCCTGCCGGCTACGGTGACGTTCGTGAGCGCCTCCAACGCCGGCGTATTGGGGGCGGGCAACGTCATCACCTGGCCCGCCATCGCGAGCCTGGCCAACGGCGCCTCGGCGGTGCGCACGGTGACAGTGAATGCGCCCGCCAGCGGCACGCTGCTCAACATCTCCGCGAGCTCCTCGGCCACGACCGATCCCAACCCGAACAACAGCAACGGGTCGCTGCCCGCGGCGCGGGTGACCACGACGATCAACCCGACCGACGTTGTCACCACGAAGACTGGTCCCGCGACCGCGACGATCGGCAGCAGCTTCAGCTACGCCATCACGGTGCGGAACGCCGGCCCGGTGAACGCGGTGGGCGTGGTGGTGACGGACACGCTGCCGGCGGGGCTCACCTTCGTGAGCGCCACCGCTGGCGGCACGGCAAGCGGGAGCGTGGTGACCTGGCCCGCCATTGCGGCGCTGGCGAACGGCGCCACGCAGAACTTCACGGTGACGGTATCGGTGCCGCTGGCGGGATCGTTCACCAATATCGTGGCCAGCACGGCGGCGAGCGGAGACCTCAACCCGAACAACAACAACGGATCGCTGCCGGCGGCGCAGGTGACCACGGTGGTGCTGGACCAGGCGGACGTGGTGACGACCAAGTCGGGTCCGGCCACGGTAAGCGCAGGGCAGCCGATCACCTACAGCATCTCGGTGGTGAACAACGGCCCGACCGCGGCGGCCAGCGTGGTGGCAACGGACACGCTGCCGGCGACGGTGACGTTCGTGAGTGCCACCGGTGGCGGCACCGTGACCGGCAACGTTGTCACGTGGCCGGCGATCGCGTCGCTGGCCAATGGCGCGAGCGCGGCCTACTCGGTGACGGTGACGGCGCCCGCGACTGGCACGCTGCTCAACATCGCCGCCAGCTCGTCGGCCACGCCCGACCCGACGCCGGGCAACAACAACGGATCGCTGCCGGCGGCGCGCGTCACCACCACGGTGGTGGAGCAGGCCGACGTAGCCACGACCAAGGCGGGTCCGGCGACCGTGAATGCAGGCCAGAACTTCAGCTATGCCATCGACGTGGCGAACGCCGGCCCCAGTGCCGCGGCCGCGGTGGTCGTCATGGACACGCTGCCGGCAGGGGTCGCGTTCGTGAGTGCCACGGCTGGCGGCACGGTAAGCGGCAACGTGGTGACGTGGCCGGCGATCGCGAGTCTCGCGAGCGGGGCGAGCCAGGGCTACAGCGTGACGGTCACGGCACCGGCCACGGGGGTGCTGACCAACATCGTCGCCAGCACCTCCACCACCGGCGATCCCGATCCGGCGAACAACGACGGCTCGGCACCGGGCGCGCGGGTCACCACCACCGTCATCGAGCAGGCCGACGTCGCCACCACCAAGACCGGCCCGGCGACCGTGAACGCCGGGCAGAACTTCACCTACGCGCTCACCGTGTCGAATGCCGGCCCGTCGGCGGCCGCGACAGTGGTCGCGACCGACACCCTGCCTGCAGGGGCCACGTTCGTGTCGGCGACGGCGGGTGGCACGCTCAGCGGCAACGTCGTGACCTGGCCGGCGATCGCGAGTCTCGCGAGCGAGGCCAGCCAGGGATATGGCGTCACGGTCACGGCGCCGGCCTCGGGTGTGCTGACCAACATCATGGCGAGCACGTCACCAACCGCGGACCCGAACTCGGGCAACAACGACGGGTCGGCGCCGGCGAGCCGGGTGATCACGACGATCATCGAGGTGGCGGACGTCATCACCACCAAGACCGGCCCGGCCACCGCCATCGCGGCCACCAACTTCAGCTACGCCATCAGCGTCCAGAACGCCGGGCCGTCAGTGGCGGCCAACGTGGTGGTGACCGATACGCTCCCGGCGGGCGTCACCTTCGTGAGCGCCACCGGCGGCGGCACGCTCAGCGGCAATGTCATCACCTGGCCGGCGATCACGAGCCTGGCCAACGGCGCCGCGCAGGCCTATGGCGTGACAGTGACGGCGCCCGCCACCGGGACGTTGCTCAACATCGTCGCCAGCACGTCGCCCACCCTCGACTCCGACCCGTCCAACAACAACGGCTCGAGCCCGGCGGCGCGGGTCACCACGATCGTGCAGGAGCGGGCCGACGTCGTCACCTCCAAGACCGGTCCCGCGACGGTGAATGCCGCGGCCCAGTTCGGCTACACCATCGATGCCCGCAACGTGGGGCCGAGCTCGGCGGCAGCGGTGGTGGTGAGCGACACGCTGCCGGCGACGGTGACGTTCGTCAGTGCGACGGGCGGGGGCGTGCTCGCCGGCAACGTGGTGACCTGGCCCGCCATCGCGTCCCTCGCGAGCGGTGCCGCGGTGAGCTTCGACGTGACGGTGGTGGCGCCGCCCACTGGCACCCTCACCAACATCGTCGCGAGCACGTCGGCGACACCCGACCCGGTGCCGGCTAACAACGACGGCAGCGCCCCGGCGAGCCGCGTCACCACCACCGTGAGTGAGCTGGCGGACGTGGCAACGAGCAAGGCCGGCCCCGCACGGGTCAACGCGAGCGACCTGGTCAACTACACGATCACCGTCACCAACGTGGGGCCGAGTGCCGCGGCGGGCGTGCTGGTAAGCGACCCGGTGCCGGCGGGTGCCACGTTCGTGAGTGCCTCGAATGGTGGCGCGCTCAACGGGGCAGTGGTGCAGTGGCCGGTCATCAGCTCACTCGCCGCGGGCCAGACCCTGACCTACGCGCTGCAGGTGCGGGCGCCGCTGACTGGTACCCTCACCAACGTGGTGTCGAGTACCGCGACCACCACTGATCCGCTGCCGGCCAACAACAATGGCTCGGCACCGGCAGCGCAGGTGCTGACCACCATCGAACCGGTGGACCTGGCGGTGACCAAGACGTCGCTACCCGAGTTCCGGATCGGCACCGTCGGCAGCTACACGCTCACCGTACGCAACGTCGGCAATGCGCCGAGCGTGGGCACGATCACGGTGGTGGACACGCTGCCGGCGTCGCTCCGGTACTCGTCGGCTGACGGCCCGGGCTGGAGCTGCGGAGCGAATGGCGCCATCGTCACCTGCACGGCAGCGGGGCCGCTCGCGGCGGGCGCGACTAGTGCCATTGCGCTCAACGTCGACGTGCTGCCGGCGGCGGCGCCGTCGGTGACCAACAGCGTGGCGGTGACCACACCGGGTGACGCGACCTCGGGCGGCAACAACGCCTCGAGCATCGCGACGGTCGTGCTGGCACAAAGCCCGCTGGTCGCCGAGAAGGCGGCGGGATCCACCACCGCCGAGATCGGCGACGTGGTGAACTACACCCTCACCGTGCAGAACCAGTCGGCGCAGCCGGTGCCGGCGGTGGTCTTCAATGACCAGCTCCCGCTCGGGTTTGCGTACCAGCAGGGTACAGCACGGGTCAACGGTGTGGCGGTGCCCGATCCCGCCGGTGCGCCGGGGCCGACGCTCGGCTTCCCGATCGGGACGCTGGCGGGTAACGCCACCGCCACGGTCACCTATCGGGTGTTCCTCAATCCGGGTGCGTCGGCGGGTGACGGCCTCAACCGGGCCCAGGCCGTCAGCACGGTCACCGGCGTCGCGTCCAACACGGCGACCGCCAAGGTCGAGGTGACCGGTGGCGTGTTCACCGATCGCGGCATCATCGCCGGCAAGATCTTTGTTGATTGTGCCTGCGATCCCGACCGAACGCAGGGTCCGCGTGAAGTCGGGATTCCGGGCGTGCGCATCATGCTCGAGGACGGCACCTCGACGGTGACGGACGTGGAGGGCAAGTACAACTTCTACGGCCTCTCGCCGCGGATGCACGTGCTGAAGGTGGACGTGACGACGCTGCCGCCGGGCTCGAAGCTGGCGGCGGTGTCGTCGCGCAATGCCGGCGATGGGTGGACCCGCTTTGTGGACCTGCGGAACGGCGAGTTCGTCCGGGGTGACTTCGTCGAGGTGAGCAATGACGCCTCGGTGCTCGCGGCGGTGATCGCGCGACGCCGGCAGGGCGAGATCAAGGTCGCCATCCCGGATACGATCCCGATGGTGCTGGTGGGTGACTCCCTGGTAGTGAGCGGCGATACGGTGCCGGGCACCGTGTTCCAGCCGCTGCTGGGTGGCCTCGCGAGCCCGGTCACGGACGAGGGTGCAGCGTCGCCGGTCCTGCGGCTGCCGCAATCGGAGCAGCCGGAGCGGCTGGCGCGTCCCACCGACGCGCGACTGGAGATGATGGTGCCGGCGAAGGGCGTCCCGGCTGACGGCGTGACGTCGGTGCCGGTACGGGTGAAGATCGCGGCCCCGAATGGCTCCGCCATCACCACACCGGCCACCGTCACGCTCGAGACCTCGCTCGGTCGCTGGCTGGTGGAAGATCT
>JANNSD010000138.1:0-9807 GCA_031402225.1 Gemmatimonadota bacterium | reverse complement strand
CGGGCGGGGGCCGCACCCCCCCGCCGCCGGGGATCTTCGTCGTCACGAGCACCAGTGGCCCGGCCGACGCCGATGGCTATACGATCCTGATCGAGGGTCCCGAGACGCGTTCGGCGCGGATAGCCGCCAACTCCAGTTTGCGGTTTGCCCCGCTCGCGCTCGGCGAGTATGCCGTCGCCCTGGGCGACGTCGCCTCCGGCTGCCGGGTCGCCGGCGACAGTACACGAGCGGCACGCGTGGCGATCACCGGCGCCGAGACGATCGACACGGTGTTCTTCCAGATTGATTGCCGCGACGCCACCCGGGGGGGCGTCGTGCTGCTTGCCAGCAGCGCCGAGCCTGGTGTGAGCGGAACGGCCTCCTTCCGGATGGAAGCCATTATTGGTGACAGCGTCATCGTGCGAGAAGGTACCAGCGCGGTTGCGCAGCCGCTGACGCTCGACGGCCTGCTGCCGGGCGAGTATACGGTCAGCCTTCGAGACCTGCCGGCGACGTGCACCGCGCAGGAACCGTCTCGCAAGACAATCCAGGTCGTGGCACTCGGGCTCGACACGTTGCAATTCGTACTGGATTGCGACACCGGCGGCGAGATTCCGGGCTGTGCCGGACCGCCGGCGCGCGACCCGACCAAGCCCTACGCGCTCAAGGCCGAATGGTCCGCGGCCTCGGCGGCGCCAGGCGCCACCGTGGACCTGGTACTGAGCGCCGACCTCGGCACCGACGGCACGCAGTTCGGCACCCTGCAGTACCGGATCGAGTGGGATCCCGCCGTACTCGCCTTGGAGACCCTCGTGCCGGCGACGCCGGGCCTGCTGCTCCAGGCGGGGCCGCCGATCGGTGGCACGCGGGCGGTCGCGGTCATCACGGCCGATCAGGTGACGGGCGTAGCCCCGCTGGTGCGGGCCACCTTCAGGGTGCTCGTCGGCGCGCCGACGGGCTGTGTGCCATCGCGCACGAACCTGACCCCGGAAGTGTCGGCCCAGTTCGTGTCCCAGGCGTTTGTCGACCTGATACCGCAGACGCAGGTCATCGAGGGCGACCTGCAGATCACGACTGGGGGCGGGCCGGGACCCAACACTCCGCCGGTCGCCCGTCCGGGCGGTCCCTATACCGGGTCAGCGGGCCAGCCGATCACGTTCAACGGCGGGTCGTCGTCCGATGCCGACGGAACCGTGGTCTCCTTCAGCTGGGACCCGGGCGACGGCGGCGCGGCGCTCACCGGCGTGTCGCCCTCCCACCGTTACTCGGCGGCGGGGTCCTACACCCTCACGCTCACGGTCACCGACAATCTCGGCGCGACCGGCCAGGCCTCTACGACGGTGACGGTGGCGGGGTCGGGCGGCGGCGGCGGCGGCAACCAGTCTCCCGTGGCACGGCCGGGAGGCCCGTACTCCGCCGTGGTTGGCGTGCCGGTTTCCTTCAACGGAGCCGCCTCCAGCGATCCCGACGGCAGCATCACGTCTTTCAGCTGGAACCCGGGTGACGGCTCGGCGCTGCTCGCGGGTGCGACCCCCAGCACTACGTACGCGGCAGCGGGCACGTACACGGTGACGCTCACCGTGACTGACAATCAGGGAGCCGTCGGTACGGGGACGACGACCGTGACCGTGCAGCCGGCCGCGGGTGCCGGAGGGCCCGTCCTGCGCAGCGTGTTTCAGCCGGGGCTCGTCCCCGGTACCATCGACCTGATCGTGTCGCTGGATATCTCCGCCGACCTGCCGGGTACGCCCGGACCCGAAGTGCTTGCCACGTGGGCCATGAGCCAGATTTCGTGGAATGAGCGGGTGCTCCAGTACCGCTCGTTCAGCACCGGACAGTGGTGGTCTGCCGTGGCGGTGCAGGTGGGCAACCCGGATGCGGTCACTGGCATCAGGAGCCTGAGCGTTCCGCTGTCCACCTACGTGGGGAACGGACAGAACAACAGCGGAATCGTCCAGCTCGCCCGGCTGTCATTTGATGTCGTTGGCGCACCCGGCACTTCCACGACGTCGGTGACGATCCCGGCAGTGCTGCTCTCGACCTCGGGCTACTCCTTCACGCAGCAGTTGGTGATCCAGGAAGGAACTTTCAACCGACCGTAGCGGCGCGCGCGTCACGGTTGGGTAAAGGATTCGAGAGGTCGATCAGTATCAAGCCGGTACGACGCGGTCGTTGCGACGTGATGCCTCCGGACAACATTGGTGCGGTGCAGCGGCAGGCCCCGAATGGGGCTCACGTCCGCTGCCCGACGCCAACCGATATAAGGAGGTTCGATGCGTTCGATCCCGGGTTCACTACGGGGAGGCCGTCGTCTTGGACGCCTCGCCGTCGCAGCGGTTCTGGTCCTCGCTGCGTGTAGCAAGGGCGACAGTGGTTCATCGCCCGTCGATCCGATTGTACCAGGGGAGCCAACCGGCAACCCACGTTTCCGCGCGGCGGCGTTCATTTTTGACGTGAACACGGCAGACAAGATCGTCACGGTGACCGCGCCCACCGGCGGCGTCATCAACGCCAGTCTCGACGGCGGCACCAACGCAGATGGCTCCCCGAACTACTCGATTCTTGCTGGCGACGTGGTCCAGCTGTCCACTGCCAACTACCAGGCAAGCGCCGTGGGCGCCTTCACCCCCGGCAAGATCCGCGTCACGTTCGACGTGTTCATCACCAACCGCATCAGCGCCATCAACCTCATCACGCCCACGTTCCCCGCGCCGCCAGCCGGCGTCACCGGCGTGCTGCTCTTCCCGTTCGAGGCGGCCAACATCGTGAGCACCGGTGGGGCCACCCCCGGCGGCGACGGCACGGAAATCATCGTGGAGCAGCCGAGCCGCGGTGCCGTGGACCCCAGCGTCGACTTCGAGGGCGAACCGTTCAACTTCTTCAATGATGGCGCGTGTGCCGCCGGCAACAATGATGACTGCTATCGCTACCAGCCCTTCGGCCAGCCGTTGCTGGGCGGCGGCACCAGCGAAGCACAGACGGTGGGTTTCGACATCGACCCGACCGTGTATCGCTTCCGCACGCGGTTGATCGTGGCGGCCGACATCCAGTCGTCGACCGGCGCCGCGGTTGGCACGATTGCGGGTACGGTGCTTGATCAGCTTGGCGCCCCGCTGGCTGGTGTCATCATCGGCGTGACCGGCGGTTTGACGGCAACGACGGATGCTGCCGGCGCGTATTCGGTCGGCAACGTGCCGGTCGGCCCGAAGACGGTCAGTGTTACCGGAGGGCTTGGGAGCTGCACGCTCAACGCCCCGTTGACGCAGAACCCCAGCGTGCCGGCCGGCGGATCGGTTGCGGCCAACTTCACCGCGACCTGCCCGATTCCGACCCGCGCGATCTCCGGCACCGTTACTCGCAACGGGACCGCGTTCAGCGGCACCGTCACGGCTTCGACGGGCGGCTCTGATGCGACCGATGCGGCCGGGCTGTACTCGCTGCAGACGGCGATCGGCACCGCCGGCACGCTGTCAGTGTCTGGCCTGGCCGGGTGCACCACTGCCAGCGACCTGACCTACCCGGCGACCGGGGCAGCTACCCGGGACATCGCCTACACCTGCCCGGTTCCCGGTGCGAACGCTGTGACCGGTACCTGGACTGTCAATGCGGCGGCAGGCACGGCAGCGCTCCGCATCGGCATCACGGTGGGGACCGGCAACGTCGCGTCGTTCACGCAGGAGTTCAGGATTCCGGCTGGTTCGGGCCTGACCTACACCGGCGCCACGGCGGGCACGGCCTTCTCCTCGTGCTCGAGCACGCCAGCACCGACGGCGTTGATCATCGTCGCCTGCATCAATGATCCGGGCGTCACCGGCACCAACCTGACGGTCCGGACCCTGAACTTCACGTACACCGGTTCGGGTGTGGTCAACTTCGTCAGCAGCGATGGCGATCCGGCCAACCCGGCTTCGGCTTTCGAGCTCATCATCGCGGACAACAGTTCGTTCGCGAGCCAGATTGCCCAGTTCGCCAACAACGTGACGATCGACGCGCTGACCAAGCCGTAAGCACGGCGCGAGAGGGACGAAGTTCCTGTGTTGGGTACGGCGAGCGCTGCCTGGCTCGCCGTACCACGGCACTCCCAAGGGTATTACACACAAGGAAACCCAATGAAGCACTCGACACTTCTTGCATGGCGCGGCAAGGCAGCCGCCCTGGGCGCCATGCTCCTGCTCGCCGCCTGCGGTGACCAGGCTGTGGGTCCGGCCGGATCGGCGGGCACCGACGCTGCGCCGTCGGACGCCAATCTGCAGTTGGCCTATTCTCCAGTCGCCGACGGCCGGGTGGCCGTTGCGCTTCGCGTCAGCAAGCAGGGCCGGGATCCGCTTGCCGCGGTCCAGGGTCACCTGCGGTTCGACCCCGCCGCCCTCACGTTCGAGGGGCAGGATGCCTCGGACCGGGTCATGGCTTATACCAATGCCGCCGCGGCGGCAAGCGGTGACCTGCGCCTGGCGGCGATTTCCGCCGACGGGTTCAGCGATCGCGTGGCAACGTATGTGTTCAAGGTTGGTCGCGCCGATTTCGCCAAGACCCTGCGGTTCGATACCGACGAGGCCGCCAACAAGAGCCTCCAGCGGGTCAGCCTGAGCAGTGTCCGGGCGGTGCCGGCCAGTGACGTGCCGCTGGCGCAGCGTGCTGCACCGATGGCGCTCGCCGACTGGATCACGCTGCTCGAGCCCCAGCGCGATCCCCGGATCACGTTCTTCAACGGGCAGAACGTCGCGGGCCTCAAGTACGGCAACGTCGACCTCAGCTCGGCGGCAACCCAGGTCACGTCCACGGACGCGCTGATCATTCTGCAGGTGAGCGTCGGCGTGCTCGACGTGATCGCGGATGAGACGGGGCGCGATCTCGCGATCGCGGGCAACCTGACGCCGTTCACCCCGAACAGCCTGAACAACGTCGGCGTCCAGCCAGACGGCACCCGGAACCTGAGCAGCACCGACGCGCTCGCCATTTTGCAGGGCGCAGCGGCTCCGGGCAACCTGGTTGCCGGCTCGCCGGTTGGCCAGGTCATTCCAGGGCGCGACGCGCCGGCCGGCACGGTGAACGTGACCGCCGACATCACCAGCAACACGCTGTGGACGCGGTCGAACACGTACGTGCTGCAGCAGATCGTGCGGGTCACCAACGGTGCCACGCTCACGATCGAGCCCGGCACGCTGGTGCAGGGCATCACGGTTGCCGCGCTCTTCGTTGAGCGTGACGGCCGGATCATCGCAGACGGCCAGCCGAACGCCCCGATCAAGTTCACCTGCACACTGGCCGAGGGAAGCAAGACGAAGGGCTGCTGGCGGGGTCTCTGGATCGCGGGCAATGCGCCGCTCACCGAGCCGAGCCCGAACACCGGCGCGGCCGACGGGGTCTGCCAGGTCATCACCGGGCGGCAGACGGCAGTCGCCTGCAACGAGGACATTGGCGAAGGCAACGCCCCGGTGTACGGTGGCACCAACCCCGCGGATAGCAGCGGCGTGCTGCGTCATATCATCGTGGAGTTCGGTGGCTGGCCTGACCCGAACACCTCGAACTCCGAGCTGAACAACCTGACCCTGGGTGGCGTGGGCAGCGCGACCGTCCTGCGGAACATCCAGGTTCACGCCGGCAAGGACGATGGCTTCGAGGTTTTCGGTGGCACGTTCGACGTCAAGGGCCTCCTCGCCACGGCGAACCAGGACGATGCGCTCGACTGGACCCAGGGCTGGGCCGGTCGGGTACAGTACTTCGTCCAGGTGGCCGATCCGATCGACAGCGACAACGGGATCGAGGGTGACCACGCACAGCGCTCGGCAAACCGGGGCTCCTTCACCCAGGGCCGCACGAACCCCGTGGTGTACAACTTCACCATGATCGGCCAGACCAATCCGGCTGACCAGACGAACACCGCGACCGAGAACAAGCGACAGGGCTTCCACCTGCGTCGCGGGAGCGCGGGCCAGCTGTTCAACGGGATCGTGTTCAACATGCGTGTCGCGGGTGACATCGATGACCCGTCGAACAACACGTGCGTTGATATCACGACAGCGAGCGGCATCAACATCCGCAACTCGATCTTCTCCGGCAACAACGTACTCGGCTACTTCGCGTCCGGGGTTGGCGGCGACCTTGGGTCCGGTACGGACCCGACGACCTGCGGCTCGTACACGGGCTCTGCGGCGGCAGACGTAGTCACGCTGTTGCTGCAGGACCCGGCCAATGCCATTCAGGTCAACCCGGCTGGCTTCGCGTTCCGGAACAACGCCCAGTTCGATCGGGGTCAGTTGCCCGATTACCGGATTGCGGCGTCCTTCGCCGGCACGACCACCGGCGCAACGCCGCCGGCGGGCTTCTTCGACAACGTGAACTTCATCGGTGCGGTGTCACCGTCGGTCGGGATCGCGCCCTTCTTCGAGGGCTGGTCGCGCGGCTGGCAGAGCGCGTCGACTCCGTGATGCAGGCGTCAGGCGTCAGGCGTTGGGCGTTGGGCGTTAGGCGTTAGGCGTTAGGCGTTAGGCGTTAGGCGTTAGGCGTTGGGCGTTAGGCGTTAGGCGCTAGGCGCTAGGCGTTAGCCCATGAATGTGGCAGGCCCCGTCCGGTAGTCCGGGCGGGGCCGTGTCATGTTCTTGTCACGACAAGGGTAGTGAGTCATCACCGGGCCGTTACGTCCCGCCGCATGAATGGTGACGCCGGCCAGCGATCATCTGCGCCATGCCACAGTCGCGGTTGCTGCTGCTCGGGGTGGTCGCTGTCCTGGCGGCGTGCGGACAGGAGTCCGAGCCTGGCGGACGGGCGGGCCCCCCTTACCTGGCGATCGTGAACAAGCTCGACGTGCCGAGCGGGATCGCGGCAGGGGACCGGTACACCTTCCACGTCGTGGAGCTGTCCGGCACCACCGGCATCGATACCGTCATCACGGCGGCACCGGCGGACACCGTCATCCTGAGTGTCGTTCCGGCCACCTACCGTGTCATCGTGGATGGCCTGCCGGGGAACTGCTCGGTCCGCGACGGCGCGGAGCAGGTCATCCTGGTGCCCGAGGGAGCCAACACCGCATTGGCCCGATTTCAGGTCATCTGCAGTTCGCCGCTGGTGGTCGAAACCGGCACGGACGGGGCGGGCGCCGATGATCAGTTCTACGTGCGGATCGCCGGCAGCGGCATCGCCGAGCGCTTCCTCATTACCGGTGGGAACGACACGCTGAGGGTGGACTCGCTTCCGGCCGGTGACTATGAGGTCGAGCTGGGCGCGGTAGCGCCGAACTGCGAGGTCACCAGCGACGGCCGCGGCCTGCGCCACGTCGCACTGGCCGCGCGGGGGGGAGGCCGGGTTTCGTTTCGCATCCGCTGCTCGGAGCTGGCGGTCCGGCCCACCGTCACGCGGTTCGAGAGCGGCACGCAGGACGGCGGCTTCGCGTTCTACTTCAAGGCCAGCGACCCGGACAAGGATGTCGAGCGCTACACCTACGACGTCACGGACTGTAGCGGCACCTCGCTCCTGCCGACCGGCCCGCGAACCCGCCGGGGCCTGTCGTCCGGCCGGACGTCGCGCGCGGACAGCGTCACCGTGATCGGCGCATTCGAGTTCGGCCTCGCCTCGAGCACAACCCCGATGTGTGCGTCGTTGCGGGTCGAGGATGAGCGGGGGAACACCACGCCCTGGCTGGATCGCCCCCTGGGCACGGCGCCCGGCGGCTCGCCGCCGGTGTTCGTGAGCCTCGGACGGAGTTTCGTGGGCACCTCCGCGATTGAAGTGTCGGTGTCGGTGGCGGATTTGGACAACGACTTCGTCGGGCTTTTCGCGCTGGCCCGGCTCAGTGACGGCTCACTCGGTGTTCCCGATGGCCAGCCCGACATCGGCGCCTTCAATGCCGCGGGGTACCTTGAGCCGCCATTGCCCCTGGTACCGCTGGGGAATGGCCGGCCCAACCTCGCCGACTACCGCGCGTTCATCCTGTTCGGCATCGACCAGCGGGGCAACATCACGCGCCGGGAATTGCCGGTTTTCTAGTATCGTGCGGCCCCGCCGCGGGATCCGACCGCTGCAGGTCCACGTATTCGCTTGCCAACATCGCCCGAGGGTGACCACGTGTCCTTCCGTTCGCCGCTGCGCGACCGAGTCTCTCCTGCACGCATCGGTCTCGCGTTCCAGGCGCGTATCGTTCCGGAGCATGAGCCCGCCAGGCCATTCTCCCTGGCTGTTGTCTCCAGTGAAGTCGTCATTCGAGGGCAGATGAGTGCGGGGTACAGCGGCTGGGTCCTTTCGGCCACCGTCCTGCGACGGCGCCGAAAGCTGATGCTGCAGGTTGCGGCCCGACCGCTCGATGTCGCCATCGTTCCCGGCATCGAGCAGCATGAATACGATGCGATATTGTCAGCAGTCGGGCCGGGGCAATACGAGGTCTACGTGACTCATACCTTCCATACCGAGGGGTCCCCCACCGCCTTCCCCGACCCGCGATATCTCGGCGGCGTGACGGTGACGACTTCGGGCCAACCCGACGGCCAGCTGCAGTCGCTCCTGGGAGGTGGCAGCCATGGCGTGTTGCCGTGAGCGCCGACGAGGCTATCCTGTGTCATGGTGCCTCCGCTAGAGGGCTTGCTGACACTGACCCTGCTGATCGACGTGGGCGAGCGCATCGACCTCGCCCACGCCGAGGTGCGCGTCCGATCCTCCGGGCGCGAGGGCCGGCGACCGGTGCTGCGCCGCACCGAGGCCAGGGGCAGCATCCGCATTCCGGTGCCACCGCTCATCCTGGACCTCTCCGAGGACGTGACGCGACCGCCGGTGCCGGAACTGCCGGCGGGGTGGTCAGAGACCCTGCATGTCGCGGTCTACGACTTCGGTGTCCTCAGTTGCCGGCGGATCCTGGCGTGGGATCCGGAGTGCACCTGGGCCGAGCTCGTTCCCATTGTCGCCGACCTGATCCATGGCGCCGACACGCGTAGCTGGGGCGACGCGCTGGCGAGCAGTGTGGAGGCGCTGCTCGGCCCAGCGATCCAGGAGCCGGAGCGGAGCGCTGTCAGGGAGGAATACGCCATCCTGCGCCTCAGTCGCGAGCCGGAGGGCGGTTTCGGCGAGTCGGACCTGGCCCGCCTCCTCCTCGGCGAGGAGCGTGCACTGGCGCCGGCGGCGCGGCAGAGCCTGCTGGGGCGAGACTTTCGATACACCCAGCTTGACCGCACGATCGTGGCGTACGATGCCGCCGTGGTCGTGGAGCCGGACCCCACGGACCACGATGTCGAGTTCCTGATTGAGTTCGCCACCGCCCAGTTGCTCGAGCTCGAGGTGTACGATGCGGTCCTCGAGAGCCGCCTGCCCCAGCTCGACGCGCGGGCCGCGGCAATGGGGATGGGACCGGGTGCCCTGTTCGCCCGACGGTCGCAGCGCGTGGTCACCGAACTGCACCAGGTGACGGCGAGGACCTCACGGCTGATCGAGCAGGCCATCAATGCCGTCCGCCTCACCGACGACATCTACCTGGCCCGGATCTACCGGGCGACGCTCGACGTGATGAATGAACCGGCGTGGCGGCAGAGCGTGGAACGGAAGCTGACGCTGGCGCAGACGATGGCCGAGGCGCTGAATGACATGGCGGTGGCGGCGCGGTCCGAGGCGCTCGAGATCATCATCGTCGTGCTCATTTTGTCGGAACTGGTGCTCTCGCTGCTGCATTGGGGACGGTGAAACGCATCCGTCACCGTGGCTTGATGATCCCGTGACACAGCGGTAGTCACATTCGGGCAGGGTGAAATCAGCGTGACTGTCCCGGACCCTGGAACGACGATGAGCGTGTTGAGTGCGGTTCTCCTGATCGGTGGCCTCGCAGCAGCGGTGGCGGCGGTGGTACAGATC
>JANNSD010000137.1:0-18588 GCA_031402225.1 Gemmatimonadota bacterium | reverse complement strand
GAGCGGCGCCGTGGCCGGGTCGTTGATACCGACGGCACTGGCACGGGCCAGGCCGTAGCCCACGTAGCCCGTCGCCTCGAGGCCCAGCGCGCGCTGGCGCACCGTCGCGCGACCGCCATCGAATCCGGCGAAGCCCAGCCGCGAGACAAACACCTGCCGCCCGGCGAGGATGCCGAACCAGTCATGCTGATAGTTGACGTACGCCTCCCACAACTGGAATGCAGGCACGCTGCCGGCGAAGGGCTCGTCGGCCGCGCTCCCGTTCATGCGCATGTTGAGGTGGGCACTCAGCCCGCTCGTGCCGAGCCCCCATGCGGTGACGTCCGTGGTCAGCACCACGGGTGCATACTGGATGCGTGGACCAGGGGCGTAGTAGTAGCAGAAGGTCGGAGTGCTGCAGGTCACGGCATACCCGGCGGAACTGTAGAGACCGCCTCCCGCGCCGGGTTGCACATCCGATCGCGGGACACTGTCGAGCAGCCAGCCGCGGGTGGCCACGCTCTGCCCGCGCAGGTCGAACGAGGCGCGGAAGCCCTGGCCGGCTACCGGCGCGGCGCCGCACACCAGGAGCAGGGCGGCGAGTCCGGCCGCGCAGCCGCGCATCAGGGCCGTCCTATGAGCTGGGGGCGGAAGCTCGATGGCGTGACCAGCAGGTGGCAGAGCGTGCACTCGGTCTCAGCGTGGTGATCCACCTTCGGGTCGTGGCAGCCGAGGCAGAACGGCCGGTCCGGCGTGAGCCGCGCGACGGTGGTCGCCTGGTGGCACGCCGTGCAGTCCACATGCGACTCACGCGTGTGGGCGTCCCAGTTGGTCTGGGCGCGATGACAAGCGGCGCAGTTGCGCCCGGCGTCATGGTGCTGGTCGTGGCAGCCCTGGCAGGCCGTGGCCTTCGGGGACGCCGCCAGGGTCACCGCCGTGGCGTGGCAGTCAAGGCACTTCACGTCCGAATGGCCTTCATGGCTGAACGCGACCGTGCGGGACCGCTCCGGCGCCTTCGGCACAGTGCTCTGCACGTGGATCGTCTCGCTGACTTGCAGCGAGTCCATCCGGGCCGACGCGTGGCAGGTGGCGCACTCGCTCTGAGCCGGGTCCTGGTGATGGCAGATGAGGCATCCACGCGGCGCCGTGAACGTGACGCTGCTGGCCTGTGACTTGACGTCGTGGCACTTGATGCAGGCGAGTTTCTTGTGGTTGCTGTGCGAGAAGGGTCGGGGTGGTGCACCTGGAGGGGCAGGGGCCCCGCTCGGCGGGTCGTCGATCGGGGCGTCGCCCTTGCCGTGCCGTGCCCGTGGGGCCACGTCCACCGGCCCCGAGGTGCGCTGCAGGGTCTTGAGGGTGTCGAACGGCACCGGGGGGCGGGGCCCGCCGCTCTTCGCCTTGGCGGCGCGAGCCCGCACCTCGTTGTGGCAGCCGACGCAATCGGAGGCATCCACCCGCGCTGCGTGCGACTCATGGCAGGTCTCGCAGCGCGCGGCGTCCTTCCGATGGGCGGCGCCCATATGGAAGTCGACGCTCCGCCAATCGGCGTGACATCCGGCGTCGGCGCAGGTCTTCAGTGCGTCCTTCGGCTTCACGTTGGCATGCGGGTTGTGGCACATGCCGCAGGTGCCACCGTGCGGGTCCTTCGCCGGATCGAATTCGCCGAGCCGCTCGCGCATTTCATGGCAGGAGAAGCACTGCCGCGAGCCGGGAACGAGTGATCCCTTGGCCGAATCGAAGCTGGCGAGCCCCGGCACGACCCGGGTGAACTTGTGACAGACCATGCAGTGCAGCCCGGTCTGTCCCGCCATCTTGCCCAGCGTGATGTCCACCTCCTCGGTGAGGTGGCACCCCTTCTGGGAACAGGTGCTGTCCACCGGCGCGAACCGATGCGCCGAGCGGGCGTGGCAGGTCAGGCACTCCACCTTCCCCTTGAGCGCGGAGCTGTCCGACTCGAGATGAGTGCGGTGGCCCGCCGTCTTCGCGATGGCTTGCCAGGTCTCCTTCGCGGCGCCCTTTTCGTGGCACTGCTCGCAGACGTCGCGCGGCACCCTGCCATGTTCCGGGATCGTAGAATCGCGCACCCCCGACATCCACAACACCATCTTCACCGCTTCCTTCGTGGCGCTGAAGGCGTGGCAGGTGTGGCAATTCAGCGTGTCGTGCTTGCCCTCCATCCGGTTGACCAGCGTGTAGTCGCCGCTGTCGGGGCGCTCCATGACCTGGCCGCTCGGCACGAAGACGTGACAGCCGTTGCACATGCGCTTGTCGTTCATCATGAAGTCGTAGGACTTCATGCCGGCCGCCACGGTGCCCAGCACGCCCAGCAGCGCCGCCGCGCCGAGCGCGGCCTTGACGGCCCCGCTCCGGGTAGTGAGGTAGTGCCAGAGTCCCTTGATGTGACCCCGCAACCACCACAGCGCGGCCACCACGAGGATGGCGGCCAGGATGGCCCCACCCCACATCACCCAGGGCGGCTTCTGGAATATCCACTGGATGATCGGGGTGATCGTATCGGGCAGCAGCGTACGGTCGACGGTGGAGTCGAGCACGCCGCCATGCCCGGGCACGCGGATCGTTGCCGTGTCCTGGGCGAACATGGAAGCGGCCGCCCCGAGGGCGGCCGCTCCATGCATCAGAAAAGTCAGCACGTCGTGTGCATGCCCCGGTACAGGTTCACCTTGCCGCAGTCTGCCCCAGTGCCGGCGGCGGGGTGTACTTGATGCCCGGCGCCGAGAGTGCCTTCTGGATCACGGCCTCCTGGCTTGGGGACAGCACAGTCAGGAGGTTGTACCGGGCTCGCACCGCGTTGATCGAGCCCGCGATCAGCCCCTTGTAGAGCGCCGGGTTGTGGATCCCCTTCGACCCGTCGTTGTGGGAATACAGCGCCTCGGCCAGCATGCGGGCGTTGAAGAGGGCGCCCTCAGCGACCGACAGGTTGTTGTCCTTGGTTGCGCCAGTGCAGCAGAAATGCGTTGAGTCAGTTGCCGGCACCGTCGTGCTGGGGTTCTGTACGAGGACCCTTGGGAGCAAGCCACCGTCGGTGACTTCGAGCACGGCGTCGCCGTCGTCAATCCACAGGATGTCGATCAGCACACCAACCTCGGCGCGCGTCCCGTTGAACAGGTTCGCCGCAGCGTTGGCGTCCGCATGGCACCCGGAGTTGGTGCAGCCGGTCCAGAACCGGGCCGTCGCCGTGTAGGCGCAGTCACCCGCAACGGGAATCCCGTTCGCGTCCTTGCAGGGATTGGGCGAGAACAGATGGCCCACGGAGGTGAAGTCCTCGCCGGTAGATGCGTCAGTGGTGGTGAACTCCGCGACGTGGCACCCGGCGCACAGCCGGTTGTTGGCGGTGACGTGCGAGGTCTGCACCGGGTTGTTCGGGTCGAACACGAAGCCCGGCGGAATCCAGCCGGCACCTTCACCGAAGTACACCGCGCCCTGGGCCGCGTGCGCGCCACGCGAATTGATCGTGAACGCCGGGGTGGCCGCGGCACTGCGCGTATGACAGCTGGAGCAGAGGTTAGTCGCCACGTCCGGATTGTCGATCGGGGCGCGAAGCTGCCCGGAGTTGGTGTTGGCGTGCGGGTCATGGCACACCACGCAGGTGGTCGGGAACTTGGTGTCCTTGCCGATGTAGTTGGTGGGCGCGTTGCCGCTCAGCCTGGCCAGCGCGTCCGCGCCACTGTGGCACTCCTTGCAGCCGGTGCGATTGGCAGGATCATCCGGCCCGGCCGCCCGAAGGGTCGAGTGCGCCGACTGCGACCACTGCTCGGCGAACGGGTGGTGTGTGCCCGAATGACACGCCATGCAGGTCTGGTCGCCCGGGGTCACCAAGGCACTCGCCAGCGGAATGTTGAGCGAGTTCGGGTTGGTGACGTGGGTCAGCCCCGGACCATGGCAGCTCTCGCACTGCACGTTGCGGTAGACCGAGTCAGGCACCTCGTTCCAGCCACCCGGAACACCCGCGGCGGCGTAGGTGTTACCGTTTTCGGAAACGGTATGACACCCATAGCAGAACGGCTGCGCCACTCCTGCCGGGAGTGTTGCAAGGGTTGCGTAGGCATCGGCGTGCGCGGTGCTGGACCACTCGGTTTGGTTGTTGACGTGGCAGTTGCCGCACGTCGTCTGGTTGGTGGAGACAGTGTAGAGGCCGAGGAACCCGCCGACGCTGTCGGGCGCGGGGTTGAAGTTCGGCCGATCCACCTCGACCGTCTCGGTGGTGGTACAGGCGCTGGCCGTGAAGGCCATTGCGAGCAACGACAGCGCCAACAGGGAGCGGTTCCGACGAGAGATGCAGTGCATACGCTTCCTGGGTCTGGGCAGTGGGGATGAAGCGGTTATCCGAACCTGTCCTTACACTACTCCTCCGTAGACGTACGGACAAGGGGTTTTCGGTGACAGTTTGATGAAGACATCTTGTTGATTTCTTTAGACTTAGCGCCGTTGCCGAAGATGATGGTTGCTTCATGATTTTTCCACCATTCCCGATCGCCGCCTGGTCCTTTATTGTGCGGCAGTTCGCTATCCATCCGATCCTTCGGGAGGCAGTGCCCTTCGTGACGAGCAACGCCATGACCAAGTGTTCGGCCTGCGGTGCCGCGGCCAGCGGCCGGTTCTGCAACTCCTGCGGCGCGGCGCTCACCGCCGGCACCTGTCGCACCTGCGGTCAGGCACTCCTTCCCGGGGTCCAGTTCTGTCGCGGCTGCGGCACGTCGGCGGGGGCCGGCGGGAGGGCAGCGACCTCGCCGCCGAGCACCGATCGCGCCGGATGGATTGCGGCGGGCGTCGCTGGCCTGGCGCTGCTCGGGGTACTGATCGCTTTCCTGGCGCGCGGCGAAGGGCGTGTTGCGGCTCCTGGCGCCTCGCCAGCCGCGCCGTTTGCGTCCGCCGATGGTGCGCCGTCCGGGACGCCGCCCGACATCAGCAACATGACCCCCAAGGAGCGATTTGACCGGTTGTACAATCGGGTCATGAAGGCCGCCGAGACGGGAGATCAGGCCACGGTGGCGCAGTTCACGCCCATGACGGTGATGGCCTATCAGCAGCTGGACAGCATCGACGCCGATGCCCGGTTCCACATGGCCATGCTGCTGCTGCATACCGGACAGGTGCCCGCCGCCGCGGCCGAGGGCGACAGCATTCTCAAGACGGCGCCGGGGCACCTCTTCGGATACATGATCCAGGGCACCGTGGCGCGGTGGGAAAAGGACGAAGCGGGTCTCAAGAAGGCGCAGCAGGGCTTCCTGACGCGCTACGACGCGGAGATGCAGGCGAAGCGGCACGAGTACTCGGAGCACGAACGGGCGGTGAACGACTTCCGCGCCGCCGCCTTGGGGCAGCCGCCCGCGAAGCCAGCGCCCGGGTCCTGACGGGTCGAATCACGGCACGCTGGTATATTGGTGGGGTACGAGATTGGCGTCCCTGATGGCGCCGGTGACGACGACGGAGACAACATGAAACCCGGAACCAAGTTCCTGATCGGTGCAGTGCTGATTGTGGGCAGCGTCGGCTTCCTCATTGCTCAGGGGGTGAAGGAGACGGGCGTCTTCTTCCTGACGCCGACTGAGCTCGCCGCCAAGACCACATCCGATCCCACGTTCTATGACGTGGGCCTGAAGCTGGGTGCCAAGGTGGTTCCCGGTTCGATCAAGCGAATCGCTGCGGTCCAGCAGGTCGATTTTCTGGTGAGCGATGGGGCCCAGCAGTATCCTGTCACCTATCGCGGCATCGTGCCCGACACGTTCACGGACGCCAACGACATCGAGGTGATCGTCGAGGGTCGCCTTGGCCGTGACGGCGTCTTCCACGCGACTGAAGTGTTCGCCAAGTGTGGCTCCCGCTACGAGGCCGAACTCGACAAGGCCGCCAAGGCCTGATCACAGGCTCCCAACCATGACACTGCTGGGCAATTTCGCACTGTGGGCGGCGCTCCTCTTCGGCATCTGGGGCGCCGTTCTGGCCTTCTCCGGTCGCTGGCAGGGGCGCCCCGAGGTGGCCCTGTCGGTGACGCGGTCGGTCTATGCCGTGTTTGCGGCGTGTGCCGTTGCCTCGATCGCGCTCTGGAAGGGCATCATCGCCCACGATTTCAACATCGAGTACGTCTGGGCCTACACCTCGCGCAACCTTCCATCGGGCTACCTCTTCTCGGCGTTCTGGGCGGGCCAGAAGGGTTCGCTGCTCTTCTGGGCCGTGGTGCTGTCGCTGTTCGCCGCCCTCGCCCAGGCCATGACGCCCCGGCGCTACGCCCCGCTCATGCCGTACGTCGCGGGAGTGACCTCCGCGGTGACGGTGTTCTTCGTGGCGGTCATGCTGTTCTCCGGGGCCAATCCGTTCGACCGCCTTCCGTTCACGCCGGCCGACGGGCGGGGGCTCAATCCCCAGCTGCAGAACCCCGGCATGATGATCCACCCCCCGATGCTGTACCTCGGCTACATCAGCATCACCATTCCCTTTGCGTTCGCCATCGCGGCGCTGCTCTCCAAGCGCCTCGACACCGGCTGGATCCACGCGATGCGGCGCTGGATGCTCGTGTCCTGGCTCTTTCTGGGCGTCGGGATCACGCTGGGCATGTGGTGGGCCTACGTGGAACTCGGGTGGGGCGGCTACTGGGCCTGGGACCCGGTGGAAAACGCCAGCCTGCTGCCATGGCTCACCATGACCGCGTTCCTGCATTCGGTCATGATCCAGGAAAAGCGGGGCATGCTGAAGCGCTGGAACCTGTCGCTGGTGGTGGGCACCTTCCTGCTCAGTATCTTCGGCACGTTCATCACCCGCTCCGGCGTGATCGCCAGCGTGCACAGCTTTACCCAGTCGAACGTGGGCTACTACTTCCTCGCGTTCCTGGTCGTGATCGCCGTTGCGTCCTACACGCTGCTGTACACCCGCTGGCCCATGCTCGAGGCCGATGTGGAACTCGAGTCGATGGTGAGCCGCGAGGCGGCGTTCCTCTTCAACAACCTCCTGTTCGTCGGGATTGCCTTCTCGGTGCTCTGGGGCACCCTGTTCCCCATCCTTTCCGAGGCGGTCCGGGGCACCAAGATCACGGTGGGCCCGCCCTTTTTCAACAAGGTGAACGTGCCGCTGGGGCTGCTGCTCCTGGCACTCACCGGCATCGGCCCGCTCATCGCGTGGCGCAAGGCCTCGGTGCAGAATCTCCAGCGCCAGTTTGCGTTCCCGGTGGGCTCGGGCCTGCTGGTGACGGCGGTGCTGGTAGCGCTCGGAGTGCGTGACCTGGCCCCGCTCATGACGTGGGGCCTCGCCGGCTTCGTGGGTGGTACCATCGCGCAGGAGTTCTGGCGGGGCACGCGTGCCCGCATCCGCATGTACGGCGAATCGGTGCCGATGGCGCTGGGTCGGCTGGTCGGGCGGAATCGCCGGCGCTACGGCGGCTACATCGTCCATCTCGCCATGCTGGTGTATTTCGTCGCGTTCGCGGGCATGGCGTTCAAGGTCCAGCGCGAAGCCACGCTGAAGCCGGGTGAGTCGGTCGAAGTCAAGAGCCCCTTCGGCCATACCTACACCTTCACCCACGTCGGGATCTCCCAGTTCAAGCAACTCAATCGCTACGTGTCGGCCGCGACGGTCGAGGTGGCCCTCGACGGCAAGCCGGATGGCCGCATCGTCTCGGAGAAGCGGCAGCACTTCACGATCAATGAACTGGGCACCGAGGAAGCCTCCTTCGAGCCGTCCACCGAAGTGGGGATTCGCAGTGGCCTCCGCGAGGACGTGTACATCGTGTTCGCCGGCGCGGTCGATGGCACCGAGGAGGCGGTCTATCGCTTCAACATCAATCCCCTGGTGTGGTGGGTCTGGGCGGGCGGGTTCATCCTGCTGTTTGGTGGCCTCATCACCATGTGGCCCGGCGGCGGGACGCCGGTAGCCTCGCGCCGGCATGCAGAGGCGGGATACGGGGTGGAATTGGCGACGGCGCGCGCGGGCGTACCGTAGTGACGATGCACCGTCGCGCCTTCCTGTCGCTGCAGCAGGATGCGGTGGCCAGCCCCCGCGCGGGCCAGGGCGATGTCGGCACCCTGTTCAATCCCGATGTCGCGGGCCGGCCGCGCGCACCGACCGTCGAGGGTGACAACGACGTCGTGGTCCGCAACACCGAACTCAGGCTGCGGTGCAGTTGCGGCTGCACGCTCGACATCTTCACCTGCCGCACCACCGACTTCACCTGCACCTACTCGCCGGCGCTGCACCGCGAGATCCTCGCCCTCTTCGCCGAGGGCAAGACCTCCGAGGGCGTGATCGCGGCGTTCGTTGACAAGTACGGCGAGAAGATCCTCATGGCGCCGAAGCCCGAGGGGTTCAACATCGCGGGCTATGTGGTGCCCGGCGTCGCCATTCTCACCGTGGGCGGGATCGTCGCCTGGATCATCCGCCGGCGCGTGCGGATGTCGGCCGAACGGGCGGGCGACCTGACCGGTGAACGGGCGGCGGCGGCGGCGACCGGAACGGACGACGAACTGGACCGACTCAAGCGAGAACTCGCGGAGATGGAAAAGTGATCTGGCTCGAGGCGGTGGCCGCGGCGCTGGTGGGGGCGGCCCTGCTCCTGATCGTGCTCGGACCGCTCATCTCGCGCGATGCCATCCCGGCGATTGTGGATGATGAGCCTGAAGATCTCGAGGAGACCCCCAAGGGCATCGCGCTTTCGGCGCTCAAGGAAATCGAGTTCGACCAGGCGACCGGGAAGCTGTCGGACGAGGACTACGCGATGCTCAAGGGCAAGTACACTGCCCAGGCGCTGCAGGCACTTCGCGCGGAGGATGGCCCCATTGGGCCTGAGGCACCGGCGACGGTGCCGGCAGCGGCGCGGGAGTCCTACGACCTCGAAGCCGTCATTGCGGCGCGGGCGCGGGCCATTCGGTCGGAGGGGTCAGCCAACCACGTGTGCCCCCACTGCGGTCCGCGACCGGAGCAGGATGCCCTGTTCTGCTCCAGCTGCGGCGCTGGCCTCGGTGAGCGACCGTGCGGTCAGTGCGCGGCGGCGCTGCCGCCCGGCAGCCGCTTCTGCGACCGGTGCGGCACGCGCGTCGCGGCCTGATCCTTCGGCGGTCGGGCCTCACGGTCGCCGGCGGGTGAAACCATCAGGCGCGCCGCGCGCTCATCCTGGCAGAGGCTGCCGGGCTGGAGTGCTTCTCGCCAATCAGGATCTCCACCCGGTGCGTGCCGCCGTCGTCCAGCAGTGGAATGGCGGCCGCGTCGCACGCGACGCCATTGTGCGACGCCCGGGCCACTCCGCGGCAATGATGCTGCGGATTGGACACGGTGATCTCGTAAGTCGTGCGACCGATCGTCCAGGTGAGTGAGAATCCGGGCCATTCTGCCGGGATGCAGGGATCGACCTCGAACGTGGCGCCGTGGCGCGTGAGGCCAAGGATGCTCTCGAGCCCGGCCCGGTACATCCAGCCGGCGGACCCGGTATACCAGGTCCAGCCGCCGCGGCCGAGGTGGGCCGGATGGGCGTAGACGTCGCCCGCCATGACGTACGGCTCCACCTTGTAGCGCTCGACGTCCGCGACCGTGCGGGTGTGGTTGACGGGGTTGAGCATGTGGAACAGTTCCATTGCTTCGTCGCCGTTCCCCAGGCGAGCCACTGCCATGATCGTCCAGATCGCGGCGTGGGTGTACTGCCCGCCGTTCTCCCGCATGCCCGGCGGGTACCCCTTGATGTAGCCTGGATCCTGAGCCGACTGATCGAACGCCGGCGTCAGCAGGAGGACGGCCCGGGCGGCCCGGCGAACCAGGTGGGTCCGGACGGCATCCATGGCCCGCTCCGCCCGCTGCAGTGGCGCCGCACCCGAAAGTACCGCCCACGTCTGCGCGATCGAGTCGATCCGGCACTCGTCGTTCTGCGCTGAGCCGACGGGCGAACCGTCGTCATAGTATGCGCGGCGGTACCAGTCACCGTCCCACGCCAGTTCCAGCATCGTGGCGAGACGCGCCGCCTCCCCCTCGTAGCGTGCCGCGCGCGACCGGTCACCCGCGCGCTCGCAGAGTGGCGCCAGTTGCGTGAGCACTGCATGCAGGAACCATCCCAGCCACACGCTTTCGCCCCGTCCGTGGTGCCCGACCCGGTTCATGCCGTCGTTCCAGTCGCCGCTGCCGATGAGCGGCAGGCCATGCGCTCCCGCGGTGAGGCTGCGTTCGACGGCGCGCGTGCAGTGATCGAGCAGCGAGGCGGACTCGGCTGACACGCCTGGCTGAAGGTATGCCTCCATCTCGCCTGGGGCCAGCGGCGTGCCATCGAGGAAGGGAACGACGGTACCGAGGACCCCGGTGTCGCCGGTCACCTTCACGTAGTGCGCGACGGCGTACGGCAGCCAGAGCAGGTCATCCGAGCATCGCGTGCGGGTGCCGCGACCGGATGGCTCGTGCCACCAGTGCTGTACGTCACCCTCGACGAACTGCCGGCTTGCCGCGCGCAGGATGTGGTCCCGCAGCATCCCGGGCCGGGCAATGCTCAGGGCCATGGCATCCTGCAGCTGGTCACGGAATCCAAACGCACCGCCGGGCTGGTAGAGGGCGGTGCGCGCCCACATGCGGCAGCTCAGCGCCTGGTAGAGCAGCCACCGGTTCATGAGCAGGTCGAAGGAGTCGTCCGGTGTGCGCACCTGGATGGCGCCGAGAATGCCGTCCCAGGATGCCGTGACGCGCTCGAGGGCGGCATCGGCCGCCGCGACGCTCCGGTGACGGGCCACGAGGTCGGCCGCATGCGCGCGATCGCGGCCCTGCCCGAGCGTGAACACCACGCGGCGGGTCTCGCCCGGCGCGAGGTTGATCCGCACCTGGAGGGCGGCACAGGGATCCAGCCCGGGACCCATCTCGCCGGCCAGCGCATGGCGCATCATGGCGGCGGGCCGCGCGAGTGAGCCGTTGCGCCCGAGGAACGAGAGCCGGTCGGCCGTGACGGAGTGCGGCGCCTCACTCGCGCTGGCGAACGCGACCCTTGTCAGGAACTCCTGGTTGTAGGCATTGGTGGCGAGGATCGCGCCCGAGTCCTGATCGTACTCGGTGACCACGTGCAGGTGCTCGCCCGGGCGCGGCGGACCCAGCCGCCATTCCGCATAGCCGAATGCGCTGAGCCGCCGGTGGCGAGTGCCCGTGTTCGTGAGGGTGAGCAGCGAGAACTTCACCGGGTCGCTCAGGTCCACGAACACGGCCAGCTCCTGCGCGATCCCATGCGAGGCATGGGCGAACCAGGACACCCCAGCCGCGTGCCGCACCACATAGCGACCGCTCGCGAGCGTCCGGGGTACCGGTCCCGGCGCCGGGGACCAGACCTCGCCGGTCTCGTCGTCCCGCAGGTAGAGCGCCTCGCCGGTCGGGTCGCTCACGGGATCATTCGCAAATGGGGTCAGCCGGTTCTCGCGGCTGTTGATGGCCCAGGTGTAGGCCGAGCCTGAGGCGGAGACGACGGTGCCGAACTCCGGGTTGGCGATGACGTTCACCCAGGGGAGAGGGGTTTCCTGGTCGCCGTCGAGCACGATGGCATACGCGCGCCCGTGGTCCGTGAAGCCGCCCGATCCGTTGGCGAAGGTGAGCTCGGGTGGCATGATCACCGCGCCATCGTGCTCCGGCACCGGCGCGGGCGGTGGAATCGGCAGTTCCCGCTGCCACTCCGGCTCCGCGTACGGCCGGTCGAGCTGGTTGGCGAGTTCGCCCCGCTCACCGCTCAGCACTGCGCGCGCGGCGGCCGCCAAGAGGACGCGTTCCGCATCGCTCATCCGGTCCCCGCGCAGCAGGAACACCCCGCCCGGACGGTGCTTCCAGGCGCCCCAGGGCCCGGTGTCGAGCAGCGCGGCCAGCTGCACGTGCATCTCGTCGAGATAGCCGACCGGGTGCTCGTTCAGGATGACCACATCCGCACTGAGGCCCTTGAGGCGCCAGTACTCCTGTGCCTGCAGCACCTGTCGCACCAGCGGAATGTCGTTTTCCTCTACGACGCGCACGAGCAGGATCGGCAGGTCGCCCGAGATACCGTGAGGCCACAGCCCCGGCTGGCCAAGCACATTGCGCGACAGGAGCTCCGGCGCCGCGCGCAGCGAGGCATCGGTGTGGAGCACGCGGGACGCGAGGCGCTCATACAGCATCGCCTCGTCGCTGGTGATGCCCATGTGCCGCAGCGCGCTCTGCGCCTGCGTGAACGCGAGGGCGAAGGTTCGCGCGGAGGCGCTCGGGTCGTGGTACTTGTGGGCCATGGCGAGCGCCGCTTCGCGGCTCGAGGCCATGCCGGTCGCGAACGACATGCGCACGAACCCGCCGGGGAGGAGGCGAATCCGCTGTCGCAAGCTGACGATGGGGTCCAGCACCGCGCCGGTGGTGCCAGAGAGCGCGCGGCCGTCGAGCGCCACCGGGTCCGCTGGGCTGTGTCCCCGGCCGAGAAACCTGAGGCGGTCGGTTTCCCACTCGACGGGACCCTGCATCCGGCCGTCCACGCTGAGCACGTGCACCGCCCAGATGCCGGCCTCGTCCGGTGTGCGGGGGCGCCGGGTGCACAGCAGCGCGGCACTCTCGGGCAGGTACTCGGTTTCGATGAACAGCTTGCCGAACGCCGGGTGAGCGAGGTCGTCGGCCAGGGTGGCCAGCGCGATCTCGCCGTAGCTCGTGATCTCGAGTTCACGCGGGCGGTCGCTGAGGTTCGTGATCGCGAGGCGGCGTACTTCGACGTCGTCTTCCGTCGAGACGGCAACATCGAGGTGGGTCGCGATGCCGTCGTCCTGCCGGCGAAACACGGCGCGCTCCGCCTGGAAGGTGACGAGGTACTCCTCCGGCTCTCGCGCCGTCGGGTGGTAGGTGGCCGACCACACCGCACCGCTGCGCACATCGCGGAGGTAGAGGAACTGACTGCCGAGGTCGCGCGTGGCATCCTCGCGGTAGCGCGTCACCGCGCGGCCGCGGCAGAGGCTGGCCCCGCCCCCGGCGTTGGTCACCACGGTGACGAAGCTTCCGTTCGACAGGAACTGCGCGTGCGGGTACCGCGTGTGCGGCGAGCGGAAGCGCCGCAGCGCGACCGCGGGCGTGGCGGCGGCCACGCGCGTCGCCTCCGCGGGCCGGGGCTGGGTGATGGGGCTATGCCGGGGAACGCGCTCCTGCAGGAGGAGCGCCGTGGCCTGCACCCGGGGGTCTGCGTGGAAGCGCCGCACCATCACGTCATCGAGCAGGGTGTTGGCCAGCGCCACCAGGGTCATGCCCTGGTGATGCGCGAGGAACGACCGCACCACCGTGCCACGGGGCGGGCTCCCGGGCGCCAGAGCGCCGGGGCTGCTGTTGTCGTCCGCCACCGGGTGATGGGTGTAGTCGATGGACTCGTAGAAGCCGTACGCCCCCTCCGCGCCCTCGCGCGCCAGGCGACGGAAGTTCTGGGCGGACTTCGTCGGGTCCACCATGGCGGCCAGCGCGGTGGCATAGGGGGCCACCACCAGCTCGTCTCCCAGGCCGCGCTTGAGCCCGAGCCCCGGAACGCCGAAGGCCTTGTACTGGTAGTTGCCGTGACGGTCCACGACATTGAAGCCCGACTCGGAAATGCCCCATGGTACACCCCGCAGCCGTCCATACTCGACCTGCCGGCGGACGGCACTGCGACACGACTGGTCCAGCAGCGTCTCGGCATAGCTCTGCATCAGCAGCTGCGGCATCAGGTACTCGAAGAGCGTGGCGCTCCAGGACAGCAGCGTGGACGCGCCATCGACGCTGGTGAGCAGCCGCCCCAGGTGAAACCAGTGGCTGTCGGGCACATCGCCCTTGGCGACGGCCACGAAGCTCGCGAGGCGGGCCTCGGACGCGAGCAGGTCGTAGAACGAGGGATCCAGGCGGCCCGGGCCCTCGGCGTCGGCGAGCCGGAAGCCGATGGCAAAGATCTGCCGCTGCCGGTCGTGGAGAAAGCGGAAGTTCATTCCCTCCAGAAACGACCGGGCGCGCCCCGCCAGCGCCACCAGCCTCGTCGCGGCGTCGGGGTCCGCGGCCCGCGGCGACAGGCCCTCGGCGAGTGACTGCGCCCAGTACACCGCTTCGAGGCGGTCGGGCAGCGGCGGCTCGCCCGACGCGAACACGTCGATCGCCTCCACCAGTTCCGGGAGCAGCAGGCGCGCCCGTTCGAGATTGTCGGCCGGATCATCCGGCCCGGCGAGGGTATTCCGCAGCGCCGTCAGCACGGCGACCAGCAGGGCGCGGTCCGAGGGCATGCCGCGTGACCCCGACAGCTGGCGTATCGATCGGAGTGCCACCTCGGCGGTATCGCGCTGGCCGCTGCAGATGACGGACGCGGGCTGCCGGTACGCCGCCATCTCCTGCAGCCCCGCGGCGGCCGCGATGAGCGCACCGGCGAGGTTCCCGCTGTCCACGGTGGAGACATAACGAGGGGGCAGCGGCGCGAGCGTGCCGGTGTCATACCAGTTGAGCAGGTGGCCCTCGTGCCGCTCCAGTCCCTCCATGGTTCCCAGCAGCGCCTCGAGCGCGTCCAGCAGCCGCGCGGTGCGGATGTAGCCGAGATCATGGGCCGCCATGGTGGACAGCAGTCCCATGGCGATGTTGGTGGGTGAGGTGCGATGCGCCACCGTCGGCGTCGGTACCTCCTGGAAATTATCGGGGGGGAGGCCGTGATCGGCGGCTCCCATGAACGCCTCGAAATAGCGCCAAGTCTTCCGCGCGACGATGCGGAGCAGCAGGCGGTCCTCGTCGCCGAGCCGCTGGCGCGCCGGCGGCACCGGGCGACTCAGCCACGCCGCCACCACCGGCGCCACCACCCACAGCGCGAGGACCAGCGCGGCGGCGGGTAGCGCGGCGGGGCGGGCACCCCCAATCAGCACGAGCACGACCACGGCGATCAGCGGGCTCGCCGCCATCTCGCCGATGAAGAGCAGGACATCGCTCCTGGGACTGAGGCCGGCGGCGCGCGCTGCCGCCGCCGCCGCCGTCTCCCATTCCAGCAGGCGCCGCTGGGTGAAAGCCAGCCGCATCAAGGTCAGGGCGATGGCGTGCACCATCTCCCAGGCGTGATAGGCCAGGAAGGTGAGGTGCAAGAGCACCTGCGCCCCGGCGGTCTGGAGATCCTCCCAGACGATCCGGAGGAACACGCGGAGCGGCTGCTGAGGGTCCCGGCCGCCGAGCATGCGCAGGATGGGCGGATAGATGGGAAACGCGAGGCTGCCCACGATGGCGCCGGTCCAGACCCACGGCTGGCCCGGAAACACGAGCCAGCCGGCGATGAGCGCCAGCAGCGTGCCGGGTGCCACCAGCGTGCGCCTGAGATTGTCGAAGATCTTCCAGCGCGAGATGAGGGGAAGTGTGTTGCGCTCGAGCCCCCGGCGCGTCGGCACCACCGGGAAGAGCCAGAAGAGGATCTGCCAGTCGCCGCGCGCCCAGCGATGCTGCCGGCGCGCATGGGCAAGCACGCTGGCCGGGTAGTCGTCCACGACCTCCACATCCGTGACCAGGGCGGGCCGCGCGTGGAGCCCCTCGAAGAGGTCGTGCGACAGCATGGCGTTCTCCGGGACTCGTCCCTCGAGCGACGCCACGAACGCGTCGACGTCGTAGAGGCCCTTGCCCGCGAAGATGCCTTCGCTGAAGAGGTCCTGATATGTATCCGACACGGCGGTCGTGTATGGATCCGCGCCCGTGTGGCCGGAGTAGACGCGCGCAAACAGCGATCCGGCGGCGCTGGCCATCGTCACGCTCACCCGCGGCTGCAGGATGCCGTAGCCCTCGGTGACGCGGCGCAGGCGCCGGTCGAAATGGGGCCGATTGAGCGGGTGCGCGATGATGCCGATGAGGTGCCGCGCGGCGTTCCGGGGCAGGCGCGTGTCACTGTCCAGCGTGATGACGTAGCGAACGCCGGCAAGCAGCTCGGGGTCGCCGACACGCGTGGTGAAGCTGGTGTCCCCGGCCCCGCGCAGGAGCCGATTGAATTCCTCGAGCTTGCCGCGCTTGCGCTCCCAGCCGATCCACGCTCGCTCACCGGGGTTCCATTGCCTCACCCGGTGAAAGAGGTGGAAGGAGCCCAGGCGCGCCCGGTCCGTGCGCGCGTTCAGGGCCTCGATGCCCGCGCGCGCGGCCGCCAGGACCGGCTCGTCATCCGGCATCGCGGCCGCCGGCGCGTCGACCCAGTCGCTGAGGATGGCAAAATGGATGTTCGGATCGGTGTTGCCGAGCGCCAGCACCTCGAGGTGTTCCAGGAGGTCGGCCACGCCCGCCACGCTCGTCAGCAGGGTTGGAATGACCACCATCGTGCAGTGCTGCGGGGGGACACCGGCCAGGAAGTCGATCCGCGGAAGCCGTCGTGGGGGAGAGAGTCGCGCCGCCAGCCGCTGCACCGCGGCGATCGCGAGTTCTGACGCGGGCAGCAGCAGCAGCGCGGCCACCACTCCTGGGGACCACAAGTCGCCACCGGCTCGCCACGCGTATGCCACGGCGAGTGCGAGGAGGACCGCTGTGAGGCCCGCCACGGCACCGAGATAGGCCGCGGTCGCGCGGGCGAAGAAGAAGCGGTGTATCCGCCCGCCCACCGTCGGCTGGAATGACACATCGGTTTCGAGGTCCCGCCGACCTTTCCCGATGAGGTGGTATCCCACGTGGGCGGCACGATCGTCCGCCGATTTCCGCTCCGCGACTTCGCGCGCACTTTCCACGCTGCGCAACGCCACGCGCAGCTGGGCCTCACCGCTGGGCTCTGCCAATTCTTCCACGGCCTGCCGGTACCGGTCGCGGCTCTGGAAATCCATGCTGCCGTACACCGCGGCGGGATCCCGTTGCAGCACCTGCTCGACCAGGCTGACGCTCTCGAAGTAGAGTGCCCAGTCGATCGCGGCGCTGAACCGCAGGCTGGTGATGGCGTTGCCGACGGATACCAGCCCCATGGCCTGGGCCTGATGCTCGGTCCGGATCGCATCCTCGGCCGTCATCCCCTGCGCCGTCAGGCGCTCCTCTACCTCGGCGCGCACCGGTGATACCAGCGGCCCATACTCGCGCATCCGCTGCAGCAGCCGCACGACATACGCCGTTTCCAGCCGGTGTGGCAGCGGACCCGCTGTCCCCGCACCAACGATGTGGTCCAGGTACCGGTCCGCCTCCAGGCGCGACGCGCGGCCCTCCAGCGTCTCCTCCGCGAGCCGGCACAGGTTCTCGATCAGGGCGAGCTTGAGCATGCTGGGCCATGCCCAGAGCTCGCCGATGGTGAGCGGCGCCACCGTCTGGTACGCGGCCATGAACCGCACGAGCTGGCCCCGATCCAGGCGGCCGTCGGTGTGGCGGACCAGTTCCAGTGCCATCGCATAGATCCGCGCCATCCCGGACATCTCGCGCGGCGCCAGCTTCGGCAGCTCGCGGTAGTAGCGCCGAGGCAGGTCGTGCTGGACGCCGCGGATCTCGGACTCGATGAGATGGAAGTTGTCGAGGAGCCATTCCGCAGCCGGGGAGAGGAACTCGCCGCGATGCACGTCGTCCGCCAGGGTGCGGTACGCCTGGCGCAGCACCCGGGCGTTGTCGCCTACGCGGGCGAAGAACTCGCTCCCCGCATCGTCACGGGCTCGCGCGAGCGTGAAACTCGCCGCGAGTCCGCGCGCCCGCTCCTCGAGGCGCTCTACATTCAGGAGCTCGGCGCGAAGTGGGCTCTCGCCCCTGGTGCGGCGGCGACGACCGAAGAGGCGACTACGTATGTATTTCACCAGCGTGGTACACCGCTCGGCGCATTGCGCTCCGGCGCGCCGCCGCGGCGTACTTGTTCCCTTGGTTCCTAGAGGCCGTAGCGAATTCCCACCCCCAGCTCCCGCGTCCACGTCGCCACCGGCGCAAACCCTCCAACGAGGTCGAGAGTTTCCTGGTCGAATGCGCTTCCGGCCACGCCGAGGCTGCCGGTGGTGAACAGCCCAAAGCGCTTGGAAATGGGGACGTTCAGCGTCAATGCGGCGGCGGCTCCCAGCCGGGTTTGCGTGCCGACGATGGCGTCCCCACTCCAGATCTGCAGCATGGGGCCCAGCCCGATGAGCAAGGTGGTTCCCGTTCCCATCCTCGCCAGCTCATAGTTGGCTGTCAGGCGAACATCATACAGTGTGATGGCGGGACTGAGCACGGCCCGGAAACCATCGCTGGTCGCGTTGAGGCCGGCCTTCGCGTACGAGGCATCGATCGCCACGCTAGCGCGCCCGAACGCGCGGGCCGCGCCGAGGTGGAACCGCGTGGTGGCGCCGGGTTTGTACTGCGAGATAGCGTCCACAGGGCCAGTGGGGCTGGAGGTGCCGCCGAACCCGGCGGCGCCTCCAGCCACAAAGATTGACCAGGGACCCTGCGCAACCGCTGGCGTGACAACGCCACCAACCAGCAGCATGAAGAGCGTGAACCGTCGCGCGATCTGCACAGGGCCTCCATCGGGTTGAGTTGCTCAGGTTGTCACTTCATGTCGAGCTGGATCCAGCCATTGGCGCCCAACTGGTCATTCAGCATCGTCCAATTGGTGCCGGCGTGGTAGCGGCCGGTCACGGCGTCAGCCACGATGATGCCGATGATGTCGTCCGCGGACGTGAGGAAGCTGTAGATCGCCGCCAGGAGCTTGAAGAGGGACGCCGCCGCCGCGATCTTGCCGTCGGTTTCCTTGGCGCTCTTCCATTC
>JANNSD010000136.1:0-23879 GCA_031402225.1 Gemmatimonadota bacterium | reverse complement strand
CTCGGAGAGCGTGTCGCGGCGGCCCTGTTCGAGCGCTTCCCGATCGAGCGCATCGTCATCACCATCCGCAAGACGAGTCCGTTGCCGGGCGCGGTCGACCGTGTGCCTATCGCCTTCACGCCCACGCGCGGACCGGGTCATACCACTGCCGGCCGAGTCGAGCTCGGGCTGGGTGTACTGACCGTACCGGAAGTGGATCAGGATGCACTGGCGCCCACCACCTGCGGCTCCGGCGAATCGCTCTCGAACACCAACCAGCTTGTCGTCGCCGCACAACCGAGAGTCCGCGTTGGACTCGGCAAGGGCTTTGCCGCCGAGGCGGGCTGGATTCCGCCGATTCCGGTGAACGGCGTCTCCGCCAATATCGTTGGCCTGGGCGCCGACTGGTCGTCGCCGCCCATGGGTGGCATACTCATAGCCAACCTCAGCCTCAACGCCTCGTTTGGCGCGGTGAAGGGGTCGTTTACCTGTGACGACGAGGATGTGATCAATCCTGCCAACTCCTGCTACCAGGGTACGCCATCCGACGATTCGTTCATGCCAGCGGTGTACGGTGCCGACCTGACCCTTGGTGCATCGCTGAGCAAGGGCACGGTGCGGCCATATCTTGGCGGCGGCTATACCCGCCTCATGCCAACGTTCCATGTCAACTTCACCAACCGGCTCGGCATCGTGGATGACAACCGGGTGGAGGCGACCCTGAATGCCGCCGCGATTTTCGGGGGGCTCACATGGGAGCTGGCCCGGCGGTGGTCGGTGACCGGGCAGTTCTACACGCTGGTATCGTATGGCACCAGCGTGAGCCTCACGACCCGCCTCGCGCTGGGGAAGCTCGGTACGTGAAGCACGTGGCGCGGCGGCTCCTGGCAGTGGTGGCCCTGTGCGCCGCAGGCGCGCTTCCGCTGGCGGCGCAGGAGGCTGTCCCGAATGGCACGGTGACGGAGGGCACCCTGAGCTTTGATGGCAAGGCGACCGCCGGCGACTTCACCGGCACGACTCACAGCGTCAGCGGCTCGATGGTGGGCGGACCCACGCTCGCTGATGTGCGCGGATTCGTGGAGGCACCGGTGAACACGCTCGTCACGGGCAACAACAAGCGGGACAAGGACCTCAACAAGTCGATGGAGTCGGAAAAGTATCCTGCCATACGCTTCGACCTGAAGACGGTGCGAGTGGAGGGGCAACGGGGCGACTCGACCGATGCGGTGCTGGGCGGGGACTTCATCCTTCATGGAGTGACGCAGGCGGTGGAACTGCCGGCGGTCGTGGTGCGCCAGGCCGGGTCGGTCACCGTGGACGCCAGTTTCCCGCTCAATCTCAAGGACTACAAGATCGGCGGGCTGAGCAAGTTCCTCGGCATCTTCAAGATGAACGAGCACATCACCGTGCACATCCAGGTCGCCTTCGGACTCCACCCCTGACCTCTTCCTTGTTCCCTGTTCCCGTGCTTGCAGTTCCTCCTCCCGCCTCCCGCCTCCCGCCTCCCGTCTCCCGTCTCCCGTCACCCGTCTCCCGATCAATGAGCTTCGCCGCCCGGTTCTGACGCGTACCTTCTCGAAGCCCCACATGCCACGCCTTCGAGGAGCTTTCCATGTTCAACCGCCTGGCCCCAAATGCGCTCGCCGCGCTGCTGTTCGTCGGCCTCGTAACTGGCTGCGGCTCTGACAGTTCCGATCCCGTCCCCACACCGAGTGACCTGAGCGAGCAGGCGGCGGCGCTCTATCCTGCCGGGGCTGCACAGGATCAGGCAGCATCCCTCGTAGACGACTTGGAAACGGCCGCGGCGGCAGGGAATGATGCGGCGGCTGAGGCCGCGGCGTTTGACCTGGCGACCCTTTCGCTGGCCGAGTATTCCGCGGGTCGACTGAGCGGGACGGCCGCAGCACAGCAGGCCGGGCTCAGCGAGTTCCTCACCAACGCCTTCACCGGCGCTGGCATGGCTGATCCACTCCTTACGGCGGAGAGTTTTGGCACCGATGGTGTAGTGGCAGTGGTGGATGCTGCGGGTGGCGAGTTCGTGACTCAGACGAAGCATGCCGGCATCAACATTCCAGCGGCCGCGCTGACCCGGCAGGTGCTCCTGGTGATCGACCGCCTGCCCGACAGCGCGCAATATGCGCCGACCGAAGGTCCGCTGCCCACGACCTTTGACCAGTACCCGCTGTACTACGAGTTCACGGTCACACCGGTGGTGACGTTCGCCAGCGATGCGATCCTGGGCCTCTGTCAGGTGACAGAGTCGGCGAGCGCGTACTACGCGTCCGACGCCACGTTCGCTGAGCTGCAGATCGCGCACCCCGACCCCACGAACCCCGCCACGATCGAGCTGCTGGCCCGGGTCGAAGCACCCTTCCTCGACTGTGATGGCGTCAATGCCGGCAACACCAGCGCCGCCATGCTGCTCGCCCGCCGCGCCGGCATCGGTGGCCGGGTCCGGAAGTTCAGCCCGTTCGGTGCGGTCGATCCAGTGGTGAATACCGGCACGGGGCAGATCGGCGCCACGCTCGAGGGTGAGACGGCATACGACGAGTTTGGGACAAGGGTAGCGCTTTCCGCCAACGGCACCCGGCTCATCGTTGGCGCGCCCTACAACAACGGCGTAGGCAACAACTCCGGACATGCGCGCGCCTTCGAGCGCAGCGGCAACAGCTGGGTCCAGATCGGCGCGGACATCGATGCGGAAGCGGCAGAGGATCGCCTTGGCAGTTCGGTGGCGATTTCCGACAACGGTGGCCGTGTCGCCGTTGGGTCCTACCTGAATGACGGTGGTGGCAGCAACAGCGGCAGCGTTCGAGTCTATGACTACGCCGGCGGTAGCTGGACCCAGGTCGGCGGCGACATCGACGGGGAGTCGGGTGCGCAGTCGGGGCGGGGCTCGGGATGGGCCGTCGCGATGAACGCCAGCGGCAGCCGGATCGTGACCGGTGGACCCGGCGTTGGTTCCGTCAACGGCCACGTAAGGGTGTACGAGCTCATCGGGGGGACCTGGACCCAACTCGGCGCGACGTTCGCGGCTGGAGCAGAACTCGGCTACGCCGTGACCATGTCCGACGATGGCAACCGCATCGCGTTCAGCTATCCCTCGGCATCCGGCAGTTCACAGCCGGGCTTTGTCGTGATCCATGACTGGAACGGCACGACCTGGACGCAGGTTGGCGCGACCCTGGCGGGGGAAGCGATCAGTGATGACTTCGGCGTTGCGCTCTCGCTGTCGGGTGACGGTAGCATGCTTGCCGTGGGCGCCGACGGCAACGACGGCAGCGGGGTGAACAACGGCCACGTACGTGTGTTCCGGTTGACGGGCGGCGCCTGGGTTCAGGTTGGTGCCGACATCGATGGCGTGGACGGCGGATTCGGCCAGAGTGTTTCGCTCTCGTCTGATGGTGCGCGCGTGTTCGCCGTGGGAGCCGGTGGTGGCAAAGAGAGCGCGGCTGTCCATGTCCTGTCGGGGGGTACGTGGACTAGGACAGCGACTCCCGACTTCGGCACCGGCGGCAGGATGGGTGGCGCGGCCATTTCGGCTGACGGTACCACCGTGGCGCTTGGGGAGACGTACTTCCGCGGCGTTGCGGGTTCGGCGACTGGCGCGGTTCGCGTGTATACCCTGCCATGAGCCTCTCTCCCAAGGCGCTCGGCGCCCTGCTGCTCTTCGGCCTGGCAACCGGTTGTGGTTCCGACAGCTCGAATCCTCCGAATCCTCCGAGCGAACTGGAGGAACAGGTGGCGGAACTGTTCCCGGCCGGGGCGGCGCAGAGCGAGGCGATTGAGTTGGTTGAGACGCTGGAGGCGGCCGTCGTCGCCGGGAACGACGCGGCAGCAGATGCTGCCGCATTCGACCTCGCGACGCTTTCAATCACCGAGTATGAGGCCGGGCGACTCAGTGGCACCGACGCGGCACAGCGCACCGGCCTCAGCGATTTCCTCACCGATGCATTCATCGAGGCCGGCCTGCCCGATCCCGCATTGTCGCCTGAGGCCTTCGACACTGACGGACTGGTGGCGGTGGTGGATGCTGCCGGTGGCGAATTCGTCACCCAGACTGCGCGTGCCGGCATCGTCATCCCGGCAGCAGCGCTGACCCGCGAGGTCCTGCTGGTGATCGAGCGCCTTCCCGACAGTTCGCTGTATGCTCCGGGCGATGGGCCGCTGCCCACGGCGTTCAACCAGTATCCCCTGTACTACGAGTTCACCGTGACGCCCACGGTGACGTTCGCGAGTGATGCGATCCTGGGGCTCTGTCAGGTGACGGAGTCGGCGAGTGCCTACTACGCCTCAGGCGTGATCTTCGACCGGCTCCAGATTGCGCACCCCAACCCGGCCAATCCCAGCACGATCGAGCTGCTGCCGCGGGTTGCAGCGCCCTTTCTCGACTGCGATGGCGTCACGGCCGGCAACAGCAGGGCGAAGCTGTTGCTGGCTCGCCGGGCGGGCATTGGCGGTCGCGTGCGGAAGTTCAGCCCATTTGCCGCCGTGGACGCGAACGTGACCAGTCCTGGCGTCAGCCTGGCCCTGTCTCCTGCGGACGTGAGCGTGGTGGCGGGGGCGTCCGCCACGGCCAACGTGACCATTGTGCGGTCGGGCGGATTCACCGGACCGGTCACCATCGGAGCCACCGGTGCACCGGCTGCCGTGACCGTCACGGGCGGTACCATCGCCGAGGGGAGCACTACGCAGGTCGTCACCATCGTGGCCGGTGCCACCGCGGCTGCGGGCACCACCATTTTGGGCATCACCGGCACGGCGACGGGCGTCACCATCGCGTCCACGCCGCTCACCTTGACGGTGACTGCCGCCCCCCCTCCGCCCCCGGGACAGATTGGTGCCGGGCTCGAGGGTGAAGGCGCAGGGGACCAGTTCGGCTCGGCCATCGCGTTGTCCGACAACGGAACTCGCGTGGTCATCGCGGCACCGTTCAACAATGGCAACGGGGCCGACGCCGGCCAGGCACGCGTCTTCGAGCGCAGCGGCAACTCCTGGGTGCAGCTCGGTGCCGATATCGACGGTGAGTTTGCCAACGATCGCTTCGGCTACTCCGCCGCGATTTCGGCGACCGGCGGCCGGATCATCATCGGGTCATACCTCAATGACGGCGGCGGCACCAATAGCGGTAGCGCGCGGGTCTACGACCTCGTCGGCGGCGCCTGGAGCCAGGTGGGCGCTGACATCAACGGCACGGCAGGCAGGGGAGCTGGATGGGCCGTGGCGATGTCGTCGAGCGGCAGTCGAGTGGCCGTCTCCGGGCGCGGGGTGGGCGGTGTCGCCAATGGGGTCGTCACGGTCTATGAGTTGTCCGGTGGCACCTGGACCCCGATTGGCACGCCGTTCACCGGCATCGATGAACTTGGCTGGTCCCTCACCATGTCCGATGACGGCAACCGCATCGCCTTCGGCATACCGCGCCTTGGTGGCAACGCGCAACCGGGTGCCACGCGGGTGTACGACTGGAGCGGTGCCTCCTGGACGCAAGTCGGTGCCGATATCGTGGGTGAAACCGGGGCCGACTTTTCGGGCGGTTCCGTCTCGCTCTCGGGTGATGGAACCACACTCGCCGTTGGTGCCGAAGCGGCCATCGGCCAGGGTGGGGCTGCTGCTGCCGATCGTGGCGGGCAAGTGCGGGTCTTCCGTCTGAGCGGCGGCGTCTGGACCCAGTTGGGCGCCGATCTCGATGGCGCCACCGGCAATTACCTCGGTACCTCGGTATCACTGTCGGGCGACGGCACGCGGCTTATGGCCGGTGGCCCGCCGAGTGGTGTAGTGCGACTGTACGCGCTGGTGGGTAGCAGCTGGAGCCTGTCGGCCACCCCGAACTTCAATGCCGGCGGCGCGGCGGGTGACGCAAGCGGCCAGGCGCTCTCAATTTCGGCAGACGGGATCACGGGAGCGGTCGGTGCTCCCGCGTTCAATGGTACTGCCGGTGCCGGGAGCGGGCAGGTGCGCCTCTATACGCTGCCCTGAAGTGGTGCGTGCGACCGGGAGGGCCGGAGCTCACATCGAGCTTCGGCCCTTTCGCCGTTTGTTTGCGCTGCTACCCGGATTGGCGCTATCCTCTCACGGAAGCCCCTCTCCCCCTTCCCCCTTCTCCTTCCTTTGGACATCACCGCGATCCTCTCCGAGGTACAGGGCGGCGTGCCCGGCGCGGCCGATCGCCTTGCCGCGCTCGTCTTCGCGGAACTCCATCGCATTGCGGAGATCGCGATGCGGCGCGAGAGCGAGGGTCACACTCTCCAGCCCACCGAGCTGGTCGATGAGGCGTTCGTGCGGCTGGTCGGCCAGCAGCATGTCAGCTGGCAGAACCGCGCCCAGTTCTTCGCCGTGGCGGCACAGACCATTCGCCGCATCCTCGTTGATCACGCCCGCAGTCGCCGTCGCCAGAAGCGTGACCACGGCATTCGCGTGACGCTGGATGAGGCCATCGGCGCGGCGCAGGACCAGCCACTCGACCTTATCGCCCTCGATGATGCGCTGCAGCAACTCGACGCGCTGGCACCGCGACAGGCGCGCGTCGTCGAGCTCCGCTTCTTCGGCGGACTCGAGGTGGACGAGACGGCCCATGCCCTCGGCATTTCCCCTGCCACCGTGAAGCGCGACTGGACCTTTGCCCGCGCATTCCTGCTTCGTTCACTCGAGACCTTGGCTTGAGCAGATGACGGACGATACGCCCCTCACTCGCACCCGCTTCGCGCTGCTGCAGGCACTGTTCGAGGAAGCGCTGGAGCGCCCGGCAGCGGATCGTCCAGCCTTCCTGGAGGCGCGTGCCGCAGGCGACCGAGTCCTGCAGGTCGAGGTGCTCGAGCTGATTCGCGCGCATGAGCGCGCTGAAGCCGGGTTCAAGAGCCCGGTGTCTGCCTCGGCACTGATCGATGCGGTCACCGGCGAGGATCGCTGGATTGGACGGCGGGTCGGTGCCTGGCAGGTCGTACGCCTGGTGGGTGTTGGTGGGATGGGCGCCGTGTACGAGGCGGTGCGTGCCGATGACCAGTTCCGGAAGCGGGTGGCGGTCAAGTTCCTGCACCAGAACGCCGGCAGCGTCGTCGCGATCAGTCGCTTCAAGGCGGAGCGGCAGATCCTTGCCAACCTGAACCATCCCAACATCGCGTCACTCGTGGACGGCGGCGTCACCGACGATGGCCAGCCATTCCTGGTCATGGAGTTCATCGATGGCCAGTCCATTACTCGCTGGGCGGACGAGCGGAAGCTCTCCCTCCGGGCCCGCATCGGCCTGATGCAGCAGGTCTGCGCCGCCGTGCAGAGCGCGCACCAGGGACTTGTAGTGCACCGGGACCTGAAGCCGGGCAACATCCTCGTCACCTCCGAAGGGCAGGTGAAGCTGCTCGACTTCGGCATCGCACGGCTCCTGACGCCCGAGGGCGATGCCGACCAGCCGCTCACCTTCGCGGGCCATCGGTCGTTCACGCCCGACTACGCCGCGCCGGAGCAGGTGCGCGGCCTGCCGGTGGGCACGACGGCTGACGTGTATGCCCTCGGCGTCGTGCTGTTCGAACTGCTCACCGGTCGGCGGCCCTTCGATTTCAAGGGGAAACTCCTTGCCGAAATAGAAGAGGTGGTCTGCAAGCAGCCGCCTCCGCATGCCGAGGTCGATGCTGACCTCGATGCCATCGTGCAGATGGCGCTCCGCAAGGAGCCGGGGCGCCGCTACGGCTCCGCCGATCTCTTCGCCCGGGATCTCGAGTACTACCTCGCCGGCCGCCCCGTTTCCGCGCGGCCTGACGGCGTCACCTACCGCATGGGGAAGCTCATGCGTCGTCGGAAGCTGGAGACCGCAGCGATCGCCCTCGCCATCGTTTCCCTGGTCGTGGGACTCGTTGCGACCACGCGACAGGCCCGACGGGCGGAAGCGCAGAGCCGGCGTGCCGAACAGGTCACCGCGTTCCTCACCACCATGCTCGGTTCGGCCAATCCGGCATCGCTCGGTCGGGACGTGACGGTGCGCGAAGTGCTCGACTCGGCGGCGGTGCACGCCGATACGTTGCACAACTCCCCTGCGCTCGAGGGCGAGGTGCGCACGATCATCGGTAGCACCTACATGGCACTAGGCGAATTCGAGGCCGGTGAGGCGCAGCTCGGCCGCGCGGTGAGCGCGTACCGCACGCAGGCACCGTCGGGCGACTACACCACCGGGATCGCGCTGACCAGGCAGAGTCACGCGCTGGAGTATCTCGGCCGGTACGAGGATGCCGACTCCGTGCTCCACCTGGCCAGCGCCGTCTTTGTGACGCACCCACATACGGACCCGCTGGAGCAGGCAACGTTTCTTGATCATCGCGCGCGCATCCTGCAGCGACTCGGCCAGAACGCCGAGGCGAACCCGTTGCTGCAGCGGGCGCTCAGCCTCACCCTCCAGTATGCGCCTGGCCGTGATTCGCTGCTGGCGTACGCCTACGTCAACCTGGGTCACGTGACGAGTGAACTCGGACAGCACCAGGCGGCCGAGTCGCTCTATGTGCTGGGGATTGCTGCGGCACGGCGCGCATATGGCAATGAACATCCGGAGCTGGCAGCGATGCTGTCACCCTACGCCACCGTGCTCGAGCGGGTGGGGAAGGTGCCACAGTCGGACACGGTATTCCTGCAGGTGCTCGCCATGCGGCGAAAGCTCCTGGGACCGGAGCATCCGGAGTATGCCTGGACCATGTTCAACTATGCCGACTTGCTGCTCATGCAAAAGCGCTATGCGGAATCAGCGCAATGGTCGCGCGAGGTCCTCAAGCTGCGAGGCAAGTCGCTTCCCGAAACCCACATGGCGGTTTCCACCTCGATGGGTGTGCTTGGCCGGGCGCTCGGGCGCATGGATTCGCTCGAAGCGGGAGAACGCTGGTTGCGTGAGAGCCTGGCGCTGAGACAGAAGACGCTGCCAGAGGATCACTGGCTGCTCGCCTCGAGCGAGAGCGTACTGGGCGCGCATTTCACCCTGGCACGGCGCTACGACGAGGCGGAGTCGCTGCTGCTGCCGGCCGAGAAGAAGCTGGTCGAGGCGAGGGGCGAAGAGGCGCGGGTGGTGGCAGATGCGCGAGGCCGGCTGGTGGAACTGTACACCGCGTGGGGCAAGCCGGAGGTGGCAGCGGAGTGGCAGGCAAAGGTCGACGCACAGCAATCGCGGCAGTAGCGCGAGCCTATACGGTTCTCCTCGACTTGAAGTCCTTTTCGGCCGCGCGTGCCTCCACTTCCATCGGGTGCTGGACGTAGCCGAATTGCAGCCAGAGCGCTGCGTATCCGGCCGTCATTCCCAGCCACCCGCGCTCCCTGAATTGCCGCACGTGCGCCAGCTCATGGGCGAGCAGTGTCAGCGGGCGTCGGGCGAGATGGCCCCGGACGTAGATCGACCGACCCAGCGTGATCGCCACAAACCCCGGCAGCAACGGCAGGCGGCATCCTTCGGCGATACGCACGGTCGAGAGATCGAGGTCCGGGCAGACGCCTGCCAGGTGCTGGCGCTCGCGCTTCGATAACGGCCGTAACTTGCGCCCATTCAGCACCCGGGCGACGAGCGCAACGGCTCCGGCCACTACCGGACCCGCGACACCACCTATCATTCTGCGGATCACTGAAACGTCCCCTCACCCCTCACGCTGTTGCAGTTCCTCCTCGCGCTGTTTCGGTTCCTCCTCACGCAGTCGCCGTTCCTCTTCACGCAGTTCCCGCAGGAATCTCAACATGTCCGAGGTGCGGTCGAACACCCGCACATCCCGCTGCACCAGCGCCATCTCCCGCGGGCCGTCCTTGAGGTCGAGGTGTGGACGCCGGCCCCGCAGGTGAAACGCCTGCCGCGGCGCACCCACCCGCCTGCGAAAGGCATCGAGCTCTGCCAGGTCGTCGGTCGTGGAGAGCACGTGCGACCAGCCCGGGGCGAGCGCGTTGACCAGGTCCATCACGATCACCGGGGCACCTGCTCCGCGAGGAATTCCACGGCCAGGCGCACGACGTCGGCGTCCCGCATGATGGCCCGGTGTCCCAGTCCGGTGGTCAGGACGAGCCTGCCTTGAGGGGCGGCCGCGGCGAGCGCGCGTCCGTTGTCGGGCGGCACGTCCTCGTCGGCCTCATCGTGAATGACGAGCAGCGGGGCCGGCAACGCGGCGGCGGCCGGCAGCAGGTCCAGGTCACTCCATTGCAGTCCGAACCGCTCCTGCAGGCGGTGCTGCAGGCACCGCCGCACCGAAGGCGGAATGTGCAGGTGCCGCACGAAGCGGCGCCAGTAGATCGCGGGGTCGGAGGGAGCGGCGATCAGGACGGCGGGTGCCGGCGGCACCGACCGGGACATGGCGAACAGGATGGCGGCACCACCGAGCGAGTGCCCGATGAAGGCCCGGACTGGTCCGACCGCGGCGGCCACCGCCGAGACGGCGGCCGCAAACTGGGGCAAGGAGGCGCTGTCACCGCCGGTGCGGCCATGGCCGGGTCCATCGAGCGCCACGACGCGGAACCCGAGTTGGCGCAGTGCTGGCACGAAGTATCGAAATCGACCGGCGCGACTGCCCCAGCCGTGCATGACGAGCACCACGGGACCATCGCCCCAGCTCCAGCAGGCGAGCTTCTGGCCATCGAGCGCTACGGAGAACTGGGCACCCGTCGCCAGGAATGCCTCCTCGGCGGGGCGCGGGGGATGGTGCGGCGGGCGGGTGAAGAGTTCCTCGGCCAGGCGTGCCGCAGGCCCGGGCAGCAGCGGTCCGAGGATCCGAAACCCGAGGCGAAGCCCGACGATACCGGCGTCGACTCGACTCAGCGGATTCGCGCCCGGCGTGTGGTCGGTGGGCTGCTCACTCACCCCGCGAGCGGTCCGAGCAGCAGTACCACGGCCACGATCACGAGCACCGCCACGACGTCCATGACGAGCCCGGCGCGCAGCATCTGCCGCGCGCTGACGCGGCCGGAACCATAGGCAATCGCATTCGGGGGCGTGGCGATCGGCAGGGCAAACCCGACCGACGCCGCCAGCGCCGCTACCGCCATGACGCGGATGGCCGGCAGGTCGGCACCGGAGGCCAACCCCGCCGCGATCGGCATCGCCATGGCGGCGACCGCCGTGTTCGACGCCAACTCGCTCAACAATACCGTGCCTGCCGCCACCGCCAGGAGTATGACGAACGGTGAGGCGCCCTCAAGTCCGGTCAACTGCTCTCCGAACCACCGTGTAAGCCCGGTCAGTTCTGTCGCGGCTGCGAGGGCCAGGCCGCCGCCGAAGAGCAGCAGCACCTCCCACGGAATGCCCTTCGCTTCGTGCCAGCTGAGCAGTCGGCGCCGGGCGCCGGTCAGGTCCCGCGCCGGAATGAGGAACAGCGCGAGTGCGCCGGTCAGGCCGATCGCCGCATCGCTCAGTCCCGGCGCCAGCGCCGTGAGGCCCGGGATCGACACGCCGCCCAGCTGCTTCGGCTCGCGGAAGATCCAGGCGAGTGCCGTCAGCCCGAACACGACAATCGTCGCGCGCTCGCCGCCCTTGAACTTGCCCAGGCGCGCACGACGCTCAGCCACGGCGTGCTCGGCGGCCTCGCCCAGGACGGCGTCACTCGGGTACAGCACGTAGCAGAGAAGCGCCCAGCAGATGGGCAGCAGCAGGATGACACAGGGCACACCGATCACCAGGTAGCGGGCGAAATCGACCGGCTGCCCGAGCAGTTCCTTGGCCGCCGCGGCGAAGATCAGGTTGGGCGGCGTACCGATGAGCGTGCCCATGCCGCCGATGGACGCGGCATACGCGAGCCCGAGGAAAAGCGACGTGCGGATGCGATCGGCGGGTGGGCCCTCGCCGAACAGCTGCCCCAGCGCCATGGCGATGGGATACATCATCGCTGCCGTGGCGGTGTTGGAGATCCACATCGACAGGAATGCCGTCGCCGCCATGAGGGCCAACACGATGCGTCGACCGTTCCGTCCGGCGGTCGATACAATCTTGAGGGCCAGTCGCAGGTGAGCACCCCAGAACTCGAGCGCCGCGGCGAGCAGGAAGCCGGCGAGGAAGAGGAAGATCATCTCGTTGGCGTAGGGGGCGGTGATATCCCGCAGCGTCACCACGCCGAACAGCGGAAGCACAATGATGGGGAGCAGGGAGGTCACGGCGAGTGGCACCGGCTCGGTGAGCCACCAGAGCAGCATCCAGGCGCCGACACCCAGCACCTCCCGCTGGTCGGGGCCGAGTGTCGCCGGGCCCCACTGAACGCACGCCAGGTAGGCCAGGGGTCCCGCAACGGCGGCGATGGCCCTACCTTGTCGGCTCGTCACGTCGTCAACCCCCCTGAAGGGCAGCCATGATCCCGGTCGAAACTTACAAGGTCCTGCACATTCTGGGTGTGCTGCTGGCCTTCGCCACGCTCGGTGGTCTCGCCCTCACGGTGGCGAACGGCGCCACCAAGTCCACGTCTTCCGTGCGCCGGCTCATCGCGATTACCCATGGGGTTGCCACCTTCGTCATCCTGGTGGGCGGTTTCGGCGCGCTGGCGCGGCTGGGGGTAAGTCACGGTAGCCTGCCGGGGTGGATCCTGGTCAAGCTGGCCTGCTGGGTCGTGCTCGCGGTCCTGGTGGCGATTCCCTATCGCAAGCCGGCGCTGGCCCGCGCCATTTTCTGGTTCCTGCCGGTGCTCGGTGGCATTGCCATCGTCATGGCCATCTACAAGCCGTTCTGACCCGAGGGTTCCATGCTTCAGCTGCTGCTGTCCACGACCGCACTTGCCGCCGCCCTCGCGGGTGCCCCGGTGGCGCGCGACACCGCGACGTTCACCATCGACAAGGCGCACTCCGAGCTCACGTTCCGTATTCGTCACATGATGAGCCGCGTCAGCGGCACGTTCGGTGACTGGCGCGGCGCGCTGACGGGCGATCCCGCGGCGTGGACCGGCGGGACGACTGAAATCGTCATCCAGGCCGCGAGCATCGACACACGAAACGAGAAGCGCGACAGCGACCTCCGGTCGCCCGACTTCTTCGATGCCGCCATGTATCCCGTAGTGACGTTCAGGAGCACGAGCGTCAGTGTGGCCGGCTCGGCGATCACGCTCAAGGGCGAGCTTACCATGCATGGGGTCACGAAACCGGTGACGCTCACGGGCGAATACCTGGGGTCCGCGGGGCAGGGGCCGAAGCAGCGGGTCGGCTTTCACGTCACCGGCACCATCAACCGGCAGGACTTCGGCATCACCTGGAACCGCGCGCTCGACGCCGGCGGGTTGCTGCTTGGCGATGAGGTGGAGCTGGACATCTCGATCGAGGCGGTGCGGGCGGCCTAGCGTCGCTTGAGCGGCACCGTGGAAATACCGCCGCCCATCACGATCGGCAGCATCTGGGAGCGATAGCCGGGCGCCACGATCGTCACGTACTGCACCCGGCAGTCCGCCATCAGGTTCAGGTCGAAGTGCAGCTCGAACTCGCCATTGCCGTCGGCGAACGTATGGAAGCTCTGTCCCACCATCTGCAAATGGGCGTTCGAGAGCGGGCGCCCGGTCTCCTGCTGTACCACCCGGCCCTTCACCACCCCATCCGGCGTCTTGCCCGTGGAGTCCTTTGGAATCTCGGGACACTTGCTGTCGGGAACATTGGCATTCTCGAACGGGCGCGTCGCCACCGGGCCGGCGTCGGCCACCACGCCACCCTTCTTCTTCCCGAATATCCGCTTCGCCTCCACTTCCATCGAGGCGTTGAGCGCATCCTCCTTGTTCACGGGCGCCGTGGGCGTGTTGTCCGGCGCGGGTGGTGCTGTCGGCTCGCCAACCGGCTCTGGGGTGCGCGGCTGTACGGGCTCCGCGGTACCCTCGGTGCGCGTCGCTTCCGGGGGTGCGTTGGGCTCCGGCTCCGGCTGCCGGTTGATCACCTGGGGCTGCGGCGCTGGCAGGGGCGGCGCAGGTTCCGGCTCGACCGGCCTGGGCGGAGGCTGCTTCGGTGGCGGCGGCACGTAGACCATGGCCACCTCCCGGGTGGCTGCCGAGTCGACCCTGGGCTTCGCGGACTCCTGCTCGGCCAGCTTCCGCGACAGCAGCATGACGAACATGATGACCACCACGTGCAGCAGCGCGCTGACCGACAGGGCCAGCGGATTCCGCTCGGGTGGCGGAAGCTGTCCCTCAAACGTTGGCTTGGGGCGCGGACGGGCCATCAGGGTGTCAGGAGCCTACCCGATGCAGAGCGGCGGCAAGGGAACGCGATCGGCCGTCGGCGGCTGCCGGCGCGGACTCGGCGGCGGCGCATGCCGTGAGCAGTACGGCGCTGAGCCACACCAGGTCGGCCAGCAAGAGGTGGACGAGCTGCATCCAGATGGGGGCCAGCAGGAGAAGGTTGAGGACACCCGCCGCTAGCTGGACCACCACCAGGCCCGCGGCGCAACGCCCGACGAGGGACGTGGCAGGAGACGTCTCCCGCCACGATATGCGCACCGCCAGCGTCAGCAGCGCCGCGCCGGTGATGATCGCGAAGATCGGGTGCAGCACCCGCAGCCGAAGCAGGATGTGCGCCGTGGGTGAGGCATCCTGCTGCATTCCTTCCGCCAGCGAGCCAGCCGGAAACAAGGTGTCCCCGAGCGCCGTGATGGCGCCGGTGACGCCCACCAGCAGCAGCGCGGCGAGCACGCCGACCAGCGGGGTGAGTTGGCGCCGGTCAACCGGCCGCCGCGGTGCCGGACGGCCCGATCCCCACCAGGCGGTGAGCGTCATGGCCGCCAGGAGGAGAAACGTATTGACGAGGTGCACACCGAGATATACGGCGCGCGCGATGGAATCGTTGTCCGCCACCAGTTCCAGCAGCACCAGTCCTGCTCCCACCAGCGCTTCCGTCACCATGAAGAACAGGGTGGTCCAGGCGGCGCGGCGCACGATGTGCCCCGACGGAAACTCGCGCCGCGCGAATGCCACAAGCCCCACGACGAGGAGCAGCGCGAGACCACTCGTCAGCCGATGGGCGAACTCGATGATGGTGGCACTCGCGGGATCGCGTGGGATCACGCTGCCATTGCACAGCGGCCAGTGGGCGCCGCAGCCGGCGCCCGAACCGCTGGCGCGCACGTAGGCGCCCCAGACGATCACGGCGAAGGTGATAGCGACCACCCCCCAGGCGAAGGGGGCAAAGCGGGGTCGGGGCATAGCGCGAAAAGATAGCCCCCGCGGCTCGGCGGGGGCTATCCTGTTGGCCGGAATGACTTTAGGCGGCAGCGCGGCGCTGCCTCCCGTCGGCGATCGTCTCGGCGTAGTCGTCGAGCAGGTGGTCGTAGATCGTGTCCCAGCGCCGCCCAAGCGCAGTTTGCCGGGCGCCTTCGCCGAGTTGTCGGCGCAGGCCCGGATCCGCGAGGGCACGGCCCAGCTCGCGCGTGAATGCGTCCACATTGTTTGGCGCCACCATCAGCGCGTTGCGCTCATGCTCGCCGTAGTCGCTCGGACCACCGGCGTTCACGCACACCGGCGCGGTCCCCGACGCCATGGCCTCGAGCAGCACGTTGCCGAACGTCTCCGTGCTCGAGGGAAACGCAAACACGTCGGACGAGGCGTATGCCGTGGCGAGTTCAATGCCGTGCAGGTAGCCGAGCAAGTGGATGCCGGGAATCTGCCGCGCGCGAATGCTCTCGACCAGCAGGCCATCGCCTATCAGGAGAAGCTGCGCATTGCCGCGCACCGGGGCGAGTTGCTGCCACGCGTCCAGGAGGATGTTGAGGTTTTTCTCCGGGGCGATACGCCCGACGAACGTGACCAGCGTATCGGCCGGGCCGATGCCGAACCGCGCGCGCCAGGTGTCCGAGCGAAACTTCGGGTGGAACTCGTCCGCATTGACGCCGCGCGTCCAGATGCCGGTGTGGTGTACGCCGCGGGCGTGGAGATGCGCCTCGTGCACGCGGGTGGGACAGAGCACCTTGTGCGCGTGGCGATAGAACCACCGCATGTAGGCCCATCCCGGACGGATCGCCGTGACGAGCCACCGGCCATAGGGCCGCGCGTAGGCCTCGTAGTCGGTGTGTGAGCTGGCGATGATCGGAAGGCCGAGCGCCCGCGAGGCCCGGAGTCCGGGGTAGCCCATCGCGAACTCGGTGGCCAGGTGCACCACCTGGGGCTGGAACGCGCGCATGTCGGCGATCAGGTCGGGCACGCTGGGGGACGCCCACTGGACGTCGGGCGCGAGGAAGAACGGCCGCCCCGGTGAGCGATGGACCTCGGGCCGCTCAACAGCCCCCGGCGGCAGTTCGTATCGGGCCGAGTAGACCCGCACCTCGTGCCCCCGGGCATGCAGCGCATCGACCAGCCGGCGCAGCGTCAGGGCGACGCCGCTCACCATGGGCCAGTAGATCTCGGAATAGATCGCGATGCGCATGGGAGAAAGTTACCTACGAAAGGCGGATACCGCCCGTCGCCCTGGTGAGCTTCTCGGCGGCGCTCGCCAGGGTACTCGCCGACGAGGAAATCTCCTCGGTAGAAGCGTTGAGCTGTTGGGCGGCCGCGGCAATCTCTTCTGCTGCTGCTGCGTAATCTTCCGTCCCGGCGGAAACTTCCTTCATCCGCCCGGCAATCTGCTCGATCAGCCCGCGCACCTCGTCCGCCGACGCCGAGATGCCACGCGTCCACACGTCGTTGGCGTCGGCATCGTTCGCCACGGTCAGCAGTCCATCCGCCGCCGCGTGCGCGGCGTCACGCGCCGCCATGCCACCCCGTCCGAGACGCAGGAGCCGCTCGCGCGCCGTCTGTACTCGCTCAAGCACCATCTGCACCGTGTCGCTCGTGCTCGTAGCCGCCTGGGCCGCCTGGGCCGCGAGCTTGCGTACCTCTTCGGCGACCACGCTGAAGCCCTTTCCCTCATCGCCGGCGCGCGCGGCCTCGATCGAGGCGTTGAGCGCCAGCATGTGGGTCTGCTTCGCGATCGCCTTCGTCTGGGTGACGAACTTGCTGATCTCGCTCGAGGCGAGCGCGAGGGCATCAGCTTCCGCCGATCCCTTGTCCACCTCCTCGGCGAGCCGGGCGAGTTCTGCCGTGCTGGCATCGAGGCGGTCCCGGTGGGAGCGCGCCGCCACCGCGAGGGCCGCGTTTCGCGTCGCCGCTTCGCCGGCGCCACTGGCGAGCACCTTGGCGATCTCGAGGATCTTGCCAGCGTCGTCGGCGGCCGCGCGCACGATGATCGCCTGCTGTGCCGCCCGCTCGGTGAGGTCACCCGTCGTGCCCGCGACTTCTTCGGTAGATGCCGACATCTCCTCGGTGGAGGCCGCGATCTCCTGCGCCATCGCCGCGGCCTCTCCCGCGGTGCCCTGGATGGTTTCGACCAGCAGGCGGAGCTGCCGCACCATCGCGTAAATGCTCACCGTCAGCATGTCCTTGCCGTCGTTCCGCGACTCCTGCTCGCTGATGGAGCGCAGGTCGCCCTGCGATACCCGCTGCGCAATCGCAGCAGCGCGGCCGGCCGGCTTCAGCACGTCGTTGATGAAGCGGCGCAGCAACAGCCAGGTGACGACGATGGCGCCGCCTGTCACGAGCACGATGCCCTGGGCCAGGGCCCTCGGGTTTGGCGTGACGCCCGACGCGCGCAGGAGCAGGAAGGTGGCGACCAGGTGCAGCACGACAACAGCGCCGGCGCCCGAGAAGGCGGCGATGTAGAGGCTGCGAGTGAAGCTGTGGCGCGAGTCGGCCATGGCCTGGGGTCTGCGATCCGGGACGGAGGTGGAGGAAGCTAGTGCCGGGAGACGGGAGACGGGAGACGGGAGACGGAAGACGGAAGACGGGAGTCTCCCGTTTCCCCGCTCAATGTCGCGCTCAACGGCCGACAGACCGGACCTTCCACCACCGTATTGTGCCGAATGGTCAGCCACAGGGATCTGGACGCTTGCGGGTGTCGCGCGAGATCGTCGTGTTCCTGCTTCGCCTTTGCCGCGAAAGGTGGCAGCCGTGGGCAGCCGCCCTCTTCAGCCAGGCGCTGCGAGCCACTCTATCTGTCCAGCTCAACATCGCAGAGGGTTATGCGTTCGGGCGGTCACCCACTCGACTGCGCCACTATCGAATCGCCTATGGTAGCGCTGTCGAGGCGGGCGAGCTGTGTGACCATCTTGTGGAGACCGGGATAGTTGACAAGGAGGGAGCTGAAACCCTGCTCGGACTGTCCCTGAGGAGTCGCGAACTGTGTTGGGGCCTGATTCGATCGGAATCGCGTTCCCGGAATTGAATCGAGAGACGGAATCAGGGAGGCGATTCCCGACCCGTCTCCCGTCTCCCGATTAGATCAGCCCCGGCCTCTAGGCAGGATCATGTCCCGGATGACCATCAGCACGAGGGCGAAGGGCTGCGCCAGGCGTGATAGCTGGTAGGTGACGCCACGACGGGCGCTTACGACGCCCGCCAGCTGGTCGCGCACTGGTTCTGCTGGCGGTTCGGGCAGCGGCTTCGCGGCGGTTGTCCGGCGCGGGGCGGTGACCACCGACCGCCGCGGTGCCGAGTCCGGCCGCTCGATCTCACTGGCCACCATTCGGGGCTGGGCCGGGGAAGCAGGGGTGGGGGCCCGCAGCGCCGCCGCCGGCGTACCGCCAATTCCAGGGTACTGTGCCTGGTCCAGCAGCAGTTGCAGGGTGCGCTCCGGCAGGAAGGGAGCACCGGCCGGAAACGGCGACGCCATCACCGACCGGTCCACCGAGTCGAACCGGAGCCGGCGTCCAGGGATCACCGCCGCGTTGGGCCAAAGCGCCGGTGCGGGCGGTGCCGGCTCGACATACACCAGCCAGCAGGTGCCACGCGCGTCGATAAACGTCACCGAATGGGTCAGCGGGTTGCCCCGGGCATACGGTGGCTTCGCCAGCTTTGGCTGCGGCGGCGGCTCCGACTCGAGCGCAGGTGCAGGCGCCTGGACCGGCTCGGGCTTGGAGCTGGCCTTTCTGGAGCGGGGTGCGCGCTTGGGCGTGCGGGTGGTTCGAGTACTCATGGCGAGATAATCCCCAGGGAACACTTGCGTGACCTGATGATGTACCGCCCGTCGGCACCGCCCGCAAGACCGCTTGCCACGATCAGCTCGATGGGTTACGTCGCGGCGCCGTCCGGGCGGTTGGCGCTGGCCTCCCGCGACCTCTAGATTTGCCGGTCCTATGACCCCCAGCGACAGCAGCCCCCCGGCTTCCGCGACAAGCCCCGAGGAAACGACCGGGTACCGCCCCGACCTTGTCGAGGCGAAGTGGCAGGCGCGCTGGGTCGAGCGGCACACCAACGAGCCCGACCTCGACGGCGCCAAGCGGCCCTTCTACAACCTCATGATGTTCCCCTACCCGTCGGCGGAGGGGCTGCACGTGGGGAACATGTTCGCCTTCACCGGCAGTGACGTGTTCGGGCGCTTCCAGCGGCTGCGCGGCTACGACGTCTTCGAGCCCATCGGCTACGATGCCTTCGGCATCCACAGCGAGAACTACGCGATCAAGCTTGGCATCAACCCCGCGGAGCTGATCCCGCGCAACATCGCGAACTTCCGTCGTCAGCTCACCCGCGTCGGTGGCATGTTCGACTGGCGCCATGAACTGTCCACCACGGATGCCTCGTATTACAAGTGGACCCAGTGGCTGTTCCTGCAGCTGTTCAAGGCGGGCAAGGCCTACAAGAAGAAGGCGGCGGTCAACTGGTGCCCGAATGACAAGACTGTGCTCGCGAATGAGCAGGTGCAGAACGGTCATTGCGAGCGCTGTGGCGCCACCGTCGAACAGCGCTTCCTGGAGCAGTGGTTTTTCCGCATCACCGACTACGCGGGGCGCCTGCTGAGCAACCTCGACGACAAGTCGAAGATGGACTGGTCGGACACCACGACCACGGCGCAGCGGAACTGGATCGGCCGTTCCGAGGGTGCCGAGCTGACATTCGAGGTGGACTGGGCCCCGGACGAGAACATCACCGTCTTTACCACCCGGCCCGACACGGTGTTCGGCGCCACCTTCCTGGTGCTGGCGCCGGAGCACCCGCTTGTCTCACGACTCACGACGCACGACTCACGACCTGCCGTCGATGCCTATCGCACGGCGGCGTCGGCGAAGGATCTCGTGGCACGCAAGGTCGGAGATCGGGAGAAGACCGGTGTCTTCACCGGCACGTATGCCGAGAACCCCGCCACCGAGTGCCGGATCCCGATCTGGATCGCTGACTACGTCCTGATGGACTACGGCACCGGTGCGATCATGGCGGTGCCGGCGCACGACGAACGCGACTTCGAGTTCGCGAAGAAGTACGACCTGGACATCGATCGCGTGATTGCCGCCGCCGGCGACGATGCCGCCGCACCCCTCGAGCACGCGTATGTCGAAACGACGGGTGCCCGGCTGGTCAACTCCGGCGAGTTCAACGGCATGGCACCGGAGCAGGCCAGGCGCGCCATCACCGACTGGCTGGCGAAACAGGGTACCGCGAAGGTGCGGGTGCAGTACCGGCTGTACGACTGGTGCATTTCCCGGCAGCGGTACTGGGGCCCGCCCATTCCGATCATCTACTGCGATGCGTGCGGGGTGGTGCCGGTGCCGGAGAAGGACCTGCCGGTGGTGCTGCCGGCGATCGACGACTTCCGGCCCGACGACACCGGCATCTCGCCGCTGGCCCGTCACGAGGAGTGGTACTTCGTGCCGTGCCCGGCGTGCGGCACGCGCGCCCGCCGCGAGACCGATGTCTCGGACACCTTCCTCGATTCGGCCTGGTACTACCTCCGCTACCCGAGCAGCGAGTTCAATGACCGGCCCTTCGACCCGGCGCGCACGGCGAAGTGGTGCCCCGTCACCACCTATATCGGCGGCAACGAGCACGCGGTACTGCACCTGCTCTACTCGCGGTTCCTGGCGATGGTGCTGCAGGAGCTGGGGCACGTCACTTTCGAGGAGCCGTTTCGGAAGTTCCGCGCCCACGGGCTGATCGTGAAGGACGGCGCCAAGATGTCGAAGTCGAAGGGGAATGTCGTGATCCCCGACCAGTACATCGACCGGTGGGGCGCCGACAGCTTCCGCATGTACCTCATGTTCCTTGGTCCCTTCCAGGAGGGCGGCGATTTCCGCGATGCCGGCATCAATGGCATTCGCCGGTTTCTCGACAAGGTATGGCACCTCGTGGGGCAGAGCCTGGCCGAAGGCGAACGGGGCGGGGAAGTGTTGCGGCCGGTGCTCGCCAAGTGGCATCGCACCAAGAAGAAGGTCACGGACGACCTCGAGAGCCTCAGCTATAACACCGCCATTGCGGCGATGATGGAGATGCTCAACGTCATCCGCGAGAGCAACTGCTGCGAGCACGAGCTGGTGGAGGAGTTGGTGGTGCTGCTGGCTCCCTTTGCCCCGCACTTCGCGGAGGAGTGCTGGGAACGCCTGGGGCATGATACGTCGGTCTTCGACGCGCGCTGGCCGGGGTACGATCCCGCCATGCTGGTGGACGATACGGCCGAGGTGGCCGTCCAGGTGGGTGGCAAGACCCGCGGCCGCGTGACGGTGGCGCGCGACGCCGCGGAGGCCGCCGTGATCGCCGCGGCACGAGCCGAGCCGCAGATCGCCAAGTTCCTCGAGGGGAAGTCGGTGCAGAAGGTGGTCTACGTGCCCAACCGGCTCCTCAACCTGGTCCTGGGCTGACCATGCGGTACCGGATGACCATCGCGTTCCTGGCGCTCGTCAACGCGCTGGTGGCCACCTACCTGCACCTCTGGAAGACCGGGCGCGTCGGCACCCTCGTCTGCACCGCGAGTGGTGGCTGCGAGACCGCCCAGTTCAGCCAGTATGGAACGTTCCTCGGCGTCGATGTGGCCCTGATCGGCGCCGTGGGCTACACCGCACTCCTGGTGGTCGCGCTGGCGAGCATCCAGCCCCGGCACATCGATGCCCGCCGCATGAGCGCGGCCCTGCTGGCGCTCATCGTGCCGGCCTTCCTCTTCACGCTCCGCCTCAAGTACGGTGAGTGGGTGGTGCTGAAGGTGTTCTGTCCCTGGTGCTTCATCTCGGCTGCGTCAATCACCACCTGCCTCATCGTCGCCTGGCTCGACTGGCGCCGGACCGCGCCCCGCGCTCCCCTTCCCGACGAGTCCGCCCGGATGCCGCTCGCCGCCTGACACTCTGCCGTGATCCCATTCGTAGTGCGAGAACAGGTTCAATAGCACCGCGAGGTGCGCTGTATTCGCCCACGTCGTCCGCGGAGGGTCTATGGCAATGATCACGGCTGGACCAGGCAGGCCGGTTGGTTCCACCCTGGCATGCGCGGTGCTCGCGCTCGCGGCGGCCTGTGGCGGGAACAGCGCCACCCAAACTGCCGGCGCGTCCGCCGCGCTCCAGTACCCGCTCCATTCTTCCGCCCCGGTGGTGAACGAGGTGCAGGGTGTGGTGCCCGGGCTTACCCCGACGCAAGTCGCGCAGGGCATGGGCAGCATACTGTACTATGCGCAGCGTTCGATGCCGCCGGGCGATTTCAGGAAGGTGAAGAGCTCGTTTCCTGGAAGCGACGCCATGATCAATCAAGGGACCAGGCTCGGCATGCCCAGTGAGATGTACGGGCTCACGAGCCTGTCGGGCTCGCTCAAGAACATCGGGATTTCGCGCGACCAGTTCAACCGGCTGGTTCCCGCCATGACCGAGGTTGTGAGCGAGAAGGCCGGACCCGCGGTCGCCGACAAGTTCGCGGCGGTGTTCCGGAGCTAGGTCTCAGTAGGTCGGCACGCTCGGGTCGACGTCGGCGCTCCACCGCAGGATCCCGCCGGTGAGGTTCGACACCTTCCGGAACCCGGCCGCGCGGAGCTGCGTCGCCGCGCGGAGGCTCCGGACGCCGCCCTTGCAGTAGACCACGATCTCGCGGGCGCTGTCGAGCGAGCCGAGCGTGGCCGACAACGTGCCCAGCGGCACCAGGCGCGCACCGGGCAGCTGTGCAATGGCCCACTCCTGCGGCTCGCGCACGTCGATCAGGTCGAAGTCCTCGCCGCGCTCGATGCGGGCGGCGAGCTGCGACGGCGTGAGCTCGGGAATGGTGGCATCCACGCTGGTGTCCACGTCATTGAGTCCGCAGAACTGCTCATAGTCGATCAGTGACTGGATTTCCCGGGTGCCGCACGCGGGACACAGTGGATCGCGGTGGAGCTTGAGCGTGCGGAACTGCATCCTGAGCGCGTCGACCTGCAGCAGCCGACCGATGAGCGGTTCGCCGATGCCGGTGAGCAGCTTGATGGCCTCGGTGGCCTGGATGACACCGATCAGCCCCGGCAGCACGCCGAGCACGCCGCCTTCGGCACAACTGGGCACCAGTCCCGGGGGCGGTGGATCACGGAACAGGCAGCGGTAGCATGGGCCGCTGTCGGTCGCGAGCACCGATGCCTGCCCCTCGAAGCGGAAGATGCTGCCGTACACGTTGGGTTTTCCCAGCAGCACACAGGCATCATTCACCAGGTAGCGGGTGGGGAAGTTGTCCGTCCCGTCCACGATCAGGTCGTAGTCGCGCGCGATGTCGAGCGCGTTGGCCGAGGTGAAGCGCGCCTCGTAGGTGTGCACATCCACATGGGGATTCAATCCCTGGATCCGGTCGCGCGCCGAATCGAGCTTCGGCCGGCCGACATCGGCGGTGCCGTGGATGACCTGCCGCTGGAGGTTGGTGGCGTCCACCACATCAAAATCGACGATGCCGAGCCGGCCGACGCCGGCGGCGGCGAGGTAGAGTCCGAGCGGCGAACCGAGGCCACCGGCGCCGACGATGAGCACGCTCGATCCCTTGAGCTTGCGCTGCGCCTCGAGCCCAAACTCCGGCAGGATCAGGTGGCGGCTGTAGCGGAGGATCTCGTCGTTGCCCAGCTCGGGCAGCGGATCCGCGGCGACTGATGTGGCGGTCATCGGGTCATCCTCCGGCAATGGCGGGCACGATGATCAACTCATCGCCGTCCCGCACCACGGTGGCAAAGCCACCGGTGAAGCGAATGTCCTCGTCGTTCAGGTAGAACGTGACGAAGGAATA
>JANNSD010000135.1:0-6199 GCA_031402225.1 Gemmatimonadota bacterium | reverse complement strand
CTTCAAGGACCGGAACATCACCTGGGTGTACATGATGGAAGGGCAGCTCCGGGCCTTCACCTTCATGGGCCATGTGGCGCTGGGCACCGCGAATCCCACGACGCTCATCGTCTACCAGCCGCCCAACCTGGACGTGCTCCTGCGGCTATCGCAGATCAGTTCCTCCTACGCCCAGCTCGCCGGCATGACTCAGTCATACCAGGCGACCGGCGGAATGATGATTCCGCTGACCTGCCAGCCGCAGTATCGCGATATCGTGGCGGAGCAGCAGCATGGCGCCTATGTGGCGGTGAACACCGACAGCTATCTGGAGCTCTTCGCGCACCCGATCGGTGCCTCGATCCAGCTCGCGGCGATGGGACAGCCGGCACTCGGCACCGGTGAGCTGCTCGCCGCGATCGGGGTGCGCGTCGAGGATCTTCAGGAGGTCGCGGAAGCGGGTGATGCCAGCCGGGCGGCGTATGCCGTGCGCGTGCGCATCGCCGCCATCGACAGCCTGACCGGAGAGGTGGCGACGAGCGATACCTTAAGGCGGTTCGTGGGCTCACGCGCCCAAGCCGGATGGCTGCCCTTCATCGTGACGCTGCCGATCCGGAAGGGCTTCAAGGAAGTGCGCGTGTCGCTGCAGCAGGGGGATGATCGTGGTGCCACCCTCGCCTCCACCATCCAGCCCGCAGGCGCGGCGTTCGCCGCGAGCGACCTGGTCCTTGGCGCCGAGGAGGGTGCCGCCTCCTGGCGCCGCGATGGGGGCGTGGTGCCAATGACCCCGTTCAGCACCTATGCCACCGGCGGTGCGGTGCTCATCTATCAGGAGGTGTATGGCCTCAAGGCGGGAACGAAATACCGGACCACGATTTCGCTGCGGAAGGCGCGTGACCCGAAGGCCAGGAGTACCGTTTCATTCGAGGACGCCGCCTCTGGATCCACCATGGCGTCCTCCCGCCGATTGACGCTCGACCAGGTGAAGCCAGGAACGTACGACCTGGTGGTGGAGGTGCAGGAGCAGTCCACGGGGCGTCGCGTGCATCGGGAGCGCACCATCACGGTGCAGGCGGCCCACTAGGGCCGGGCTACATCGAGCTGGGCCGGGCCTTCGTGCTGTCCGATGTCCGCCACTTCATCTCGGGCGCCTTGGGGATAGTCCCGGAGACCGTGATAGTCTTCTTGTTGCGCAGGATCTCGAACTTCACCGCATTTCCCGGGTCGTACGACCGGAGGATGCGGTGCATCTGCGCCGTGTTCGAGGGCTTCCGTCCGTCGATCATCAGCACCACGTCCCCACCCTTCAGGCCAAGCGTCGACCCCTTCGGCACGTTGATCACCAGCACGCCATCAGTCGCACCGAAATACGGGGCCAGGTCGGGGTTGAGCGGCACGAGTTCCAGTGCCTCGAGTTCGGATGAGAAAAAGACCCGGAACGGCGTGTCACCACCGTCCATCGGCATCCTCACTCCCGGGCCCAGTGGCCCCCGCAACATCTCCATCTGCTGCTGCATGTCCATGCCCGGCATGAGCGGGCCCTCCCGACCGTCCGGCCCCTCATTCCGGAAACTGTAGGTGAACTCCCGGTCGCCATCCGGCGAGGTCATGACGAACACGTTGTCGGGATCCTGCTGCGTCACCAGCGTCGCACTCTTGCGGGCCTTGCCGCGCCGGTAGTCCACGGCAATGGTGTCGTTCGGCGTGAGTCGCGCGGCCAGCTCGATAAGGCGCATGCCCGGCAGCGAACGGTCCGCACTTCCCTGCTTGCCGCTGGCGACCAGTGACGTGCCGTCGAGCTTCGTGATGATGTCGCCAGCCTCGAGCCCGGCCTGGGCAGCGGGTCCACCGGGGGTCACTCCCTCCACGTAGGCCCCGATCGAGTCACTCGCGCGGGCCTGCAGGTTGACCTTGATGCCGAGCCGCGCGCGGCGGGTCATCATCATGTCCATGTCGCCCGACATGCTCCGCATCGGGCTGCCGTCGCGTTCGATGCGCACCTGCGTCCTCGGCTGCCCCGGCTGCGGGTCCTGTGCGGCGAGTGGCGCGGCGGCGGCCAGTGCGAGTGTCATGATCCAGATCATCCGGTACATACCATCTCCTCCGGGCTCAGAGCCCGACGTTGCTCGCGCGGGTGACGTGCACGTCCACCAGCGCATCCAGAAGTCCCACCCGTTCCTGCCAGAGCTGCATCAGGTCGGCCGCGCCCGTCCCGGGCGGCGCCGCGAGTTCGGTCCGTTCCAGCTGCTGGTCCAGGTCGGCGATGCGATCCTCGAGATCGGCGGCGACGCGGCTGGTCCGTCCATCGAGCACCCTGGTATCGGCCCCGTACGCACCGATCGCCGCCTCCAGCGCCCGGGAGCGCTGCTGCAGCGATGACAACTGCTCCGCCGGGGCCGTCGCAGCGGGGGCCGGCGCCGGCCGCGGCACCAGCAGCGCCAGGGCAAGCGAGGCGGCGAGCGCCATGGCACCCGCCGTCATCCACCGGATCCGCCGCTGCCGTCGCACGGTGTTGACCCTCGCCGCCACCCGGGGCCATTGATCCCGTGGCGGTCGGAGGGTGGGAAGGGCACGCAGGCGCGCCGCCCGCTGCTCCACCCTGTCCAACTCGAGCCGGCAGGTGTCGCACTGTTCCAGGTGCGTGCGCCGTCCGGCCGTTCCGGGCTCGACGCCAGGTTCGCGCAGCTCCAGCAGTTGCTCCATCGTCAGGTGTGTCATCCGAGCGCCTCCTCACCCAGCCACAACCGCAGGCGCACGTGGGCGCGGGCAAGCTGGGACTTCGAAAAACTGGCGGTCTTTCCCATCATCGTGGCGATCTCGTCGTGCGTGTATCCCTCGACATCGTGCAGCCACACCACCGCGCGTGACGTCTCCCCCAGTCGCTCGAGCGCCGCCTCCAGGTCCATGCGCAGTGCCGTGTCTTCCCGCTTGTGCTCCATCACCTCGTCGTGCAACTCGTCGGTATCGCGGTACTTGTTCCGGCGAAGCCGCATCAGCGCCTTGCTCGCGGCAATGGTCCTGACCCAGCCCCAGAGGCTGCCGTCCTGTCGGTAACGTCCGATACTGCGGCACACCTCGAAGAAGGTCTCCTGGACCACGTCCTCGGCGTCCTCGGTGGTGCGGCAGATCCGGCGGGCAAGGTTGTAGACGGGCACCTCGAAGGCCCGGAACAGGGCCTCCAGGGCCGCCGCATCACCCTCCCGGGCCTGGGCAACCACCGATTCGGCATTGGCGATCGGGTACAAGTCCATTGTCAGCGCTCTGGTCATGGCACTGGTAAAGATGCGGGAAGGGGGAGGAGGGTTGCAGTCCACGGGAACTGCAAAAGCGTAAGGAGGAACCAGCGACTGCGTGAGGAGGTCTCTTGCTCCTGCCGTATAAGGCCTTGATACGGCGTATCTTGCGAAGGGACTTATATTTGGACCATGGCTACAGCGACCCCGACCCCGCCTCCCTCAGACTGGCTGCACCACCTCGCCGACGAGGCCGACGCCGCGTTCCTGTATCGCGAGCTGGCCCAGGCCGAAAGTGACCCGGGCCGCTCGAAGATCTACGGCCAACTGGCGGAGGTAGAAGACCGGCACGTCGAGGCCTGGCAGAAGCTCCTCGCCGAGCAGGGCCATACGGTCACGGTGCCCTCGCCATCGCGGGATGCACGCGTGCGCGCCTGGGTCGCGCGACGCATCGGGCCGGGTGCGGTCCTGCCGCTGCTGCTCGAGGAGGAGGGCCGCGAGGTCAAGAGCTATCTCTCGATGTACCGGGAGGAACCGGAGGGTGCCGCCGGTCCTACCGCACTCAAGCTGGCGCGCGAGTCCAAGGAGCACGCGGAGCGGCTCGCATCCATGGGCGGCGGTGCCGCCGAGCCGTGGCACAAGACCGGGGCCGGCGGATTCCTGCGTAATGTCGTCTACGGCTTCAACGACGGCCTCACCGCCAACTTCGGCCTCGTCGCCGGCATGATTGGCGCCCAAGGTGCCAACCTCGGTGGCCACGCGGTGCTGGTTGCGGGCGTGGCCGGAATGGTCGCCGACGCGCTGTCGATGGCGTCCTCGGGATATCTCGCCGCCAAGAGTGAGCGCGAAGTCTTCGAGCACGAGATCGCGATGGAGCGCGACGAGATCAAGCTCATGCCCGAACTCGAGCGGGAAGAGCTTAGCCTCATCTACCAGGCAAAGGGCATCCCCGCCGCACAGGCCGAAGCGCTCGCCACCGAGGTCATGAAGGACCCGGAGCGCGCGCTGGCGGAAAAGGTGCGCGAGGAGCTCGGCATCGGCGAAGCTACCAGCACGCCGATGCGGGAAGCATGGGTCACTGGAACGGCCACGGCGCTTGGCGCACTCATTCCGGTCGCGCCGTTCTTCTTCGGCCGCGGACCGCTCGTCATCTGGACGTCGTTTGCGCTGGCCATGCTCAGCCACTTCGCCGTGGGTGCGGCACGCAGCTTCTTCACCGGCCGCGGTGTCATCCGGAGCGGGATGGACATGTTCCTGGTGGGACTCGGCGTGGCGGGTATCGGGTACGTGGTGGGGGACTGGATCGTGAAGTTGCTCTAGGCTGTCACTACCGGGGGTGCATCGTGGCGTTCTACACCGAATCGCAGAAGGAACTCCAGGCGAGCTTTGACAGTCGCAAGCTGGCCGATCGCATCGAGCAGGCGATCGTGACGGACCAGATCGTTCCCGAGCTGCACCAGCCCTTCATCGAGTCGAGGGACTTCTTCTTCCTGGCCACGGTGAACGCACGCGGAGAGCCGACGGTGTCGCACAAGGGTGGCCCAGTGGGCGTCGTCACGGTGGTGGATGCCACCACACTGGCGTTCCCGAGTTACGATGGCAACGGCATGTTCCTGTCGATGGGCAACATCGCGGAGACCGGCAAGATCGGCATGCTGTTCATCGACTTCGAGACACCCAATCGCATGCGGGTGCAGGCGACGGCCAGCGTGAGCACCGACGACCCGCTGATGGCGAAGTACCCGGGCGCGCAGCTCATCGTGCGGGCCAAGGTGGAAAAGGTCTTCCTGAACTGCGCCCGCCTGGTGCACAAGTACCAGCGGGTGGCGGTGTCGCCGTACGTTCCGGACCAGAAGGGGGAAACACCGTTCCCGGCGTGGAAGCGGATCGACCTGGTGCAGGATGCCTTGCCGGCCAGGGACATGGGCAAGCCCGCTCACGCGGGCGGCGTGATTACCACGGAGGAGTACGGTGCCAGGCTCGCGGCGGGCGAGTCGTGACCTGAGCCGTTGTCGCGAGCCAGGTTGACAGCGGGACCGGTTTCGCGTATCTCTGCGTCAGACAATTGCTTCGTGGTCATTTGCCGCGTATTGCAGCCACGTTAAACAAATGCTAAAATGCGAGACGTCCGCGCCTCGTTGCCGCGGGCGCTTTTTGTTGTCGCCTTTGTCCCGGCGGCAGGAGATGCCTCGGATGACTGCCACTGTGATTTCCCCCCGGGTGAGCGCGCTTCCGCTCCGGTGCCGCAACTGCGGCGTCGAGACCGATGCGGCGCCCAAGGCCATCTGCGAAGAGTGCCTGGGACCGCTCGAGCCGCTCTACGATCCTGCCCGGCGTCTCCCGACGCGGGCCGAGATCGCCGCGCGGACTCAATCGTTGTGGCGCTACCGCGAGTGGCTCCCACTCGACGGCGAGCCGCCCTTCTCCCTCGACACCGGTTTCACGCCGCTCGTTGACGTGCCCCGGCTCGCGCCACTGCTCGGCGTCGCGCGCGTATGGGTGAAGAACGACGCCGTGTCCCACCCGAGCCTGTCGTTCAAGGATCGCGTCGTGGCGGTCGCCCTCAATGCGGCAGCGGCGTTTGGCCTCGATACCGTGGGCTGCGCCTCCACCGGCAACCTCGCCAACGCCGTGGCGGCCCAGGCGGCCCGCGCCGGGCTGACGGCCTGGATCTTCATTCCCGACAACCTCGAGCATGGCAAGGTGGTGGGCACGGCGGTGTTTGCGCCCAACCTCGTGCGCATCCGGGGCACCTATGACGACGTGAACCGTCTCTGCGCCCAGGTGGCCGATCGCTACGGCTGGGGCATCGTCAACGTGAACCTGCGGTCGTACTACGGCGAGGGTTCCAAGACGGTGGCGTTCGAGATCGCGGAACAGCTGGGCTGGCGCCTGCCCACGGCGGTGGTGGCCCCCATGGCCGGCGGCTCACTGGTGAGCAAGCTGGGCAAGGGTTTCCGCGAGTTCATCTCGGCGGGACTGGTCCA
>JANNSD010000134.1:0-10778 GCA_031402225.1 Gemmatimonadota bacterium | reverse complement strand
GGTGGCCGCATTCCCCAGGAGACGCGCCTGTACAACGCGAATACCGGCACTACCAAGGCGCTCCGCTCGAAGGAAGAGAGCCACGACTACCGCTACTTCCCCGATCCCGATCTCCCGCCGCTCGTGCTGGAGCAGAGCTGGATCGACGAGCAGCGCGCGACGCTGCCCGAGCTTCCCGAGGCCAAGCGTGCGCGCTTCACCAGCGAGCACGGCCTGCCGGTGTACCATGCCGCCACGCTGACGCTGGAGCAGCCCGTGGCGCACTTCTTCGAGGAGACGGTCAAGGCGGGCGCTGAGCCCAAGGCCGCCGCCGACTGGATCCTGGAGACGGTGCTCACCGTCTACAACGACAGCGGCACCTTCCCCGTCACACCCGATCGTCTCGCGGCGCTCATCGGCCTGGTGAAGGCCGGCACCGTCAGCAAGCAGGCGGCAAAGACGGTCTACGCTGAGCTGCTCACCACCAGCGAAGCACCGGCTGATATCGCCAACCGCCTCGGTCTCGTGCAGGTGAGCGATTCAGGCCAGGTGGGAAAGTGGGTCGATGAGGTCCTTGCCGCGCATCCTGGCGAGGTGGCCCGGTTCAAGGGCGGGGAAGCGAAGCTGATTGGGTTTCTGGTGGGTCAGGTCATGAAGAAGAGCGGCGGCAAGGCCGATCCCAAGGCGGTGCAGCCGGTGTTGCAGGCGAAGCTCTCCGGATGATTTCCCACTAAGAGGGCACAGGCCGCCCTCATTCCCCTTCGCACGTCCTGAAGCGTCCGGGCTTCAGGACATTTGCCGCTCGTACCGACCGCATGGGCCAAACGGCCCATGTTGCGGTTACCCCGTACGGACGTGGTACCGTTCCTTGATCCCAGCCCATCGCAGCAGACCACCTCTCCAGGGGGTCCTTATGAGTCGCCCGCTTGCTCGCGTTCGGTACCGCGTATGCGCATGGTGTCTGGCCGCCGCATTCCTTCTCGCGTCAGCTCCGACGGTCGGCACCGCCCAGTCGTTCAACCTTGCCGCCGTGGTGGGAGCCCTGCAGTACGATGCCGGTGGGGACAAGGCGTACTTCACCTTCGGCATCCAGGCCCGCTACTTCGTGACGCCGGCGTTTCGGATCGGAATCATGGGAAGCACCGCGCACATCGGTGAGTTGCAAAGGGACTGGATCGCCCCCGGCAGCGATGTGCAATTCTGGCGAATCGGAGTGATGGCGGAGTTAGCGGCCACGCCCGTGAAGAAGGCAGCGGTGTCGGTGCGCGGCCTGCTCGGGGTGAATCACGTGAGCGGGCTCACCTACCTGGGCCGGCCGCCGGATTTTCCCGAGGAATTCTGGGGGATCACCGACTCGCCAACAGGCATCAGCTACGGCGGGGGACTGGGACTGGAGGTAGGGCCATTCTCCCAGGTCAGGTTCCTGCTCCAGGCAAATATCTGGATGGATAACGCCTTCGGCGGGTCGGGCTTCGATCCGGAACTGTTGTTCGGCGTAGGAGTTGATCTGTAGCTTCACGCCTCACGCCTCACGCCTCACGCCTCACGCCTCACGCCTCACGCCTCACGCCTCACGCCTCCGCTCCCGCGCCGGAGCCGGCGTCTTCCACGGCAACGGCCGCACCCGCTCCAGCCACCACGTGAGCACCGCGCCCGGCAACCCGAAATGCTCATCCGCCGCCCCCAGCAGCCGGCTCGGACGCGTCTTCCCGCCCTCCTGCAGCACCTGACGCCGCACCGTCTTCGCCACATGCAGCGGTTGCTCACCCGACGGATCCAGTCGTCTCGGCACCGGCGTCTCGTTCGCCAGCAAGTCAATCATGTAGTCGTACGACAGCCCCAGGTGCCGCTCCACGTCCACATCCGTCAGCGACCACCGGCTCCGCCCCACCGCCGCCTTGAGCCCGCTCTGGAACCCGCGCGTCTCTGCCAGGTGCACCAGTCCCTTGAACAATCTCCGGTTCGTCCCCACGCTGAACAGCGTCGGTGAGATGATCTGCGCCAGGTGCCGGTCCGCCTGGCTCGTGTCCCCCTGGATCAGTTCCTTCGCCGCCCGCGCATACGCCGCACCGAGGTGCGTCTCCACCCGGCTCTCCCAGTACGCATGCCCCACCGACGCCGTACTCGCCGTCAGCACCAGCTGTCTCGGCACGAAGTAATTGTGCGCGACGGTATCGGCCGCGAGATGACACAGGTAGCCCAGCCCGAACGCGCGCAGCGAATCGGTGCGCGCCTCGTCGTGGATCTCCTGTCCCACGTGCCAGTAGTGACAATGCCGCCCCACCGGCGCGTACTTCTTCGCGATGGAGGAGTCAGCCGCGATGTTGCCGTAGAGAAAATCGAACGGGAAGGCGCGAAGCAGTTCGGCCGTAGCCGCAGGAAGCAGGTGCAGATTGGCGAGCAGTGATTCGCCGAGATAGACATGTGTGCCCGGCGTCCACGCGTGCGCCGATTCAGGGAAGCAGACCGCGACCAGCGCTACGACACCGAGTGCAAGGAAGACCCGGAAGGTCACCCTCAGCGGCTCAGGAACCGGCGCACCGTACGCAGGATCGGGTTGCGCTTGAAGGTCCGCACGCCCGCGGCAACGTCCAGCGCCGTGTCGGCCACTTCCTCGTACACCACGTCGTACAGCGCCTCGATGTCCTGCAGCCGCACCTGCACATGATCAGCGGCGTCGAGCACCTTGCCCCGCAGCTCCTCGCCGGTGCTGGCGAAACCCGCCACCTGCTCGTGCACCAGCGCCGTGACGCCCCGGATGTCCTTGGCACCCTTCCGGATCGATTTCATCGTGCGCTGCAGGTCGTCCTGCACTCCTGCCATCTGGCCCCGCACGTCCTTGAGCTGTTTCCAGATGGCCAGGCCGAGTGCGGCCGTCACGATGCCGATAATGGCGAAGGCGAACGCAATGATGGCGAGGGAGATCGCCATGGTCGGCCCGACCCAGGCCTGGGTGTCCTGCGATTGCAGCAGCATGCCTAAACATCGACGGCGGGCGCCCAATCGCAAGTGCAGCCTGTGCTTGACGCCCCCGAACGCGCTGGTACTGTTCCCCCATGCCACTTCGATACAAGGTCCGCGGCGGTCGCGCCCTCAAGGGCACCATCCGCCCCGCAGGTAACAAGAATGCCGCCCTGCCCATCCTCGCCGCCACGTTGCTCGCCGACGGGCCCTGCGAGCTCGAGAACGTCCCCCGCATCCGCGATGTGGAGAGCATGCTCGAGCTGCTGGCGCACCTGGGCGCGAGCGTCGAATGGGTCGGCCCCAACGCCGTTCGCATCGATACCAAGGGCGTCCAGGCCAAGCCGCTCGATCCGCACCTCTGCGCCCGGATCCGCGCCTCGATCCTCCTGGCCGGCCCCATGCTCGCCCGCTTCGGGCGTGTCACCCTGCCGCCCCCCGGGGGTGACGTCATCGGTCGCCGACGCGTCGACACCCACTTTCTGGCCCTGGAGCAGTTGGGTGCCGAAGTGCGCGTCGGTGCCGACTACACCGTCGAAGCGAAGGCGCTGATCGGCACCGACATCTTCCTCGACGAGCCCAGCGTCACCGGCACCGAGAACGCCCTGATGGCCGCCGTGGCCGCGAAGGGCCGTACCGTGCTCCGCAACGCCGCCGCCGAGCCCCACGTGCAGGATCTCGCCCTCTTCCTCAACACCCTCGGGGCACACATCGATGGCGTCGGCAGCAACGTCTACGTCATCGAGGGCGGACGCCCGCTCACCGGTGCGCGCTACGCGATCGGCCCCGACCACATCGAGATCGGCAGCTTCATCGGGCTCGCCGCCGTCACCAACGGCGACATCACCATTGAGGGCGTCCGCGGCGATGATCTCCGGGCCACGCTCCTCGGATTCGAGCGACTCGGTATTCGCCCACGACTCGATGGCCACACGCTGTACGTGGACGCCAATCAGGAGCGCCGGATCCGCCCTGATCTTGGCGGCCACGTGCCCAAGCTCGAGGACGGCCCCTGGCCGGCGTTCCCCGCCGATACCATGTCCACCACCATCGTGGCCGCCACCCAGTGCGAGGGCATGCTCCTCGTCTTCGAGAAGATGTTCGAGTCCCGCCTCTTCTTCGTCGACAAGCTCATCGGCATGGGCGCCCGTATTGTCCTCTGCGATCCCCATCGCGCCGTCATCTCCGGCCCCTCGCCCCTCAAGGGCGGCACCGTCGAGTCGCCCGATATCCGCGCCGGCATGGCCATGGTCTTGGCCGCCCTCTGTGCCGAGGGCACCAGCACCATTCACAACGTCGGTCAGATCGAGCGTGGCTACGAGAAGATCGACGAGCGCTTGAGGGCACTCGGCGCCGACATTGAACGCCTCGACGACTGATGGCCACGACTCACGACTCACGACTCACGACCTCCACGCTCCGGGAAACTCCCCTCCCCGGACCCGTCCCTCGCTTCGAGATCCCCACCTGGCGCCAGAAGTACGGTCTGGTGGCAGGCATCACCGCCCGCGGCGCCGGCCCCGTGCCCTACGACCTCGGTCTCTGGTCCCAGCAGCCCGTGGGCGACGTCATGACCCGCTGGAAGGCCCTCCGCACCGCCGAGGGCTGTCTCGGCGCCACCGCGATGGGCCATCAGGTGCACGGCGACCGCGTTGCCTGGCACGACGTCGGCTTCGGCTGGACCATCCTCGATGGTGTCGATGGGCACGCCACCGACAAGTCAGGATTGATGCTCGCTGTCACTGTCGCTGACTGCATACCGGTCTACCTCGCTGCCCCGCGCCACGGTGGCATCGCACTGCTTCATGCGGGCTGGCGGGGCACCGCTGCTGGCATTCTGGAGCGCGGTGTGGAAATTCTGTCGAGCCGAGTTCGTTGCGAACCGTTCGACATGATAATGCATTGTGGTGTAGGGATTTCAGGCGACGAATATGAAGTTGGTTCTGAAGTCATGGAAGGCCTCGGACTTCCCATCGAAGGGAAGGGTCCCTGGCACGCCGATCTGCGTTCCATTCTCGCCGAGCAGGCCCGCAAGTCCGGAATTACGGATATCACGGTTTCCGAATGGTGCAGCGCCCGCGACAATGACACCTTCTTCTCCCACCGCAAGTCGGGCGGCAGGGACGGCCGCATGGTCGCCTATCTCGGGGCTCTTCCATAAAGCCGCCTCACGCTGTTTCGGTTCCTCCTCCCGCTGTTGCCCTTCCTCCTCACGCAGTCCCGCTTCCCTGTCAGCCTTGCTCCGCACCAAGGCGCGGGCTATCTTCTGTTCCTGTGGTGGGCAGGGTGGTGTTGCCGGGAGTCGATTTCTGTTCGCCGACCGACGACGTGGGGGAGGGTTCCCCCACGTTTTTTTTCGACTCGCCGGAGCGCCATGTCCGACCCCCTCCTCGATCTCGTGTGCAGTGTGGTGGAGGGCGCGGGGTTCGAGCTGGTGGACCTGCGGCGTAGCGGAGAGGCCGCCCGCCCGATGCTCAGCATCCGCGCCGACCGGCCCGATGCCACGCCCGGCCACGGCATCTCCACCGAAGAATGTGCCCGGCTCAGCCGGGCCATCGAGGCGGCACTGGAGTCGGCCGCGCTCGTCGGTCCGCGCTATGTACTCGAAGTCTCCTCGCCCGGGGTAGAACGGCCCGTGCGATTCCCCGGACACTGGAGACGCTACATCGGCCGCCGCGTCACCGTGCACGTGGCCCGAATGCAGGGCCGGCCGGTCGCCGAGATCGTTGCGGTGCCGACCGACGACACCGTGGTCCTTCGCCTGCCGACGGGCGAGGACGCCACCATCAGGCTCGCGGATATCCGGAGCGCCACGCTGGCCTACGACTGGCCGGCGCCGCAACCGAAGAAGAAAAATCGATAGCAGCGCCATCGCGCTGCAACCGCTGGGAGACAAACATGGCTGGTTCACCCGAAGTCCTTGCCGCCATTCGCGAGCTCACTTCCGCCAAGCAGCTCGATCGCGCGGAGTTGCTCGACATGCTGCGCGACGGAATTCAGGCTGCCCTCATCCGCCGCTACGGCCCGAACGTCAAGTTCGAGTTGACGGTAGATGAACTGCAGGGCTCCATCCGCATCGTCCGGCTGCGCCAGGTGGTCGAGGTCGTCGAGGACCCCTCCTGGCAGATCCCGCTGGAAGAGGCGCGCTACGAGGACGAGAGCTTCCAGGTGGGTGACATGCTCGAGGAGGACGTCCCCTTCGCCGCCTTCGGCCGGCTCGCGGTGCAGGCGGCGAAGCAGCGCATCATCCAGCGCGTCCGCGAAGGCGAGCGCATGCGCATCCGCGACGAGTTCGCCAGCAAGGTCGGCGACCTCCTCTCCGGTGAAGTGCAGCAGATCGAGCGCGGCAAGCTCGTCATCATGCTCAACAAGTTCCGCGAGGCGGAAGCCATCATCCCGTATCGCGAGCAGAATCACCGCGAGCACTTCCACCAGGGCGACACCATTCGCGCTGTGCTCAAGCGCCTGGAGGAGACGCCCAAGGGACCGCGCCTCATCCTGTCCCGGGGCGACCCGCTCTTCGTGAAGGCGCTCTTCAAGCTCGAGGTGCCCGAAGTCCAGCAGGGCGTCGTCGAAATTCGCGCCATCGCCCGCGAAGTGGGCAGTCGCACCAAGGTCGCCGTGGTATCCCGCGACGACGCCATCGATCCCGTGGGCGCCTGCGTCGGGCTCAAGGGCTCCCGCGTGCAGTCCGTCGTCAACGAGCTGGGCGGCGAGCGCATCGACATCGTGCCCTGGTCACCCGATCCGGAGCGCTTCGCTCGCCTGGCGCTGGCCCCGGCCCGCGTCGCCAAGGTGTTCGCGGTGCCCGATGCCAAGACCATCCAGGCCGTCGTCGACGAGGACCAGCTTTCCCTCGCCATCGGCCGGAACGGGCAAAACGTGCGCCTCGCATCCGAGTTGACCGGCTGGAAGATCGACCTCTACTCCAGCCGCGAATGGCTGGAGCGCGGCGGTGAGGGCCCGCTGTTCGCCCCGCTGCCGCCCGAAGATGAAGCCGCCACCAAGGTGCCGCTCACCGAGCTCAAGGGTCTCTCGCCCGACCTGGTCACGGTGCTGGGCGCCGCCGGCTACAACACGCTGAGCGACGTGCTCGACCTGGAACAGGAAGAAACCGCCAAGCTGGCAGGCATGACGCCCGAGCTGACGGAGCAACTGATGTCGTTCCTGCAGGAACTGACCGCCGAGGAAAGCGTGGACGAGGCGCCCTCGGCGTGACCCCGCTCCTGGGCCTCTTGGGCCTGGGGCGTCGGGCAGGAAACCTGATCGTCGGAGTGGACGCGGTGCGTTCCGCGATCAAGGCGGGCAAGTGCTATCTCGTCGTCATGGCGAGCGACGCTGGTCCGAGGGCAGAGGAAAAGGTCACCCGGCTCGCTCGCGGCAAGGGGCTGCCGGTCATCGTGGGACCCGTCGCCGATGAACTCGGCCGGGCGCTGGGCCGGCCGCCCGTGCAGGCGGTGGGTGTAAGTGATCGCGCGTTGGCCAGCGGCGTAATGAACGTCGGGTCGGCGGGCCAGTAATGGAGGAGTGAGTGGTCAAGAGTCGAGTGCATGATCTCGCCGCTGAGTTCGGCGTCTCATCCGAGCAGTTGCTCGCGATGCTCAAGGACATGAACATCTTCGTCCGCAGCCACATGTCTGCGCTCGAGGGCGATCAGGTGTCCGCCGTGCGCGTCCGCTGGGAGCGGGAAAAGCGGAAGCAGCACGAAGAGGACAAGCCGAAGAAGGCGCGCCGCAAGGCGAAGACCGCCACGGAGACGCCGGCGGTGGCGCCGGCGCCCGAAGCCGATGCCTCGAAGCCGTCCAAGCGTCGTCGCACCGCGGCTGAGGTCGCGGTGGTCGAGGCCGCGCATCAGGCCGAGCGCGAAGAGGAAGAGAAGCGCGTTGCCATGTTTGAGCTCGAGCGCGCCGCCATCGAGCCCGAGCCGGTGGTCCCCGCGCTCTCGCTCGAGGAGCGTGCCCGCCAGCTCTTCAAGGACCTGCCGCCGGCCGAGTCCGGCAGCGACGACGAGGCCACGCCGTCCACGGCGCCGCTCTTCCGGCCGTCTGTCCCGGTCATGCCGGCAGCCTCCACCGACGGCGCCGCGCCTCCCGCGCGCGCACCGTTCATTCCGCCCCGCGTGCAGCGCCCCGCGCCGTCCCAGCCGAGCAATGATCGCGGCCAGTCGCGCACCCCCGGCGATCGCCCGCGCGGGCCCAAGCCCGTGTTCAGCAGCAGCTTCACCTCCGAGCGTCCCGCGCCGAGTCGCAGTGGCAGCGGTGGTCCGCCGGCGCCGGCGCCGAGTACCTCCGATTCCAGCCAGGGCGGTGCCGGTGGCCGTGGGGGCAAGAAGGGCAAGAAGGGTCGGCGCTCACAGGTCGATCGTGATGCGGTGCAGGCGAACATCGAGAAGACCCTGCAGGGCCTCAAGGGCAGCGCCGGCAAGAAGGTGCGCCGCGCCGATGGTCCGAGCTATCAGCAGCTCCGCGCCGGTGAAATGGCCGAGGAGAAGGAGCGCGAGAAGACCATCGTTCGCGTCAACGAGTTCATCTCGGTGAGCGAGCTCGCGGGACTCATGAAGATCCCCGCCACCCAGATCGTCCAGTTCGCCTTCAAGGAACTGGGCCTGATGGTGACGGTGAACCAGCGCCTCGACTTCGACCAGATCGAGCTCATTGCGTCCGAGTTCGGCTTCCTGGCCGTGAAGGAAGATGCCTACGCCGCCGAGGCAGGCATCGTCGAGGAAGAGGACAAGGTCGAGGATCGTGTGCCGCGTCCGCCCGTCGTCACCATCATGGGCCACGTCGACCACGGCAAGACCTCGCTGCTCGACTACGTCCGCAAGGCGAACGTGGTGGCCGGTGAAGCCGGCGGCATCACCCAGCATATCGGCGCGTATCATGTCGACCTGCCCGATGGCCGCTCCATCACCTTCCTCGACACCCCCGGTCACCAGGCCTTTACCGCCATGCGTGCCCGCGGTGCCCAGGTGACCGACATCGTCATCCTCGTGGTGGCCGCCGACGACCAGGTCATGCCGCAGACCATCGAGGCGATCAGCCACGCGAAGAACGCCGGCGTGCCGATCATCGTGGCCATCAACAAGATCGACCTTCCCACGGCGAACATCGCCAAGGTGAAGCAGGACCTCCTGCAGCACAACGTCGTGCTGGAGGAATTCGGTGGCAACACGCTGTCCGCCGAGATCTCGGCGAAGAAGGGCGTCGGCATCGAGCAGCTGCTCGAGCAGATCCTCCTGCAGGCCGAAATCCTGGACCTCAAGGCCAACGCCGGCATGCGGGCCCACGGCTCCGTGCTCGAGGCCACGCTCGATCCGGGCAAGGGCCCCCTGGCCACGATCCTGGTCCAGAAGGGCACCCTGCATGTCGGTGACAACTTCATCTGCGGCAAGTTCTCCGGCCGCGTGCGCGCGCTCTTCGACGAGCGCGGGCGCCAGGTCAAGGAAGTGGCTCCCTCGTACCCGGTGCAGATTTTGGGCTTCGAGGGTGTGCCGTCCGCCGGTGACTCCTTCGGGGTCGTGGCCGACGCGGTGGAGGCCCGCGATATCGCGCAGCGCCGCCAGCGGCTCGAGCGCGAGGCCCAGAGCCGTCGCACCCAGAAGGCCTCCAGTCTCGAGGACTTCAGCCGGCAGCTCAAGGAAGGCGCCGTCACCCAGCTCCGCATCATCATCAAGGCCGACCAGGGCGGCCCGGCCGAAGCGCTCGCCGACGCCCTGGCCCAGCTCAGCACCAGCGAGGTCCGGGTGGAGGTCATCCACCGCGGTGTCGGCGCCATCACCGAGAGCGACGTGCTGCTCGCCAAGGCGTCCGGCGCCATCATTCTCGGCTTCCACGTGCGGCCCGACTCCAACGCCCGCACCGCCGCCGAGCGCGAGTCGGTGGATGTGCGCACCTACCGCATCATCTACGAGGCGGTGGAAGATGTCCGCAATGCGCTCGAGGGCCTGCTCAAGCCCGAGGAGAAGGAAACCATCCTCGGCGAGGCGGAGGTGCTCGACCTGTTCAAGGTCAGCAAGGTCGGCACGGTCGCCGGGTGCATGGTGCGCAGCGGCATGATGCAGCGCACCGGCAAGGCCCGCGTCACGCGCGATGGCGTGGTCATCTATACCGGCCAGCTCTCCAGCCTCAAGCGCTTCAAGGACGACGCCAAGGAAGTGCGCGAGGGGCTCGAGTGCGGCTTGTCCATCGAGAACTTCAACGACCTCAAGGTCGGCGACCGGATCGAGGCGTTCCGGATGGATGAGGTGAAGCGGACGTTGCAGGCCAGCGCGGCGGCGGGGGCGAACTGACGGTCGTGAGCACGAGTCGTGAGAAGTAGCTTTGACGACTCACGACTCACGACCCACGACTCACGACCATGCACGTCGCCGTCACCACCTGGGACCTCCACCTCGAGGGCTGCCTGTCGCTCAAGGACAAGCGCAGTCGGCTCAAGCCCCTGGTGACGGCCCTGCGCAGGGTCAATCTCTCGGTGGCGGAAGTGGACCATCAGGACTTGTGGCAGCGTGCCGGGTTGGCCTGTGCCGCGATTGGAAGTGACCGGTCGGTGGTGGAAGGCGAGTTGCGCGCCGCCGATCGCATCATCGAGGAAACGGATGGGGTGAGGGTGATGGAGTCGGAGATAGTATGGCGTTGAAGTGTGGGCAGTCGTCAGTCACCAGTCGTCAGTCAGTCATCAGCCAGCAGTTTATGGAGACAGACGACTCTCTGCCGACTGCCGACTGCCGACTGCCGACTGGAGGCAGATGAAGTCGTCTCGTCGTCCAGAGCAAGTCGGCGAGACCATCCGCCAGGTCGTGACCGACGCCCTGCTGCGCGAGGTGCGCGATCCGCGGGTGG
>JANNSD010000133.1:0-4120 GCA_031402225.1 Gemmatimonadota bacterium | reverse complement strand
GGCCATGCTGACGAGCCTGCCGGGGAACGCCAGGGGCATCGTGGTCCACATCGGCGTCGAGTACCTGAAGAAGGCGCGCGGCACCCTGACGGCCGAATGCCGTTGTCCCGCGCCGTCCGGCATCGAGGAGACCGTGACCGTGACCGCCGACGTGATGAACGCTTCGGGCGAGGTCGTCGCCCGCGCCGAGGTCCGGTGGCTCATCCGGCCGGTCGAGGCACCCTCCCATGCCTGAGACGGCACTGACACGCGATGCCGGAATCCGGATCCCGCTGATCTGCGGTGCCATGTATCCCTGCAGCAATCCCGAACTCGTGGCGGCGGTGTCGGAGGCGGGTGGCATCGGCATCGTGCAGCCCATGTCGCTGGTCTACGTGCATGGGCACGACTTCGCACAGGGGATGGCGCTGATCCGATCGCTGACGTCGAAGCCGGTCGGCATGAACGTCATCCTCGAGACGTCCTCGAAGCTCTACATGCGGCGGATGCGTACGTGGGTGGAACAGTCGATCGAGGTCGGGGTGCGCTTCTTCGTCACCTCGCTCGGCAATCCGCGCTGGGTGGCCGAGCTGGCGCATGCGGCGGGCGGCAAGGTCTACCACGACGTGACCGAGGAAAAGTGGGCGCGCAAGGCGCTCGACAATGGCGCCGACGGGTTGATCGGGGTGAACAGCCGCGCCGGCGGCCACGCCGGGCACCTGACGGCGGAGCAGCTACTCACGACCCTGCGGCCGCTGGGTCGCCCCGTTGTGGCGGCGGGTGGTGTGGGCGATGAGCACGAGTTCACCAGGCTCCTCTCGCTCGGATACGACGGCGTGCAACTCGGCACTCGCTTCATCGCCACCAGCGAATGCAGCGCGCACCAGAGCTACAAGGACGCACTCGTTCGCGCCTCGGGCAGCGACATCGTGCTCACGGAGCGCGTCACCGGTGTCCCACTCGCCGTGATCAATACGCCCTACGTGCAGCGCATCGGCACCCGGGCCGGACCGATTGCCCGGATGATGCTTCAGGGGCGGCGCACCAAGCATCTCATGCGCACGATCTACGCGGTCCGCTCGGCCATGCGCCTGAAGCAGGCCTCGCTCCACGGCGGCTCGTCCAGCGACTACTGGCAGGCCGGCAAGAGCGTCGACGGGATCAGCGCCATTGAGTCGGCGGCAGACATCGTGCGGCGTTACGGGGCGGCGGCGGGCTTCTGAACCGGCTCATTGATCCCACGGCGCGGCTGGTCATCGCGCACCGGGGCGCGTCGGCCGAGCAGCCGGAGAACACGATGGCGGCGTTCCGGCGGGCCCTGGACGTGGGCGCTGATGCGATCGAACTCGACGTGCGACTGGCTCGCGACGGCACGCCAGTGGTGATCCACGACGCGATGCTCGACCGTACCACGTCGGCGCGCGGGCCCGTCGCTTCGTACACCGTGGAGGAACTTGCCGCCATCCAGGTAGGCAGCACCACCGGCGTGCCGAGCCTGGAGCAGGTGCTCCGGGAGATCGCCCTGCCGATCCTGCTCGAGGTCAAGGAACCGGAGGCCCAGGAGGCGGTCGCCGGGATCCTCCTCAAGACAGACGCTACTGACCGCGTCGTCGTGGCGTCGGCGCACGACGAGGCGCTCGATGCGTTCCGGCGGCCACCGTTCCTGGTGGGTGCGTCGGCCCGCGACATCCTCCGTCTCTGGCTTGCGCCACTGCGTGGCCTGCCCGAGCTTCGGTGTGTCGCCTATAGTGTTCCCTGGCGGCACCGGGGCGTGCTGCCGGTGCCGACGCGCCGGTTCGTGGCGAATGCGCACGCGCTCGGCGCGAGCGTGCATGTGTGGACGGTTGACGATCCCGCCCTCGCCCAGCACCTGTGGGCGCGCGGCGTGAACGGGATCGTCACCAACGCCCCGGGCCGGATCCTGGCAGCCAGGGTTCACGTACTTGCTGGTGCTAACCGGTGGTGATGGGGACACACTCGCCATCGATATCCTCGAACCCGGAACCACAGTCGGAGCTCGAGCCGCAGGCGCTGACGAGAAGGCTGAGACCGAGGAAGCAGAGGAAGAGGTAGAGCGACTGGCGCAGTTTCCGGAATTCGATTGGCATGGATTCCCCCTTGAAGCAGTGGACGGAGCGTTGTTTCCCATCTAACGGCGGATCACCTCAAGTATTCTCACTGACAGTCAAGGGGGTCCGTCAATGTATCCTGCGCTCGTTTCCTGGTTTCGGGAAGGCCTGCTTCCCTGGCTCGCGTTCCTGGTGCCCCGGCCGGGGCTGCTCTATGCGGTCACGTTCATGGCCTGCGGCGCGCTCTTCACGCGGCGGGCCATCCGTTCGGGGCTCACGGCGGACACGGCGCTCGAGGCGATCCTCGCCGCAGCACTGGGGGCGCTGGTCGGCACCCGCCTGTTCTACGTCGTGACGCGCACGCGCTTCTGGGAATTGAGCCTGCCGGAACTGCTGGACTGGTCGAAAGGCACCGCCTCCTGGGGAGTGTACCTCGGCGCGGCCCTCGGCCTGAGCGGCTACGCCCTATGGCGAAAACTGCGGCCACTGCGCTTGATCGACATCGGGACGAGCGTAGCGGGGCTGGGAGACGCGATCGGCCGCGTGAACTGCTGGATAACGGGCGACGACTTCGGGCGGGTTACCGTCTGGCCCTGGGGAATCCGGTACCCCCAGGGGAGCATGGCGTGGTCGGCGCACCTGAGGCGGGGCCTGGTGCAGCCGGCCGACCAGTGGTCGCTGCCGGTGCATCCCAATACGCTGCTGATGGCTACCACCGCGTTCCTGGTGTTCCTCGTTACCAGCTGGTACTGGTACCGGCACCGCGACCAGGTGGGGCGCACCACCGCATTGTTTTGCGTGGTCTATGGTGCGCAGCGATTTGTGGTGGAGTTCCTGCGTGACCCCGATGCGGGAGGTGCATCGGGGCTTTTGTCGCACTCGCAGTACATGTGCCTCGTGCTCGTGGCTGCCGGAGCGGTCTTGTGGTGGTGGACCCTCCGGCCCGGTGCTAGTGCTGCTCCGCGCCCGGCGTAGCTCCCGCGCCGGCCGGGGTCAGTGACGCCTGCGGCTTGCGCCCGAACCGGTGCATCAGCGCCTCCTTCCAGTCGTAGAAGATCTCGTAGACCGTCGGGATGACGAGCAGGGTCAGCAGGGTAGACGTCAGGACTCCGCCGATCACGGCCACGCCCAGCGGCTGACGAAATTGTGCGCCTTCACCCCGCGCGATCGCCACCGGGATCATGCCGGCAATGAGGGCGAACGTGGTCATGAGGATCGGGCGGAGCCGGATGGCACCCGCCTCGATCAGCGCATCACGGATTGAATTGCCCTTCTCATGGCTCCACTTCGCGAAGTCCACCAGCAGGATCGCGTTCTTCGCGACGATACCCATGAGCAGGATGACGCCGATCAGGCTCATGATGTTGATCGTGAGCTTGGTGACGGCAAGTGCCAGCATCACCCCGATGAGCGACAGGGGCAGCGACATGAGGATCGCCATCGGGTCGAGGAACGACCCGAACTGCATCACCAGGATCAGGTACATCAGTAGCACCGCCACGCCCAGCGCGAGGAAGATGCTACCGAACACCTCGCTCTGGTTCTCCGCGTCGCCGCCTTCCGAGAACGTAACGCCCGGGGGCAGTTGCACGCCTGCCAGCACCCGCCGTACGTCGGTCATCACCTCGCCGGTGGAGCGGCCCTGCACGTTCCATTCGACGTTCACGACGAGGTCGCGATCGAGGTGGTTGATGACCGCCGGGCCGAGATCGGAATGTACCTTCACCACCTGGCCGAGTGGCACGGTGCGCGGTGCGGCGGTGGTGCTGCCTGGCACCGCGATAGGCAGTTGCCGCAGATCTTCGGCGCGCTGGCGCGCGTCAGGCGAGAGGCGCACCACCACGTCACGCGTCTCACCGCTTGGGTCGACCCAGTCACCGGCGTCAATGCCGGCGAATGCCGGGCGCAGCGACTGCGCCACCTGTCCCACGGTGAGCCCGAGGGAGCCGGCCAGGCCGCGATCGAGGTCCACGGTCAGCTCGGGCCGCTGCCCCTTGCTCGAGAGAGAGATGTCGACGGCGCCGGGCGTGCGCTCGACGACCGACCGCACCTGCTCTGCTGCCACGTTGATC
>JANNSD010000132.1:0-4123 GCA_031402225.1 Gemmatimonadota bacterium | reverse complement strand
GGCCATGCTGACGAGCCTGCCGGGGAACGCCAGGGGCATCGTGGTCCACATCGGCGTCGAGTACCTGAAGAAGGCGCGCGGCACCCTGACGGCCGAATGCCGTTGTCCCGCGCCGTCCGGCATCGAGGAGACCGTGACCGTAACCGCCGACGTGATGCACGCTTCGGGCGAGGTCGTCGCCCGCGCCGAGGTCCGGTGGCTCATCCGGCCGGTCGAGGCGCCCTCGCATGCCTGAGACCGCGCTCACGCGCGACGCCGGGATCCAGGTCCCCCTGATCTGCGGTGCGATGTACCCCTGCAGCAATCCCGAGCTCGTAGCCGCAGTATCGGAAGCGGGCGGCATCGGCATCGTCCAGCCGATGGCGCTGGTGTACGTGCACGGCCACGGTTTCGCGGAGGGAATGGCCCTCATTCGCTCGCTCACCTCGAGGCCAGTGGGCATAAACGTCATTCTCGAGACATCATCGAAGCTCTACATGCGACGGATGCGCGAGTGGGTGGAGCAGTCGATCGAGGGTGGCGTCCGCTTCTTTGTCACGTCGCTCGGCAACCCGCGCTGGGTGGCTGAACTGGCCCACGCCGCCGGTGGCCATGTGTACCACGACGTGACGGAGGAGAAGTGGGCCCGGAAGGCGCTCGACAACGGTGCTGACGGGCTGATTGCAGTGAACAGCCGCGCTGGCGGCCATGCGGGACGCGTGCCCGCGGAGGTACTGCTCGACACCCTGCGGCCGCTGGGGCGCCCCGTTGTCGCGGCCGGTGGTGTCGGCGACGAGCGCGAGTTCGCCCGGCTGCTCGCCCTGGGATACGACGGCGTACAGCTCGGCACCCGCTTCATTGCCACCACAGAGTGTACCGCGCACCGGAGCTACAAGGACGCGCTCATCCGGGCCACCGGCGATGACATTGTCCTTACCGAGCGGGTCACCGGGGTGCCCCTCGCCGTGATCAACACGCCATACGTGCAGCGCATCGGCACCCGGGCTGGGCCGGTTGCGCGGATGATGCTCAAGGGCCGGCGCACCAAGCACCTCATGCGAACCATCTACGCGGTGCGTTCCGCGATGCGCCTCAAGCAGGCGTCACTGCACGGCGGCTCATCGAGCGACTACTGGCAGGCGGGCAAGAGTGTTGACGGCATCGGTGCCATCGAGTCAGCGGCGGACATCGTGCGTCGATACGGAGCAGCGGCGGGCTTCTGAACCGCCTCATCGACCCCACCGCGCGGCTCGTCATCGCCCATCGTGGCGCGTCCGCTGAGCAGCCGGAGAACACCATGGCGGCGTTCCGGCGGGCGGTGGAGGTGGGCGCCGATGCCATCGAACTGGATGTGCGGCTGGCGCGCGACGGCACGCCCGTCGTGATCCACGACGCGACCCTGAACCGCACCACGACGGCGCGCGGGCCCGTTGCCTCGCGAACGGCGGAGGAGCTGGCCATCATTCGTGTCGGCACCACCGTCGGGGTGCCAAGCCTGGAGCAGGTGCTGCGGGAGATTCCGCTGCAGATCCTGCTCGAGGTGAAGGAGCCGGAGGCGCAGGAAGGGATTGCCGGCATCCTGCTCAAGGTGGACGCCGCCGAGCGAGTCGTCGTGGCATCGGCTCATGACGATGCACTGGACGCGTTCCGCCAGCCGCCCTTCCTGGTGGGCGCGTCGGCCAGGGACATCCTGCGACTCTGGCAGGCACCACTCCGCGGCATTCCCGAGCTGCGGTGTACCGCCTACAGCGTTCCATGGCGGCATCGCGGCGTGCTGCCCGTTCCCACGCGCACGTTCGTGGCAAACGCGCACGAGCTCGGCGCGAGCGTCCATGTATGGACAATCGACGATCCCGCCCTCGCCCGGCGGTTGTGGGCGCGCGGCGTGAACGGGATCGTCACCAACGACCCGGGCCGGATCCTGGCGGCCAGGGGCGCAGGTACAGGCTGATACTAGCCGGTGGTGTTGGGGACGCACTCACCATCGATTTCCTCGAACCCGGAACCACAGCTATCGGAACTCGAACTGCATGCGGTGATGAACAGGCTGAGGCCGAGGAAGCAGAGGAAGAGGTAGAGCGACTGACGCAGTTTCCGGGGTTCAATTGGCATGGATCCCTCCTTGGGTAGTAGACGGCGCGCTGTTTTCCATCTAACGGCGGATCACCTCAAGTCTTCTCACTGACAGTCAGCGGGGTCCGTGGATGTATCCTGCGCTCGTTTCCTGGTTTCGGGAAGGTCCCCTTCCCTGGCTCGCCTTCCTGGTGCCGCGGCCAGGGCTCCTGTATGGAGTCACCCTGCTTGCGTTCGGCGCAGTGTTCACCCGCCGGTCCAGCCGCTCAGGGATGACGACGGACATGGCTCTCGAGGTGATTCTCGCGGGGGCGCTGGGTGCCCTGATCGGCACCCGCCTGTTCTACCTGGTGACGCGCACCCGCTTCTGGGAGATGAGCTTCACCGAACTGGTGGACTGGTCGAGGGGCACCGCATCCTGGGGGGCCTATCTTGGAGCGGCACTCGGCGTGGCCGGCTATGCCCGGTGGCGCGGCCTGCAGCCGCTGAGACTGCTCGACATCGGCACGAGTGTGGCGGGGCTGGGCGACGCGATTGGTCGCGTGAATTGCTGGATAACGGGCGATGATTTCGGGCGGGTCACCGCATGGCCCTGGGGTATCCGCTACCCGCAAGGCAGCATGGCGTGGTCGGCGCACCTGAAGCAGGGCCTGGTGCAACCCACCGACCAATGGTCACTGCCGGTGCATCCCAATACGCTGCTGATGGCTGCCACCGCGTTCCTGGTGTTCCTCGTCACCAGCTGGTACTGGTACCGGCACCGTGACCACGTGGGGCGCACGACCGCGTTGTTCTGCGTGGTCTACGGTGCACAGCGATTTGTGGTGGAGTTCCTGCGTGACCCCGACGCGGGAGGTGCATCGGGGCTGTTGTCCCACTCACAGTACATGTGTCTCGCGCTGATGGGCGCCGGAGGATTCCTCTGGTGGTGGACCCTCCGGCCGGGTCCTAGTGCTGCTCCGCGCCCGGCGTGACACCCGCGCCGGCCGGTGTCAGTGACGCCTGCGGTTTGCGCCCGAACCGGTGCATCAGCGCCTCCTTCCAGTCGTAGAAGATCTCATAGACCGTCGGGATGACGAGCAGGGTCAGCAGCGTGGACGTCAGGACTCCGCCGATGACGGCAACGCCCAGGGGCTGACGGAATTGCGCGCCTTCCCCTCGCGCGATCGCCACCGGGATCATGCCGGCAATAAGGGCGAACGTGGTCATGAGGATGGGCCGGAGCCGGATCGCACCCGCCTCGATCAGCGCATCGCGGATCGAATTGCCCTTCTCATGGCTCCACTTCGCGAAGTCCACCAGCAGGATCGCGTTCTTCGCGACGATACCCATGAGCAGGATGACGCCAATGAGGCTCATGATGTTTATCGTGAGCTTGGTGACGGCGAGTGCCAGCATCACCCCGATGAGCGACAGGGGCAGCGACATGAGGATCGCCATGGGATCGAGGAACGAGCCGAACTGCATGACCAGGATGAGGTACATCAGCAGCACCGCCACGCCCAGCGCGAGGAAGATGCAGCCGAACACCTCGTTCTGGTTCTCCGCGTCGCCGCCTTCGGAGAAGGTGACGCCCGGCGGCAGTTGCACGCCCGCGAGCACCCGGCGCACGTCGGTCATGACCTCGCCGGTGGAGCGGCCCTGCACGTTCCACTCGACGTTGACCACGAGGTCGCGATCGAGGTGGTTGATGACGGCCGGGCCGAGATCGGAACGCACCCTGACCACCTGGCCGAGCGGTACGGTGCGAGGTGCGGCCGTGGTGCTGCCCGGCACCGCGATGGGCAACGCCCGGAGATCTTCCGCGCGCTGACGCGCCTCCGGCGTCAGGCGCACCACCACGTCGCGCGTCTCGCCACTGGGATCGACCCAGTCGCCAGCATCAATGCCGGCGAAGGCTGGTCGCAGCGACTGCGCCACCTGTCCCACCGTGAGCCCGAGGGAGCCGGCCAGGCCGCGATCGAGGTCCACGGTCAGCTCGGGCCGCTGCCCCTTGCTCGAGAGAGAGATGTCGACGGCGCCGGGCGTGCGCTCGACGACCGACCGCACCTGCTCTGCTGCCACGTTGATC
>JANNSD010000131.1:0-12914 GCA_031402225.1 Gemmatimonadota bacterium | reverse complement strand
TCCTTGGGACATCGCAAGCTGCCTCCGGTCTTCGCAGGCAATCGCATGCCCCTGTGCCTCAAGACTGTCTGTCGTTTGTGCGCTCCAATGAGCATTTCAGCTGCGGATGGCGCGAGCCTGTACAGATGGAGAAGCCAATATGGGTGACCTTTGGGCGAAGGTCTTAGGTCGGTTGCGAAGGCTATTCGCTTGGCTTGAAGGCTGGCGCTTCACAGCAAAGATGGTGGCATTCGGATCATTCGGGTTGGGAGTTCTGCTGGCAATATGGCCGCGAGAGATCGCGACCTCATTGACTCAATTCCTTAAGCATCCTTTCTCTGGCCCGTTGTATCTGCCTGGGACAGTCTTCTGGGTGGCCGCGCTCGCTTGGACATTTGCACTGAACTACCGTCTGAGCGCTGACTCTCGCGAGGAAGATGAGCGGGTCCAGGCTATTCGGCGTGCGATCACACGAGCACCGAATCCAAGGATATTTAGCAGCGCCGTAACTAAGTACGGCCATGCCTTCGACCTTACGCTTACAGCCCTCCGTGTCTCCGCGAGGCACTCTGGCTCGGGTGCGCCCGATAAGGCGCAAGCGGCCGATATGGTCAAGGCAATGGAGGAGGGCTTCAGGAACTTGCTCGAGCTTTTCGCAACAATGGCAGCTGAGTTTAATGGTCTTATCGAGGCGGAGGAGTATGGCGCGAACGTAATGATACTGGTTCAGCGTGGCGACAAAGCACCATACTTCAGTTCGCCTCTCGCGGGCTATCTGCGATTCCACGATCCAGAAAACCTTGGCTCCCTCGCTGCGGTGCTTTACTTGCCTCCAGCTCTCGCCAAATTGAACTCCGCGGCGCCAACTGACTCCTTGGCTAGGGGGTTTGCCCTGCCGGTGCCAGATGTGAAGGGCGATCAACGGCGGAAGATCTTGGTGCTACCGGGTGCTCCGGTTTGTGTTGATCGCTACCGCAGCAACATCTTCCGCGACACAAGGCACACTGAGAAGCTCGAGGAGGCACTGCTCGCACAGGATGCGAATATCCGCAGGGAGGTTCTAGAGTATTTCAGCGACAGTGGCAGGGGGGCGTTCGTGAGGAGCTTTGCAAGTTTTCCTGTGGTGGGAGTAAGCTCTACCCTTGAGGATCAAGTGGTCGGCGTGCTCAATATTGACTGCGCTTCGCCCCTCCTTTTGGGCCCAGACGATGAGGCGCTAACCACCTTCGAAGCCTTGGTTACGCCCATGCTGCGTCAGCTAATGCCTGCGGTCATCGAGTACGCAAAACTGCTCGTGCTGGCGGAGGACCCGGTAATGTTGACAGCGTGACCAGGAGAGCCTTAGTGTTACAGTCGAAGCATTCAAGGAGTTGACAGTGCCGCCTGAACAGAACGAACAAATTCGCAAGCTTCTGGAAACCGCCAGTAAGGTGCTTCTCAGTGTAAGCACCGAGCGCGCGCCGGTAGCTGAGCCGCCGGTAACAGTTTCGGGAGACTTGGTCGTATCCGGTTCCGACGTATCGACAATGCGGTCGGTTATTTCAACTCACCTCGTGACTTCGGTCGGTAGCTGGCCGTAGCCGATATTCGGAGTCAGTTCTTGGAAGGGCCCTCTTTGTCGGGGGCCCTCGTTGCTTTCTGGGCTTCAGGTGGCACTTCACTAGCCGAGCTCTGTCTCGAGGCGGTAGCAACTAGAGCGACGTATGTTTCAGTCGGCGTGTAGCCCGACAGTATTTCCCCGGTTTCAAGTTCAATCCAATCATGCAGTGACTGCATCCATTCCCAGTTGACTGCTTCCCCCAGCCTTTTTGCCACCGTCGTGTCACCCATTGCCCCGACCTCTGCGTCTTCGTCGTGTGCTGGAGGTGTTGCGACCTTGAATCCCATTGGCTGAAAGACTCTGCGGCCAACCATCGCGGTAAAGATCACATCGAGTGCCTCAGCGGGAGCAACCATGCGACCGGCTCCACTGCTTGTGGTCTTGGCAATCAGCTTGGTGAAGTACTTGAACAGTTCGCGGAGTGCGGTTGCGTCACACGGCCGGGCATCCTGGGCGGAGGGAGATGCCTCCGGGTGGAGGGCAAGCCATCGCCCTACGATTGCTTCGGCCGCAGCAGCTCCCTCAACAGCAATGTGAAAGTGCGGATGGTAGTCATCCCGCTCTGGGTTGTAGGTGCATTCCAGCTTTCGGAGAGCTCGAAGAACGAGCTTGTCCGTTCTGCGAATTGCTCTGCCGATAGCAACAATGTCGCGAATCATCAAATCAATTGTGGCCGCGAGATCGTCCGCTTTCACGTTAGGAAGCGTCAAAGTGACGAGATGGGGCCGCGACCATTGACTGATTGCGGGTAGATAGCGGTTGATGGCGCGAGCGATCCGCACTCGGTTACAAACCAAGCACCAACGATTGCCGCAGTAGCGGCCCCGCAGTTTGCCGCTCTCATCCTGCTCCAGAATGGCGGCACAATAGACGCTGTTGCGATATCCCTTCTCCAGAGAGGACCTAAGTTCTGCCAATGCAATCGCGAGCGGAAAGCTGATGAACTTCGCCCGCGCCCGATTGGCCAGCTTGTCCCGGCCCGCAGTGGGGGAGGCTTGGTCGAGTTGTGCTAACGTATCAAGAGGGGCCTTCGGCCCCTTAGCGACGCTCTCCCCTCCGGGCCTCGCTACCACGCGCCCTCCGGCGCGTGGGGAGCCTTCGGCTCCTGGGCTTCCCGGGACGACGCTTCCTTGACTTTCGTCGCTCCTAGCCCGCTTCCGTGCGCTCCCGCGCTACTTCGCTCGCTACGCTCGCCACCAGCTCGCCTGCGGCTCGCTGGCACGGTAGAGGAGCATTGGCGGGTTGAGTTCCGTGCGCGATTGCTCCCGGCATTTGGGCTATGCCCGGATGAACCACGAGGTGAACCAAACTCGGCGCAGTTGTGTGTTGTTTGGTGGAGTTCGGCGGAGTAGCTTGGGAGGGGCGGAGCTAGCTTGCTTGAGGCGGTTCGGCTCTCATAATGCCGGGGTCGCGGGTTCGAGTCCCGCCCCTGCTATGCCCGTGAAAACGGGCCATCGGTCTGGGACTCGGTCTTCGGCTCCGAGTCCCGCCTCTGCTATCGTCGGAAGTTGAATCCTCGTAGGCGGTTCCAGCGCGCTCCCACTCGGGAGCGTTCTTGTTTCAGGCCGCCGTGTGGGGCTGCCTCCCCCGACCCGGGCCGCTCAGTGTGACGTGCGGCAGTTCATTGAAGAGGGTGCGATACTGTGCGGAGAAGCGCCCCAAGTGGCGAAAGCCGTAGCGAAGGGCGACCTCAGCCACGGTGGCGCATTCCGGCGGCTCGTGCAGCAACGCGCGCCGCGCCTCACTCAGCCGATGGCGACGCAGGTACGTTGCCGGCCCGATCCCCAGGACCATGTGGAACGCACGGTTGAGGGAGCGCGTCGGCACCCCGGTCGCCCGACTCAGCTCATCCACCCGCAACAGGTGATCGCGATCCGCCATCAGCGCCGCTTCGACGCGGCACACGAGTGCCGCCCCATCGCGCAGTGCCGGCTGCTCTTCGGATAAAGTCGCCTTGCCCAGCGCACTGGCAAACCCAGCGGTCAGGTCGTCGAGCATCGCCTCCACCGCAGCAGCAGACCTGCGAAAGGCCGCATCATGCCTGAGCGTGTGCGCAGCGGCGTCGAACTGCTGAATCAGTTCAGCGCGACTGCTCCCCGACGCCTGATAGGCTCGCCATACGCGTGCCCGGCTGCGGCTAGGCGAACCCTCTCGCCCAAAGAATCGCCTGAATCGAGCTACCCCAATCCCGATGCACACCACCGAGAAATCCCGACCGTAGACGCCTTCATGGATCGCGCCAGGCTGATGGACCACCAGCGAGCCGGCGCGAACCTGCGCCCCGTTCTGCAGCGACCGACCGGTCGCGTGCGTCACGACCGAGAGGGTCCACCTGTTTCCCGGCAGTACTCCCCGGCCGCGAAGGGGCAGGCTGGTACTGATCCATGAGAGTTCCCCCGCCGGGACGCGGATGCGTGTGTGATGTCCGCGCAGTTCTCCGGGCAGCAGCTGGGTGACCTCCACTCGCGCCTCGGATAGAACGTTGGCGTATGCATCGATACCGGTGATCTGGTAGTCAAAGAACTCGGGCGGCGTCACATGCGACATTGTCGTTGGCCCAAAATGGATAGTGCTCTTGCTCCGGCGGATGATACTCGGGCAGCTTGAGTTCAGGAATGGTACGTCTCTCGCCACTGAGCGGGTCGGTCACCAGGCCCTGGAGGCCAGCATGATGGGGTCGCGCATTCGCAAGATGTTGGGGACAGGTGACAAGCGGCTCAGAATGAAACTCGTGCTATCGGCATCGCTTTTCGTCCTGTCGATTGCGCCGGTGCAGGCTCAGACCCCCGCCGGAGCCCAGGCTGTTGGCGACGTGCATATGGATGTGACGTGCTCGCCATCCGTCACCGCCGACTTCGACGTGGCCCTCGCGCTGCTGCACAATTTCTGGTACGCCAGGGCCCTCGACAGCTTCAACGGGATCATCCTGGCCGACCCGCAATGTGCCATGGCCTACTGGGGCGCCGCGATGACCTACAACCACCCGTTCTGGGATCCGCCAACAGGCGAGGATCTGTCGGCCGCCTGGGCGCTGGTGCGGAAGGGCCTGGCAGTGAGCAGGGTGACCCCTCGCGAGGCAGCGTATCTCGATGCGGTGGCCGCGCTGTACCGGGACGCAGGCGCCGGCTCCTCGAAATCGGAGCGAGACCAGGCCTACCTGGCCGCGATGAAGGCGGCGGCCGACAAGTATCCGGATGACGAAACGAGACTCTTCTATGGCCAGATGCTCCTGAGCACCATGCCGGAGGGTCAGGTAGACGACAAGATCCAGCCAGTCGTCGCCAGCATGCTGGAAGAAATCTACGCACGGAAGCCAACGCATCCAGGCGTGCTGCACTATCTGACCCACGTATATGACGATCCGGTCAATGCCAGCAAGGGCCTCGTCGCCGCACGGGCCTACAGCAAGTCCGCTGCTGCCGTCCCCCACGCGCACCACATGCCGTCGCACATTTTTGTGCGGCTCGGGCTATGGAACGAGGCGGCGGCGGCGAACGAGAACGCGTGGCGCATCTCCCAGGCGGACGTAAACCGGGCCGGCGAACACGGCGCACATCGGGATTTTCATGCGCTGAACTATCTGCAGTACGCGTATATCCAGATGGGCCGCTATCGGGCTGCCAAGATCCTGACGGATATCTTCCAAGCGGAATATGACGGGCTGGCAAACAAGAAGACCGCGCCGGATACGCCCGAGTTGCAGGCAAAGCATGTCAAGGGGCGAACGATTTTCGGGCTCCCGGATCGTGTGGCGTATGGATACTCCGACGTATTGGCCCGCTACCTGATCGAGACCGGGGACTTTCAAAGCTTCTCGACGATTCCGCTGGTGGCCCCCTCGCGTGACTTCGTGGCGATGAAGACACAACTCGAAGGGGCCGCGGCCGCGAGGCGTGGCGATGCTGTCGCCGCCCGCGCCGCGGCTGACAAGCTGGTAGGGCTGTCGAACGAGCCAGGCCAGAACCCATTCGTCCAGCGGATCATCACCCTCCAGGCAAGGGAAGCCGAGGCTTCGGCAGCGCGTGTGGTCAAGGCCGACGACCGCGCCATTCAAGCGATGATCGAGGCCATCGCCATCGAAGACTCCATCTTTGCGCTCTCGCAACCACCGTATCCGGCTATCCCCGCCAACGAGATTCTTGGCATCATGTTGATGGAGATGAATCGGCCAGCGGAGGCGTTGCCGTACTTCAGGGAGGCCCTGAGGCGTACTCCCGGGCGGCCCAGATCCGTCTATGGAATCGCACAGGCGGCGGAGGCAACGGGTGACAAGGTGACGGCCAAGCAGCGGTATCAGGAATTCCTGGCACTCTGGAAGAATGCTGACTCTGACCGGCCGGAGCTTGCTGTCGCCAGGCAGTTCATGGCGAACGAACCAGTGCGGGTGCAGAAGGCCGAGGCGCCCGGCATTACGAACTATTCACGACTCGACGACGCCACGGTGGGATTCGGCGGCGCGACGCAACCTTCGGCAATGGCCTGGCTCAAGAAGCAGGGGTTTGTGTCGGTCATCAATATGCGCCTTGCTACGGAAAATGGGGCCGACATCGAGGTCAGTCGCGCCGCGGCCCAGGCAGCGGGGCTGAGGTACATCTACCTGCCGTTCGATGTCACGAACCCGGATCCCCAGCTCTTCCACAACCTCAAGGCCGCTTTCGATGACCAGGCGAACCAGCCGGCGTACATACACTGCGCCTCGGCGAACCGCGTGGGCTACATCTGGATGATCAAGCGCGTGCTCGAGGACGGTTGGGAGATCGACAAGGCCGCCGCAGAGGCCGCGGCGATCGGCCTCAAGGAGCCCGGCGGCAAGGAGGCCGCCGTCAAGTTCATCAACGCGCACGGAAAATGACGCCGCCGCATCACCTGCGAAATGATCTGCAATCAAACGAGCCCAGGAGCCAAGGTGAATCAGGTCGCGCGACCGCAGCAACCCGCCGTTGCACACCTGACGGCCGTTTGCGTTGCCCTGCTGGCCGGCGGATTCAGCCACATCGCCGCGGCCCAGGCTGTCCCCGCAAGGGAGACCACTGCCGCAGCCTGGGCTCACGCCATTGAGGCGGCCGAGAAGTGGAACCAGCCGGGCGTATTCACTACGCTACACGGCTTCGAGTGGACCTCTGCGCCGGGCGCCAACAACCTGCATCGCACCGTCGTCTTCCACGACAACGCTGACCGCGTAAACCAGACCGTGCCCTTCTCCACTTTCGACAGCCAGGATCCGGCGGAGCTATGGAAGTACATGGACGCGTACGCGAAGAAGACTGGTGGTCGGGTGCTCGCCATTCCGCACAACGGCAATATCCTTTGACCGGTCGGAGCGCGCGTTCTACTACGTGCGGGTGATTCAGATCCCGTCGCCGCGCTGGACGGCCTACGACCAGAAGCGCTATGGCATCAAGATGGCTGCCTACGTCCCGATGACCGTGACCGACCGCGCCTACACCTCGCCCATCTGGTATTCGCCATCAGGCGACTCGCACTAGAGTCCGTATGAGGCGACTGCTCCATGAGGGAAATCTTCATCCGCACCCGGCAACGGCCGCCGACTGCGGAGGAATGGGAGGGCCTGATCCGGCAACGGGTGCGGGAGGAGGTCTACTACCGCGAGGCGCTGGCGCTGGGCCTGGACAAGGACGACGCCATCATCCGCCGCCGACTGCAGCAGAAGATGGAGTTCATCTCCTCCGACGTGGATTCCCAGGCGGAGCCGACCGATGCGGAGCTGAACGCATATCTCCAGGCTCATGCCGAGAAGTTCCGCGTACCAGCGCAGTTCACCTTCCGCCAGGTGTATCTCAGCCCGCAGAAACACGGTGAATACCTGGCACGCGACGCCGCACGGCTGCTTGCGACATTGAACCAGCCTGGCGGTGATGCCGGGTTCGCTGCGATGGGAGATCCGATCCTGCTGGACAGGTCATTCACGGCACTGCCGTTCGGCGAGGTGGCGAGACAGTTTGGCGACACATTTGCCGCGACGCTGGCCGGCCTGCCGCCAGGGAAGTGGTAGGGGCCGGTCGAGTCCGCCTACGGCGCCCACCTGGTGCTCCTCAGCGAGCGCACGACCGGTGGCGCGCCGGCACTGGCGGATGTGCGCGATGCCGTGCGCCGGGAGTGGGAAAGCGCCCGTGCAGGGGAGGGAGACGAGGCGTTCTACCGGGACCGGCTGAAACACTACAGCGTCACCATTGAGGACCCGGATTCATCTGCGGGCGAACGCCCGGTCGGGGTAGCGAAGTGACCGGCGTCCGGGTGGCCTGTCGGCGCGCAGGCTTCTGCCTGATCCTTTTCCTGGTGTTGCTGCCCTCCGCCACGTTCGCTCATGAGGTACGGCCAGCCTATCTGGCGTTGCGACAGACTGGGTCGGACATGTACGACGTGCTGTGGAAAGTGCCGGGGCTTGGCGACACCCTACGCCTCGGACTCTCCGTCGAGTTGCCCGCGGGCTGTATGGACGTCACCCCGCCGCGTGCCTCAAACGTCAACGGCGCCTTCACCGAGCGCCGGACCATGCGGTGCCCCGGCGGACTGACCGGCAGCACCATTCGCATCGCCGGCCTCAGTGCCACGCAGACTGACGCGCTTGTGCGCGTCGAGCGCCTCGACGGCAGCCTCCAGGTCACGCGACTCACGCCGGCATCAGACACATTTGTGGTGGAAGCGGTACCGAGCCTCACGCAGCTGATGCGCAGTTATGTGGGGCTGGGTATCGAACACATCATCTTCGGTATCGACCACCTGCTGTTCGTTCTCGGACTCCTGCTGCTCGTGCGCGGCACCGTCCCGCTGCTCAAGACAATCACCGCGTTCACCATCGCGCACAGCATCACGCTCAGCCTGGCGGTGCTCGGCGTCGTGCATGTGCCGCCACCTCCCGTGGAGGCGGCGATCGCACTCAGCATCCTCTTCGTCGGTACGGAGCTCGTGAGGCAGCAGCGCGGTGAGGCCGGGCTGCAGTATCCGTGGCTGGTGGCCGGCGCCTTCGGATTGCTCCACGGACTGGGCTTCGCGGGTGCCCTCACGCGGATCGGCATCCCGCAGGGGGAGATTCCCCTTGCCCTGCTGATGTTCAACATCGGCGTCGAGCTCGGTCAGCTGGCGTTCGTGTTCGCGGTCATCGGCCTCATCCGCTCGCTGCGCGGCCTGGGCGTCCGGTGGCCGAGCTGGTCGCGCCTGGTCCCGGGCTACGTGGTCGGGACCGCCGCAGCATTCTGGCTCTTCGAGCGCGTGGCGGCCTTCCCGTAAGGCGCCCCTATCGGCTGATGGGGCGGCGGACAGGGCGAGCGGGCACGGACGGGATGCCGTTAGTTTTTGTGGCACGGCAGGAGGCTGTACCCCGTCACGATGAAGGCGCCGAGATGACTGGAGCATGAGGCGTACGTCAGTGGTTGCCCTGGCCCTGATGGTGTGGGGGTGTGGGCCCCCGGCCGACAAGGCTGGGGCACAGGCGGTCGTGTCCGATACCGTGGCCGCGCGCGATCCGGCGTTCGCCATGGACACGATCCGAGCCCTCGACTCGGCGCTGGCCGTGGACACCGCGACCATTCCCGAGGCCGTCTTCAGTGCCGCTGACAGCGCGTCGCCGGTGGGGTTCCGGGTGCCATGGAAGGGCGACCTCGACGGGATGATCCAGCGCCGGTTCATCCGGGTGCTCGTCACGCCCTCGCGGACCTCCTTCTTCATCGACCGGGGCAGCCGCTTCGGACTGACCTTCGAGGCGATGCAGGAGTTCGAGACGCAGTTGAATCGGCGCCTCGGGCTTCGGGTGAAGCGGGTACGGGTGATGTACATCCCGGTGCCACGCGACCGGTTGCTCACCGGACTGCGCGACGGGCTGGGCGATCTCGCGGTGTCGCAAATCAAGGTGACGCCGGAGCGCCAGGCGATGGTGGACTTCTCCATACCGTCGGCGCAGCGCATTCGGGAGATCGTGGTCACCGGTACCGGTGGTCCCGAGCTCGCCAGCATCGACGACCTGGCCGGCACGCAGGTGTACTTGCGCCGCTCGTCGAGCTACTGGGAGCACGCCGAGACGATCAACCAGCGACTCGTCGCGGAGGGCAAGCCGCCGATCGACGTTCGGCCGGTACCCGAGGTGCTGCACGATGAGGATATCCTCGAGATGGTGCATGCCGGGGTATTCCCCGCCACCATCGTGGACGAGTACCTCGGGCGGCTGTGGGCGCAGGTGCTGCCCGGCCTCGTCCTGCACCCTGGCGCGGTCGTTTCGACGGATGGCGAGCTGGCGTGGGCGTTCCGGCAGGGCAGCCCCGAACTGGAGAAGACGGTGAACACGTTCCTGCGCACCCACCGGCAGGGCACCCTGTTCGGCAATACGCTGATCCGGCGCTACACCCAGGGCACCCGTTTCATAACGCCGGTCCGCACCAGCGCGGCGCAGCAGAACTTCGAGCAGATGGTCGGGCTGTTCGGCCGGTTCTCCGACAAGTACCAGATGAGCACGGCGATGATGATGGCGCTGGGCTATCAGGAGTCGCGGCTCAACCAGGCGGCGGTCAGCCAGGTGGGAGCCATTGGCGTGATGCAGGTCATGCCGGCGACGGGCCGGCAGATGAACGTGGGCGACATCCGGCAGCTCGAGCCCAACATCCATGCGGGCATCAAGTACATCCATCACCTCATGGACGTGTACTTCCCGACCGCGCCTTCGGACATGGTGAACCGCACACTGCTCACCTTTGCCTCCTACAATGCGGGCCCCAACCGGATCAGGCGCCTGCGCCGTGAGGCGGCAGCGCGCGGTCTCGATCCCGATGTTTGGTTCGACAACGTCGAGATCCTGGTGGCCGAGACGATCGGCCGCGAAACCGTGACATTCGTGAGCAACATTTTCAAGTATTACGTGGCGTACCGGTTGATGCTCGAGGACCGGGCGGCCCGGGAGGCGGCCCGGCCAGCGACCCCATGAGGTCCTGATCCGGGCATGCACGTTGCGAGGGGAGACAACGGGGTCGCGTGGGCGCGGCCCGTCCTGCTATGATCCGCAGCCGCCCGCTAGTGTTCTGGCGGCGCGAAGGTGCCGAAGATGCGCCCGAGGGACACGCCGATGAAGAGGATGCGCCGGCCCCGGGCAAAATCGACGGCGAGGGAAGGTGCGATCACCCAGCGCTCGTTCAACCTGAAGTCGTAGTTGAACTCCAGGCGGTAGACAAACGCCCACACGCCAGCTGCCTGTTCGGCGGCGACCACCATGCCGACCCGGAACGGGCTGGTCGGGTGCAGCGTGAATACCGGACCGACCAGGAATTCGCGTGGTCCGCCAAGGGTCACCTGTGCCAGCGCGCCAACGCCGTACCACTTGTGGAGACGACGCTCGTATTCTACGCCGAGGGTGAACCCATTGGCCTGGCCGGAAACGTCCTGGGTGGTGAAGCCCCCCACCGCGCTGGCGAGGTTGCGCCATGGCCGCCGTGGGACGCCGAGCGCCGTCAGGCTGTCGTCCGGCGGCGGCGCGGGCGCATCTTCCTGCGCCGCGGCCCGCACTGAGACGCTGGTGGCCACCACCAGACTCAGGAGCAACATCCGGTATCGCCGGTTCATGGATGTCAGATGGATGCTGGCGCTCCTGCTGGCGTGGCACGTGGGTCACGGGGTCCCGCTCGCGGCACAGTCTCTCACGGAATCTAACGGGGAGATATGGTGGGATGTCGATCTCCGGTACCGGGTCACGCCGCGCTGGACGGTGTTCTCGGAGGTCAGCGCTCGAGGCTGGAACCAGGTGCGGATCTCACCCGGGTTCGAGTATGCGGCCAACCGCTGGCTCGACCTCCTCGGGCTCGTTCCTCTCATCGCCATTTCGGGCCCGCAGGGGCTGGTGTCGTCCGAGGTCCGTTTTTCTCCGGGCGTCCGGCTCACTTGGCGCGCCAAGCCCTGGCTGACGCTTCGCAATCGCGACGTGGTCGAGTTTCGCCGGGTCCACCTGCAGGCCTCGGATGTTACTGAGCTCTCGACTCGCGTCCGGGTGCGGGCCGAGGCCCGGGTGGCCATTGCCCCGACCACCTTCGCGGCGCGGTCCCTGCTTTACGGGATCGCCGACGTGGAAGGCTTCGTCACCCTGGGACAGCAACTGAGCAACCAGAGCATCCTGGATCGCACCCGTGTTCGCGGGGGGCTGGGCTACCGCTTCAATCGGTGGTGGACGGTGGAGGGGCTCTACCTTCTCGAAACCCGCTGGGTGACCCGCGGTGACACGGACATCACGACATGGAATCACATCCTGCAGATGCGGCTGGTGCACTTCATCCGCTGAGTACGTTGACGGCCAGCAGGGAAACGGGCGGGAGTCGGGAGGCGGAGTTCCGCCTCCCGATTCGCCGTTTTCCATCAGTGGATCCCGCGCTCGAGGGCGAGCCGACCGGCCTTCCTTCCCAGTTCCAGCCCTGCGTTGCCGTCGAAGGTGTAGTGCAGGCCGCCAATGACGCGCGAGAAGCTTGCTTCATTGGCCATGTCATTGATTACCCGCCGCTCCGAGGGGAAGGCGTCGAGCAGGATCGCCTGCCATGCGCCTGACTGGCAGGAGTGCGCCGACGGATAGGACGGGTGGTTGGGCAGGGCGGTGGCCAGCGTGATGCTGGGATCGGCCTGCGTGGGCCGGATAAACCAGTACGTGTACTTGGTGTGGAAGCAACCGGTGATCGCCTCGAATGCCGCCACGTTGCCGTAGGCGAAGATTCGCGCGGACTCGAGCTCGCCCCGATAGTGCCGGTCCATCAGATCGGCTGCCAGGTCGCTGAACAGCGGACCCGAGAACGGCACCCACTTGGTGGTGATCGCTGCCTGCTCCGGTGTCCGCGCGACAGAGAACGCCTTGACCTCAGCCAGCGCTGCCAGGTATTCGGCGGACCCGAACGCCGGGGGAGGCGGTGCGTTGATCTCATCGGGTGAGGTCAAGTAGAACAGGCGGGCGCCGTAATTGCCCTTCGCCGGTGCTGCGCTGCTGCTCACCCAGTAGCCTGGACCCACCGGCTGCGTTGGAAGTGGCGCCACGCCGACATTGTCGGAGGCAGCCTCGACCAGGACCGCTGCCGCGACCTCCCGACCGATGGCGTCGCCGGCATCGAATGCCGCCTGCTTGTGCGGCCGTCCGTCGTACTCCGTTCGCTGTGCGGCGAACTCGGCGTCGATGGCTGCGACATCCAATGGATAGAACTGCTTGAGCACCACGACAGACGCTCCCGCAGCGGCTCCCGCCAGCAACGCCCTGCGGCCACGGCTCTGCGCGTCGCGCGCTGCCAGCACCGCGCGATACTGCGCCAGACCGAGGTAGCTGTTGATCCGGCCGAAGGGCGGCGTTGGAGTGCCCGGGATGACC
>JANNSD010000130.1:0-2242 GCA_031402225.1 Gemmatimonadota bacterium | reverse complement strand
GTGCAACTCCTGCCCGGCGTTTCAGACATCCGCAACAACCGGGGCGTGCAGGGCGGGATCGTCACCTTCACCACCGGCGCCCCGGTGCCCGACTACACGTTGAGCGGCGCGGCCTTTGACTGGGCCGCCAGCCAGCCGCTGCGCGCCGGCCTGATCCAGGCGGTGCTCGAGCCCGATTCGCTGGTGTACAAGGGGATCACCGACTCGTCGGGCATGTACGAGTTCGGTCCGCTGCCGCGGGGCACGTACCTGGTGTACGTGGGGAGCGACCTCAACCGGAACGGCAGGATCGACGCGCGCGAGCCGTTCGATAGCGTGCGGGTGGAGCCCGACTCCGGCAAGGTGCCCGAGCTCTTCGCCTTCATTCACGACACCGTGCCCGCGCGCCTTACCCCGCCCACGGTGCAGGATTCCGTCACGCTCAATCTCACCTTTACCCAGAAGCTCGACCCCTACACCACCTACGACTCGACCGCGGTGCAGGTGCTCCAGTTGCCCGACTCGGCGCCCCTGCCGGTGGCCCGCGTGATGACCAGCGCACAGTTCGACAGCATCTCCAGGAGCGCGCTGCCCACGCGACCAATCACCGACACGACGCCGAAGGGCAAGCCGGATTCGCTGGCTGGCCCGCCCAAGGTCGCCCCCGACGCGCCCGGCGCACCGGGACGCAATCCCGGCGCGATGCCGGGCCGGCCCGCCAACATGGGCGAGGCGCGCGCGGCGGTGAAACTCTCGCGCCCGCCCCTGAGCGATCGGCTGGTCGTCCGGCTCGGCGCGCCAGTGGCACCGGGCGGGCGCTACCTCGTGGTCACGCATGACGTGAAGAGTGTGAGTGGAGTGCTCGGCTCACCCAAGGCTGGGTTCGAGGTGCCGAAGCGCCCGAAGCCCACCCTCGCCGACAGCGCGCGCCGGTTGACCACCCGGATCGACTCGGCGCTCGCCAAGGGCGATACGACCTTCGCCGACTCACTGAAGCAGTTCCTGCCCGCCGATTCGCTGCTCAAGCCGCCGGGAGCCGCACCGAAGACGGCGCCACCGCCGCCGAAGAAATGAGCGACGACAAGCGGCGTGCCCTGCCGTCGGTCGACACCCTGCTGCGCGAACCGGCCGTCGCGGCGCTGATGGAGGTGGCACCGAGGAGTGCCGTGGTGGCTGCTGCGCGCGAGGCCCTCGAGCGGTCGCGGAAGCGCCGGGCCGGACCGCCGGATGACTGGGCCGCCGAGATCACGGAACTGGTCGCCGCGCGCGCCGCGCCCTCGCTGGCGCCCGTGCTCAACGCCACCGGCATCGTGCTGCACACCAACCTGGGTCGCGCGCCCCTCGCCCGCGCCGCAGTCGACGCGGTTCGCGCAGTCGCCTCCGGCTACAGCTCCCTCGAGTTCAACCTCCACAGCGGCACCCGCGGCAGCCGCACCGATCACGGCCGGGTGCGGCTGGCGCGCCTGGCCGGCGCCGCCGACGCGCTGGTGGTGAGCAATGCCGCGGGCGCGCTGGTGCTGGCCCTCAATACCGTGGCCCAGGGCAAGGAAGTGGTCATCAGCCGGGGCGAACTGATCGAGATCGGTGGCTCGTTCCGCATCCCGGACATCCTGGTAAAGAGCGGGGCCCGGCTCCGCGAAGTCGGTACCACCAACCGCACGCACCTCGCCGACTACGAGGACGCGATCGGTCCTGACACCGGTGCCCTGCTCATCGTGCACCGCAGCAACTTCGCCCAGTCGGGCTTCGTGGCGACGCCCGAGCCTGGCGCGCTGGCGGCGCTCGCACGCACGCGCGGTGTGCCCTGCCTGCACGACATCGGCAGCGGACTGTTGCTCGACCTCTCGCGCTGGGGACTCTCCGGCGAGCCGCTGGTGGGCCACGCGGTGGCGGGCGGCGCGGACCTTGTGATGTTCAGCGGGGACAAGTTGATGGGCGGGCCGCAGGCAGGATGTGTGGTGGGTCGGCGTGACCTGGTCGCGGCCTGCCGACGCAACCCGCTCGCGCGCGCATTCCGCGCAGACAAGATGACCCTGGCGGCCCTCGAGGCGACGCTGGCGCTCTACGACGACGAGGACACGGCGCGCCGGGAAGTGCCGGTGTTGCGCATGCTGACGGAGGAGCCGGCCAGCATCGCGGTGCGCGCCCAGCGGCTCGCGGCCCTGGCACCGGCCCACTTTCAGCCGCTGCTGGTGCCGGGCGAATCGGCGGTGGGCGGCGGGTCGTTCCCGGCGGCCGTGCTCCGCACCACCCTCGTCGCCCT
>JANNSD010000129.1:0-7634 GCA_031402225.1 Gemmatimonadota bacterium | reverse complement strand
CTGACCAAGAACCTCAAGGCCGACGTGGGCGGCGAGGATGTGCGCGAGGGCCTCGTCGCCGTGATCTCGGTCAAGATGCAGAACCCGCAGTTCGAGGGGCAGACCAAGACCAAGCTCGGCAACAGCGAGATCAAGGGCGCGGTCGAGACCGTTGTGGGCGAGGGGTTGCGCGAGTACTTCGAGGAAACGCCCTCGGTGGCGCGCAAGATCATCGAGAAGATGGTGGCGGCGGCGCGGGCGCGCGAAGCGGCGCGCAAGGCGCGCGACCTGGTGCGCAAGAAGTCCGGCCTGGAGAACATGGTGCTGCCGGGCAAGCTGGCCGACTGCTCCATCGACGACCCGGCCCACAGCGAGATCTACCTCGTGGAGGGCGACTCGGCCGGCGGCAGCGCCAAGCAGGGCCGCGATCGCTCGTTCCAGGCGATCCTGCCGCTGCGGGGCAAGATCCTGAACGTGGAGCGGGCCCGGATCGACAAGATCCTGAGCAACGAGGAAATCCGCGCGATCATCACGGCCATCGGCACCGGCGTCCGCGAGGACTTCACGCTCGCCGACGCACGCTACCACAAGATCATCATCATGACCGACGCCGACGTGGACGGCGCCCACATCCGAACCCTGCTGCTGACCTTCTTCTTCCGGCAGATGCAGGAACTCATCGATGCGGGCTACATCTACATTGCGCAGCCGCCGCTGTATCGCGTGGCCCGGGGCAAGGAAGAGGTCTACTGCTACGCCGAGCCGGAGCGCGACGAGGCGGTGAAGCGGATGAGCGGGCCCGACGGCAAGCACAATGTCAACATCCAGCGCTACAAGGGCCTGGGCGAGATGAACCCGGGGCAGCTGTGGAAGACCACCATGGATCCCGACACGCGCACCATCCTCCGGGTCACCATGGAAGACGCCGTGGAAGCGTCCAAGCTGTTCGATGAGCTGATGGGCGATGAGGTGGAACCGCGGCGGCTGTTCATCGAACGGAACGCGAAGTACGTCACTAACCTGGACGTTTAACCATGGATATCGACACCCTGCGTCGGAAGATCCCTGAGCTGCTCGCGAAGCTCGGTGAGGATCCGGCAACTGTAACACTGGGGGACGATGCGTGGGTGGTGCACCACGGCTCGGCGACGGGCTATGTGGCGATCCTGGGCGCGACCGAGCCCGGATGGGATCCGTTCCTGCACGTGAAGTTCCGGGTGGTCCAGGTGCCGCAGCGCGGGCGTGAGGCGATGCTGCGCACCCTGCTCAGCATCAACCATGTACTGGGCAACTACGCCGCCTTCTCGGTGGACGAGAACGATTGTGTGTGGCTTGGTGCCGGTCGCTTCTGCGAGGACGTGGAAGAACCTGAGCTGCTCGAGTTGATCACCCAGACGGCCCGGCTGGCCGACCGCTACGACGGTGAGCTCATTGAGACGTTTGGCCCGGAGGTAACGCTGACCTAGGCGCAGCGCCGGCGCGTCAATGCGCCGGCGAGGTGTTCAGTTCCGCTCGCCGCCGCGCCACCGCATCCCGCTCCTTGCGCAGGGCCGGGTCGGGGTCGCTCCACAGCACCAGGAACTCATCGTAGTGCTTCCTCGCCGACGCGGTGTCCCCACGCTGCGCCGCCATCGTGCCCCGTCGTGCCAGTGACCGCACAAACAGCAGCCAGTCCGTGCTGGCCGATGCCCCGGGCTCGGTACTGAGCGAGTCCAGCCGCTCGTAGAATCCCTGTGCATCGGCCGGGCGGCCCAGCGCCTCGGCGGTCACCCCCAGCGCAAACAGGTGATCGGCATCCGACGTGGTATCGCGCGCGGCGCGCTCGAAGAGCCGGGCCGCGCGTGCGCGGTCGCCCGCGGCAGCGGCCGCCGCGGCATCCAGCGACAGCAGGCTGTCGCTGCCGTAGACGGCACGCCACGCGCGCGACGCCGCGGTGTCGCCCAATGCCGCAGCCGCCACGAGCATGGGTCGCGCGGCACGCTGCTGCAGCGCCGGGCGCATCGCTTCCGGCGCGTCGGCGATGGCCTTCTGCAGCACCGCACCGGTTTGCGCCAGCTGCACCGGCGTCACCGTGCCGGCGCGGGCGGCCATGCGAAGCTCCAGCGATGCACCGGCCATGGCGATCTGCCGTCGTACCTGGTCGGACTGCTCGAAGCGCTGCAGCTCGGCCAGGCGCGCGCGCGACAGTACCGTCGCATCACCGACCCGGCCCCTGGTCAGCTGGTAGTTGGCCACCACCGAGCCGAAGAGCGGAGACCCCAGGGACACGCCGCGTCCACCTGGCGGGGACAGCGAGTCGCCGAGCGGTATCGCCGCCTCAAACCGCCGGGCGGCGAGAAGGATGTACATGCGCTGCAGCGGCATGGGCACCGGCGACGAGGCACCCAGCGATTCCGCCTTGGCCAGCGACCGCAGCGCCTTGTCGTACGACCGATCCACGTAGTCGAGGGTGGCGAGCAGGAGATATGCCTCGCCCTCATCCGGGGCGACCGTCAGCCACCGCCGGACCACCGCGGTGGCCCGGTCGCGAGCCGCCGTCCGGAGCGAATCGAGCACCCGTGGCGTGAACCGCTGCGTCAGCGACTCCGCCGGCACCAGCAGGATGGAGTCGCCGCGGAGCACCGGCGTGTACCAGCGCTCAGGCACGCGTAAGCCGAGCGTCAGGATGTTGCCGCTCGGAGGATCCTTGAAGGCCGGTACCCCCCGCCCATCCTTCGATGACGCGCTGTTCAGCAGGCTGGCCATGTTGAGGTACATGCGGTGATCAGAGCCATCGAGTTCGATGGCCCGCGCGTAGGCGCGCCACGCCGCGGTGTAGTCTGCGGGAAGCCGTTCGCGACCGGCCGCGTCCCGCTCCAATGTCAGGTCGATCTGCGACGCGAAACCGAGCCACCCCCAGACATCCGCATTGAGCGAGTCCGAGACGGACAGGGCTTCATAGCCCCGACGCGCCGTCGGGATATCCCCGTGCATCAGCGCGCTGAAGCTCTCGAGCATCTGCCGTTCACGTGGCGGACGCTTCTCCGCATAACGGAGCGCGCTGTCAGCGTAGGCGACGTAGGTTGGTGTCGGGCTGGCCCGCTCGGTCCACACCAGCGCCTGGCTCAGTTCGTAGTAGGCCAGCGCAAACGACGGGTCCTCGGTGATGGCGCGCTGGAACGCGGTGACCGCCGAGTCGATGGCCCACCGGCTCCGCAACTGGATGCCATCGATGTAGGCCTGGTACGCTGCCAGCGAACGCGTAGGTGGCTCGACATCGGCAAGGCCGCTCTTGGGGGCGCCAGCAACGTCGAGAATCTTCCCGGCGAGCTGCCGGAACGCCGCCGGCACATCACCCTTTTCGGGCACGGTGACGCTCGCCGAGAGCAGCTGGCTGCGGTCGGCCACGTCGTACACCTTCACCGTCACCGTCAGGGAGTCGCGCACCCGCACCACGGAGCCGAGCGTGGCGGTCCACATGCCGGCTTCGCGCGCCAAGCGCAGCACATCGTCCTGGCTGAGCCGCCGATCCATGGGAATGTCGGCTCGACGCGTGAGGTCGAGCAGCCGCTCGGCATCGACGACGCTCAGGTCCTGCCAGCGCCCCAGCGCCTGCGCCAGCAAGTCGACGCCTCCCACACGCAACCAGTCGAGTGACGGGTCCTGGGCGGTGTTGTCGAAGTAGCCGACCAGGATCGACTTGCGCGGATCCACGCCCTTGGGCAGGTCACTGCGGCCGCGGGTCGCCACCATCGCCCCGCCGAGAATGGCAACTGCCGCCGCCGCAATGATGCCCAGCCGACGACGGCGACGCGCCCGCTGGGCCGGCACCGCCACCGTCCCCGACCCCGAGATCTCACTGCTCTCAATCGCCACCGCGAGCGCTTCCGCCGACTCGAAGCGCTCGGTGGGCTCCTTGGCGAGGAGGCGGTTGGTAATGACCTCGAGCTCGCGAGGTACGTCTCCCACGCGCGTGACCAGCGGTATCGGCGCACCGGTGACGTGGGCCAGGGTGTAGTTGGGCGGCTGGCCGAGCCGGTACGGATACTCCGCGCTCAGCATTTCGTACAGCATGACACCGAGGGCGTACAGATCGGACGCCGGCGTGAGGTCGCGGATGCCGCTGGCCTGCTCCGGGCTCATGTAGCGGGGCGTGCCCATGACCATTCCCGCCGACGTCAGCCGGTCGCCATCGCCCTTCGAGGCTGCCGCGGCGACGCTGGCGATGCCGAAGTCGGTCACCATCGCGCGGCCGGATTCGCGGTCGAGCAGGACGTTTTGCGGCTTCACGTCCCGATGGATGATGCCGCGACGGTGTGCGGCGCCGAGGGCGGCAGCCACCTCACCGGCGATGCGCCGTGATTCGCGCGGGGTGAGCCGGCCCACGCCGCGCATGCGGTCGGCCAGGCTCTCGCCCTCGATGTAGCCCATCGTGAAATAGGAAAGCCCACCTGCCTCGCCAACCCGGTAGATGGGAACGATGTTCGGGTGCTGCAGCTGAGCGGCGGTTTCCGCCTCCAGCTGGAAGCGGTTGCGGAAGATCGGACTGGCGCCGAGGTCGGGGTCGAGGATCTTGATCGCGACCAGTCGCTTGAGTGCCTTCTCGCGCGCCAGGACCACCGTCCCCATGCCCCCCTCACCCAGCAGGCGCAGGACATCGTAGTCCAGGCCAAGGGCAGCCCGGACGCGATCGAGGGTGAGCGGTGTCGAGGTCACGCTGGGAAGCTAGCGGTCGTCATTCCCGGCTACTACGGCCACGATCGGCGGGGGTTCCATTGGTCTCGGTGGTGTAACGGAACGGATCATAGCCGGATGGGTGGACGCGGCACCCCGGGGCCCCAGTTGTCCCGCTCGTCGAGCGGTACGCGGTCCTGTACACCCATGGCCTGCACCTCCCGCTCCGCCTGCTCCAGCTCGGCGCGATGGATGATCGGGCCCCCGGGCACCCGGTGCCGGCGACGACGCTGCACCAGCCAGAGTACGAGGGCGACGCCAGCCATCAGGCCGTACCACGGAGAACTGAGGCTCATGCGAGCAGCTCCACACCGGTCGAGGTGATGCGATGCGAAATGAGCGGCAGCGGGCTGGCGCGATCGCCGAACCGCACCGCGGCGTGCAGCGCGCGGCGGCCCACATCGAGACCGTGCTCGTCGCGTGCGTGAATGGTGGCGAGGGGCTGGCCCCGCTGCACCACGTGCCCGGGCTTCACGGTAATGTGGAAGCCGACCGACGGGTCGATCTGGTCGGTGACCCTCTGGCGTCCCCCGCCCATGGCGTTGATGGCGCGCCCGATATCGCGGGGGGCCACCTCACTCACCAGCCCGTCCTGCGGGGACTCCCAGGCCTCGCTGTGGCGCGCCTGGGGCAATGCACCGGGATCATCCACCACGGCGGGGTTGCCGCCCTGCGCCTCGACCATGCGCCGCAGCTTGTCGAGCGCGGCGCCGCTGGTGACCGCGAGTTCCAGGCGGGCCCTTGCCGATGACCGGCTCACCTCGATGCCCGCAACCAGCAGCATCTCGACACCCAGGGCGTATGTCACCTCCATGAGATCGGCAGGCCCCTCGCCGCGAAGACCGGCAATCGCTTCCTCCACCTCGAGGGCATTGCCGCAGGCATGCCCGAGCGGCCGGTCCATCGCGGTCAGCAGCGCCACGGTGCGACATCCATGGGTACCACCGAGGGCAATCATCGTCTGGGCCAGTTCCAGTGCCGTCTCCAGCGTCGGAATGAAGGCGCCGCTGCCCCGCTTCACGTCGAGCACCAGTCCATCCAGACCTTCCGCCAGCTTCTTGGACATGATGCTGGCGGCGATCAGCGGCACCGATTCCACGGTGCCGGTCACGTCGCGCAGGGCATAGAGCCGGCCGTCGGCCGGGGCGATCTCGTGGGTCTGCCCCAGCATGGCGCACCCGATGCGCCGAACCTGCGCCTCCGCTTCCCTGAGCGTCAGGCCGGTCCGAAAGCCGGCGATAGCCGCGAGCTTGTCGAGGGTGCCCCCGGTGTGACCGAGTGCCCGGCCCGACATCATCGGTACCGCCGCGCCGGAAGCGGCCAGCATGGGGACGAGGAGCAGCGAGGTGTTGTCACCAACACCGCCCGTCGAGTGCTTGTCGACCCGGGGTACCGCGAAGCCGTCCCAGCGAAGCCGGTCGCCGGAGTCGAGCATGGCATCGGTCATCGCGGCCAGCTCGGACGGGTCGAGCCCGCGCCACACCACCGCCATGGCGAGGGCCGACATCTGGTAGTCCGGCACCTCGCCCCGGGCGTACGCGCCGATGAGCGCGCGCCACTCGTCGGGCGCGAGCGCACCGCCGTCTCGCTTGCGTTCGATCAGTGGTGCAATCACCATTCAGCGCCGCTCGACCTCCCTGTCGCTGTCGTCACCCTGGAGATCCCCCGGATGCGCCCTGCCGGCTTGCTGGTGCTACTCGCAGGACTTGCTGCCCGACCTGCCGCCGCCCAGGGCGCCGCCGCCGATGTCGCCCGGGGTAACGCGGCCCGCGCCGCCCTCGACATGCCAGCCGCGCTGGCGGCGTACCAGGCCGCGATCAAGGCCGATTCCATGAACGGTGAGGCGCACTGGAAGGCCGCACTCACGCTGATCGACATGGGGAAGCTCACCCCGGATTCCGTGGCCAGCCCGGCGCGTGACTCCCTGTACGGCCAGTCGGAAGTGCTGGCGCAGCGAGCGGTGGTGCTGCTGCCGAACAGCGCCGACGCCTGGTTTGTGCTGGCGAACGCCATCGGCCGAGCGGCGCTCACCAAGAGCCGGAAGGAACGGGTCAAGCGGGCGGTGGAAATCCAGCAGGATGCGCTGACGGCGATCGGCCTCGACCAGTCGCACGACGGGGCATACCACGTGCTGGGCCGCTGGAACGCGGAGATCATGCGGCTCTCGAGCGTGGAGCGCTTCTTCGCCAAGTCATTCATGGGCGGAAGCGCGTTCGGTCAGGCGAGCTGGGACAACGCCCAGAAGTACCTGCGCCGCGCCGTGGCCCTCAAGCCCGACTGGATCTATCATCGACTCGACCTGGCCAAGGTCTACATCGACGTCGGGAACTATGCGGGCGCCCGCGAGCAACTGGAGGTGATCGCTACCCTTCCCGTTGCCGACGTGGGCGACCCAGGCTACAAGGCGGAAGCGGTGCTGCTCCTGAGCCAGATCGCCGGCAAGAAATAGGGCGGGCGGCACGGGCCGCCCCGCCTTACACGCCCAGGTTCCGGCTGATCTCGCGGCGCCGACGCGCCACCTCGTCGCGCACCTCTTCGGCCGCGTCTTCCACCACTTCCCGGGCCGATTCCGTCACGCGCCGCGCCTTCTTGCCCAGCTTGCGGCGGACCGACTCGCCCTTCTCCGGCGCAAAGAGCAGCGCCAGCCCGGCGCCGACCAGCGCCCCGACGAGCAACCCCGCCACAAAACCGCCGCCGTCTGATTCCTCGCGATCGAACATGTGACCTCCTGCTGCTGCCCCGGACGCCGCACGAGAAACGGTGTCTCCGCCCTCCGCGCAACCGGCCCTGATGGCTGAACTTACCGCCAGATTGTCGGCCCTCCAAGCGGCCACCCAAGCCCGTGGCCCTACACCGTTGCCATGATTACGTTTGGCACATCTCCAACCAGCGGACCCGCGCATGACCACGTCGGTCGGACAGGGCCAGGGCGAAGAGCTCGA
>JANNSD010000128.1:0-2914 GCA_031402225.1 Gemmatimonadota bacterium | reverse complement strand
CTGCCGGTGCATCACACCATCATGGCAGTGAAGGGCGCCACAGTCGAAGGGATCAAGCGAGTCTACTCCCACCCGGTGGCACTGGGGCAGTGCCGTCGCTGGCTCTCGAAGCACCTGCCCAACGCCGAGCTGGTGAGCGCATGGGACACGGCAGGCAGTGCCGAAATGGTGGCGGCGCACAATGACCCGGCCGAGGCGGCTATCGCGGCGTTCCCGGCCGCGGCGGCCCACGGCCTGGTGCCGCTGGCGGAACGGATCGAGGACGACCCGACCAACCAGACGCGCTTCCTGATTTTCAGCCGCCAGGGCGCACCGGTGGTGCCTGCCGGTGCCGGGCCGTACAAGACGTCGCTCATCGTATCGCTCGATCACCGTCCCGGCATGCTGGCACACACGCTGCTCGCCTTCAGCGCGCGCGGCGTCAACCTCACCGCACTGCAGTCGCGCCCCGAACCGTCGGCGCCATGGACGTACCGGTTCTACGTGGACGTCGAGGGTGCCGCGACTGAGCCGCGGGTAGCCGAAGCACTGGAGGAGGTGGAGGCACTGGCCGCACAGCTGATCGTCGTCGGCAGCTACGAGGCGTGGACGGAGGGCGTGCCCGGATTCCGGATATTCCACCCGACACCGGCGCACCACGTGAAGAAGCCGGACATCCCGCTCATCGACCGTCGTCGCTTTCCCGGGGGATCGATCGTGAAGGTGCGTCACCTCGAGTTTGGTGGCGACCGGCCCGTGTTGATCGCAGGCCCATGCTCGGTGGAGAGCCGGGAGATGATCCTCGAGACCGCCGAGGCAGTGGCGGCGGCCGGCGGCGACATGCTCCGCGGCGGTGCGTTCAAGCCGCGGACGTCACCGTACGACTTCCAGGGGCTCGGCGTGAAGGGGCTGAGGTACCTGGCGGAGGCGCGCGAGCGCACCGGGCTGCCGATCGTGACGGAGGTGCTGAGCTGGGAAGAGGTGCCGCTCGTGGCGCAGTTCGCCGACATGCTGCAGATCGGTGCCCGGAACATGCAGAACTTCTCATTGCTCAGGGCCGCGGCTCGCAGCGGCGTCCCGGTGCTGCTCAAGCGCGGCGCGGGCGCCACGATCGAGGAGTGGCTCATGGCGGCGGAGTATGTGCTGGCGGAGGGCAACCCGAACGTCGTACTATGCGAGCGAGGCATCCGTACCTTCGAGCGGGCCACACGCCATACGCTTGACCTCAATGCCGTGGTGCTGGTACGCGAGCGATCACACCTGCCGGTGGTGGTTGACCCGAGTCACGCGGCGGGTGTAGCGAGCCTGGTGACTCCGCTCGCCGCGGCCTCACTTGCGGCCGGGGCTGCGGGGCTCATTGTTGAGGTACACCCGAACCCGAAGCAGGCGATGAGTGACGGTCCACAGAGTCTCGACATCCCGATGTTCGAGGAACTCGCCCGGCGGGTGCATCCGGACATGGCCCGGAGCGCGCTGTTGGGAGCATAGGTCGATGGCAAGGCTCCGCGCCTTCTGCTCGCTTGTCGCATTGCTCATGTACGGGGGTCTGCTGCAGGCCCAGGATGCCCCCTATCGCCCCGCCCTCGCACAACTTCGTGCCGCACTCGACAGCGAGGGCACTCCCATCGGGATCGATCGGGTGGCCCGGCAGTGGGACACAACGGCGGCCCAGCCGACCAGGCGGCTCGGCAACGCCTACATCGAGCTGCGCCGCGGGATGGTCGCCAACGACAACCGGATGCTCCAGTCCACCTGGGATGCTTTCGACCGGATCGTGCAGGTACATCCGGACTGGCCCTATGCGCTGATGGGCCTCGCCATCACCGCCCTCGAGATCGAACGGCGAGGGTACAAGGTGCCGGGCATCTACGATGGAAGCCCCGGCCTGACGCACTATGAAGGGGCGGCGAAGCAGTTCGCCCGGCTGCTCGAAATGGAGCCTGACTTCGAGCCAGCGCTCGTGTGGATCGCGAACAGCCTGCTCACCGAGGAAGGCGACCGAGCGCAGCCGGAAGTGCTGATGCAGGCGATTGCCACCGCGATCGACTCGAACAAGGGTACGGACCCCAGGCTGCAGCTCATCGTGGCCCGGGCCCTCCGACTGGAGGGGAACGCTCCCGAATCGGTCCGCCGGATCAACCTGTACCTGCGCCAGGGCGGTGACAGCGGCGTGGGCGACTTCGAGCTGGCCCGGTCGCTCGCCGCCATGGACTCGCTCGCCCAGGGTGCGCGCGTCTATCTCGCAGGAGCGGACGTCGAGACGGCGCCGACGCGTGCCATCTACCGGCTGGATCTGTCCTGGATCGCCACGCCGCTCGAACTCGCAGCCTTCGACACTCTGTCGGCCGATTCCATCGGTACCTTCGTCGCCCGGTTCTGGGACCAGCGCGACGCGCGAGAATTCCGGGCGGCCGGGAGCAGGTTGCAGGAGCACTTGCGTCGCTGGGTCTACGTGAACCAGCATTTCCGCATCGCCGATCCTGGCGCCGTGTCGGTGATGCAGAAGGTCATTATCCCCAACCCGAACGAGCAGTGTGCGCTCGGCGGTACCATGACGCTGGAGGACTACGAATATGTCCATCCGGCTTCCCCTGTGGACTACCGGGCCAGTGAGCGGATCTTTGACCACCGGGCAGTCGTCTACATGCGACATGGCGAGCCGCTGTATCAGTTCGGGGGCGACACGGCGTCGCTGGCCCTGAAGGCCACGGGTCGCACGAGCACGTTCATGGACCAGTATGATCCGCAGATCCTCCGCGACTCCGCGACCTCGATGGGCCTCTTGGAGATCCCCTTGTCGCGCGTGACCCAGCCCTTCAAGGACCGGAACATCACCTGGGTGTACATGATGGAAGGGCAGCTCCGGGCCTTCACCTTCATGGGCCATGTGGCGCTGGGCACCGCGAATCCCACGACGCTCATCGTCTACCAGCCG
>JANNSD010000127.1:0-5468 GCA_031402225.1 Gemmatimonadota bacterium | reverse complement strand
TGCCGCCGTGCACGCGACCTCTACGCGTACGCCTGGTCCTATGTGGTCGGCGCGCTGATCCTGACCTATTTCGCCATCTTCTTTTTTGATCTGCAGCGATTCGGCACCGATTTCAGTTATGCCCGGCTCTCGGGACTCGCCACTTGGGATGCGAACGACGTAGTGCTGGTGCTCATGCCGGCGCTGGCGTGTGCGCTGCTGCTGCTCCAGGTGAGCAGAGGCAGCGGGAAGATCATCGCCATCATGACCCTCATCGGTGTTGGCGCCACCGTCGCTCGGAGCGGCTCGCGTGGTGGCCTCATCGGCCTGATGGCGGTCGGAGTGGCGCTGCTCGTATTCGGCCGGGGGGTCTCCTTTGGCAAGCGCCTGGTCACGGTGGTGGTGGTGGGCACGGCCCTGAGCCTGTGGGCTCCCCCGGGCTATTGGCGGCAGATGGAGACGATCATGAGCCCCAAGGAGGACTACAACTATACCTCCAAGGATGGCCGGAAAAACGTTGCCAAGCGCGGCATCGGATACATGATGAGCCGTCCGATCTTCGGCCTGGGCATCGGCAACTTCGAGAAGGCGGAGTGCAGCATTTCCGAAAAGGCCCGGGCCACCCCTGCGGGGTATGGGCTTCGCTGTATGCCGCCGCACAACTCCTTCGTGCAGGCAGGCGCCGAACTGGGCGTGCCGGGCCTGCTCCTCTGGTCGTCGATCCCGCTACTGGGCATCTTCGCACTGCTGCGCCTCGGTCGTCGGCTCCCCTACCGCTGGCGCCGTGGCACCCGTGAACAGCGCTTCCTCCGGCTTGCCTGCCCCTACTTCGCGGTGGCACTGGTCGGATTCACCGCCACCTGCTTCTTCCTCAATTTTGCCTGGATGGAGCCCTATTACGTCCTCAGTGCCTTCGTGGCGGCATTGATGGGCACTATCACGGCCCGCGTCGCCGAGGAAAAGGTGGAACTCCGGGCCGCAGCGCGGGCGGGTCGCCGTCTCGACACCGAAGCGCAGGCGGTGACGGAGCCCGTCCCCGTCCTCCCGGGACAGGCGCGATACCCTCGCCCCTTGGTGATGCTGCCGGCTGGCCGCCTCAAACCGGGTGACATGGGCTCGTGGTGACCAGCACCGTCCTGGTGACGGACGCAAACGAGCGCTCGGCGCTCGCGGTGGTGCGCTCACTTGGACGGTCGGGTAGACGAATCGTGACGTGCGCGGCCACCGCCCCCTCGCTCGCCGGGCGTTCCCGCTACTCGGCCCGCTCCGCCACGGTCCCCGATCCGCTGCGCGAGCCCGACGGGTTTGCCGACGCCGTGGCGATGCTGGCGCGCGAGGAGGCCGCGCAGTTCATCCTTCCCATCGGCGAGGCGGCGCTCCTGGCGCTCCTAAAACACCGTCAGCAGCTGGCACCTGCCATCATTCCCTGGCCCGACCTGGACGTCGTTCGCACCATCTGCGACAAGCAGCGGGTGCTCGATGCGGCACCCGCGTTCGGTATCAGGGTGCCGCGTCAGGCCGTCCTGTCATCGGCCAGCGAACCTCTGCCGGCGCTCGCCTTCCCCATCGTCGTCAAGCCCGCCCGGTCGGTGGGTGAGGCCGGCGGTGCGCGGCAGAAGCTCACCGTGCGGCATGCCGCGTCGCTGGAGGAACTGCATCAAGTGCTCGTTGGGTACTCCGCAGCGGCGTATCCGCTGTTGCTGCAGGAACGAGTGGTCGGTCCAGGCGTCGGTGTATTCCTGCTGCCGTGGGATGGTGCGCTCCGCGCCACCTTCGCTCACCGGCGCCTGCGCGAGAAGCCGCCTGCCGGTGGCGTCAGTGTCTACAGTGAGAGTGTTGCGCTCGACGATGCGCTGGTGCAGCGCGCGTCCCTGCTCCTGCAGTCGCTCGGATGGCAGGGAATTGCCATGATCGAGTTCAAGACTGATAGCCGAACCGGTGAGCCGGTGCTGATGGAGATCAACGGCCGATTCTGGGGCTCGCTCCAGCTCGCCATCGACGCCGGGGTGGATTTTCCCCGGCTGCTGCTCGAGTGTGCTGAGGGCCGCCCCCCGGCGGCGCCGGTGCCGTACGTGGTCGGTACCCGGCTTCGATGGTGGTGGGGCGACGTCGATCAGCTCCTGTTGCGCCTGCGGCGTACCCGCGAAGAGCTGCACCTCCCCGCAGGTAGCGCCGGTGGCACCGCGGCCCTGCGCGATTTTCTGCGGCTCCGCCTGGCGGACCAGCCCGAAACATTTCGATGGAATGATCCGCGGCCCTTCTTATTCGAGTCTCGCCAGTGGTTCGCGGATGTCATGGCATGAAGCCGCTCACCATTCTCCAGATGCTCGAGTCCGATGGCCCAGGTGGGGCGGAGACCGTCATGCTCCAGCTTTCCGACGAACTCCGCGACCGGGGTCACCGGATCATTCCCGTGGGGCCGGAGCATGGAGTCGGCTGGCTCGGCCAGCGCTTTCGCGACGGCGGCTACCACCCCGAGACGTTCACCCTCGCCGGACCGATCGATCCTCAGTGCATTCGTCGAATGGTGCAGCTGATTCGTGCCAAGGGCGCCGACCTGGTGCACAGCCACGAGTTCACCATGGCGGTGTATGGGGCGGCGGCGGCGGCGATGGCCCGGGTGCCGCACGTCATGACAATGCACGGCAACCAGAAAATGACCGCGGCCTGGCGCCGCCGCGCCGCCCTTCGGCTCGCCTTCAAGCACGGCGGTACCACGGCGGCGGTGTCCCGCGCGACCAAGCAGCAGCTCGACCACGACCTGGGCCTCGATTCAGCAATTGTCCGGGTGGTGCACAATGGCGTGCCCCTCCGCCCGGGTGATCCCGCACCCGTTCGCCGCGAGTTCAACCTGCGTTCCGACGAGCTGGTGCTGCTGGCGGTGGGCAATCTCGAGCCGCGAAAGGGTCATGCGATCCTGTTGCGGGCGCTGGCGCAGGTGGTGCGCGGGGGACTCGAGCGGCCGTGGCGCCTGCTGATCGCCGGCGGGCGCGGTGGCTCCGAGGCCGATGGCCTCCAGGCCTTCATTCGCGAAAACGATATGGCGTCCCGCGTACACGTGCTCACCCATCGCGCCGACGTGCCTGATCTGCAGGCGGCAGCAGATGTCTTCGTCATGCCATCGCTGTGGGAGGGACTGCCCCTCGCCATGCTTGAAGCCATGGTCGCCGGCCGTGCCATCATAGCCTCGGATACCTCCGGTATTCCCGAGGCCATCACCACTGAAGTCGAGGGCCTGCTCATCCCGCCAGGCGACGAAGAGGCGCTTTCACGAGCACTCGCCCGCGTCCTTACCGACGATGCGCTCCGTGCTGCGCTCGGACGCGCGGCCGCGGAGCGCGGCCGGCGCGAGTTCAGTGTGGGGGCCATGACCGACCGCTACGAGGCACTCTATCGTGCCCCCTGACGGTCCCGGGCTGCTGTGCGTGGTGAATTTCCCGGCCAACACTGGTTTCGCCTGGAACTTCATCGAGGGCTTGTACGCCGCGGTGGCCAGGGAAGGGCAGGCGCTCGGCTGGCGGACCTTCGTGGCCTATCCCAGCATCGACCAGCCGCCTGGTACCCTTGAGGGATCGCCTGCAGTTCCGATGACGCTGACCCTTGACCTTGCCGGCGTGGGCGATGCCATCCGGCTGTGGCGCTGCCTGCGCGCCAATCGCATCACCACCGTCTACCTCACCGACCGGCCGGTGCGGAGTCCGGTGCACCTGCTGATGCGCCTGGCGGGCGTCCGGCACATCGTGGTGCACGATCACACATCGGGCCATCGCACTGTCCCGACCGGCGTCCGTCGCTTCATCAAGCGCCTGCTGCGCGCCGTGCCGGGCATCGAGGCCGACCGCGTGCTCACCGTGAGCGACTACGTGGCCAGGCGGCAAGTGGAGGTCGGGCTCATGCCCCCGGCCCGAGTGACGCGCGTCTGGAACGGCGTGCCGCTCCCCGCCGTTCCTGCTGCCGGGGTTGCCGACCTGCGACGGTCGCTCGACCTGCCTGCGGACCGGTCTATCATCGCCTGCTGCTGTCGTGCTGCGCCTGAGAAGGGCGTACGTCACCTGCTGCGCGCCTTCGCGACTGCGCGGCGCGCCGAGTCGGGTGGCCGGCCGCTGCTGGTGTATGTTGGCGATGGCCCGGAGCTGGTGAAGCTGCGAGCGCTGGCGACGGAGCTGGGAATTTCGGGAGACACGCGCTTTGTCGGCTATTCCCGCGAGGTCGCGCGCTACCTGCAGGCGTCCGACATCGTAGCCGTGCCCTCGGTGTGGCAGGACGCACTTCCCCTCGGTGTGCTCGAGGCGATGGCAGTCGGGAAGCCGGTGGTGGCCACGCGGGTCGGAGGCATACCGGAGATGTGTCGCGACGGGGTGGAGGGGTTGCTGGTCGAACCTGCCGCAGAGGCAGAACTGGGTCTGGCCCTCAGCCGGCTGCTGGATTCACCCTCGATGCGGAGCGCCATGGGGCAGCGCGGTAGACAGCGCGTCGCCGATTGCTTCACGCCCGAGGCACAGGTCGCGGCGATCGCCGAGCACCTCGGCCTGCGGAACGCCGATCAGGTGGCTGGCGCCGCGCCGCGTCCGGCGAGCAGCCGCCGGTAGATCGCCGCGTGAGCCTGCGCCACGTTGTCAGCCGAGAACACCGCCGCTCGTCGCCGGCCTCCGGTCCCCAGGGTGCGGCAGAGCTCTGGATCGGCGGCGAGGCGCTCCAGTGTCGCCCCGAGCTGTGCCGCGTCGCCTGCGGGCACCAGTACTCCGCTCCCCGCGTCAATGATTTCCGCCGGACCCCCGGTATCGCTGGCCACGACCGGCACGCCCATCGCCATCGCCTCCACAATCACCAGGCCGAACGGCTCCGGGGCGATCGACGCGTGCACCATGACATCCGCGGCGGTGAGCAGGTCCGGAACATCGCCGCGCGACCCGAGGAACTGCACGTTGGCCGGCCGGTGCAGGAGCGCGCCCTGGTCGCGCAGGCGCTGCACGTGTGATCGATCCCGTTCCGAGGCTTCACCTGCCAGCAGCACCCGCACGCGCGACTGCAATGCACCCGGCAACCGGGCGACGGCGTCGAGCAGCACATGCTGGCCCTTCCATTCGCGCAGGTTCCCCACCATGAGCACCAGGAACTCGTCTTCGGCAATCTGAAGCGCCGCGCGCATCGACGCCCGCGTCTTCGTGACCGATTGCGCAAAGCTCTCGAGGTCGATGCCGAGGTGCACCACTTCCATGCGCTCCGGGGGAAGCCACGACTCTCGCAGCGAGCGCGCCATATACTCACTGCATGGCAGGTAGGCATCGAAGCGCCGCGCCAGCAGGCGGAGCGGCCACCGACCCGTCGGGGCGACGCGGGTCATCGCAGTGGCGACGCAGGGCAGCCCCAGCATGCGGCTGGCGGGAAGCCAGTCATCGTAGCCCACGAACGGCGAGTTGTTGAGGTGCACCAGCGCAATGCGCTCGTGTTTCAGGAAGTCGGCCCGATCGCGCACCGCCTGGTACGCC
>JANNSD010000126.1:0-2288 GCA_031402225.1 Gemmatimonadota bacterium | reverse complement strand
GGTTCCCTCCGGTGCCCTCCCCGCGGAGGTGGAAATCACGATGACGCCCGTCGTGGAGATCGTCGAGATGGGGCTCACCGGCGGTCTGGTCGGGGGCGTGGACCTCGAGCCGAGCGGCTTGGTCTTCGCCCGACCCGCCATCCTCCGCATGAGTGCACCGGCGCCTGCGCGCGCCGGATTCACGCTGAACGGGTTCAGCTTCGAGGGCAACGCGGCCACGCTTGCCCGCGAAGTGGCCGGTGGTACGGCGACGGGCGCTACGGTACTGGTAACCCACTTCAGTGGCGCCGGCGTCGCCTATGGAACAAGCCAGGACCTGGCGAGGGTGACCCCGTAAGCGGTCACTGCACCCAGTCGTACTCCCACCACCACGGCATCGCAGTCTCGCCCAGGACCACCTTCGCCAGGGCAGGGTAGATCCGCTCCGCCCGCACATCGTTCGAGAGCATCACCACACAGCGCTGACCCGTCTCGAGGCAGATGACAATGTTCCCCGTGGATTCGTTGTGGCCTCCCTTGAACCATGCGAGTCCACTGGGGTCCTGGAACGTCACCAGCCCCAGGCCGGCCGACAGGCCAATCGCCACGTTGTGAAGTCCGGTGTCCGCCCCCAGCGTCGGGAACTGGTGCGCTGACGTGATCGGCGCCTGCGGGCGAACCAGCTCGGCGCGCGAGGCCGCACTGAGGCCATCGCCGCGAATAATCCCCGCCCAGAGCCGCGCCTGATCCTCGATGTCGGTGTCCATCGACCCGGCGGCGCTGACACTGCTGCGCTCGTCGTGCGACTCCATCGTACCGTCAACACGGTAGCCATCGGCCAGGTCGGTCGCGAAGTCGGGTCGCCATTGCATGCTCGTTCGCGTCATGCCGAAGCGATCGAATACCCGCGTCCGCATTTCCTTCCCGACATCAAGCCCCAGCCCTTCCTCGAGTGCGAGCTGGAGGATGTAGAACCCCTCAGCAGAATAGCCGTAGCGCGTGCCCGGATCGGAATGAAAGCGCAGGACCTTGTCGGGCTCGAGCCAGCGGAAGTTGGCAAAGCCCGTGGTGTGGTTGAGGACGATCCGTGGCGTCAATGCCCGCCAGCGGTCATCGTTTACGAGATCAGTGTAGTCCGCGTACTCCGGGAGGGAGCGCGGCAGCAGGTTGGCGATCGGGGCGTTGAGGTCGAGCCGACCCTCGTCAACAAGCTGCAGCACCAGGTACGCAAAGGCGGTCTTTGTCAGCGACGCGCCATACATGATTGTCTGTGTGGTGAGCGGAAGGCCGCGCTCTGAATTGCGCATGCCGAACGCGGCGACGTGGCGCACCACCCCGCCATCGATGACCACAATGGCCATCCCCTGCACTCCTTCGCGCCGCATGAGCGCGAGGGCAGCACTGTCAACCGTTGCGGCGGCAGGCATGGTATGGCTGCCATCTGGTCGATCGCAACCACTGAGCGCCGGCAGCAGCAACGACAGCAGGAGGAGGGGCTTCCTCATGAGGTGCCCGCCTCCGTCATCCTGGCCGCACCGGCGCTCCGGCCAGGAGTGGCACGATGTCCTGTTCGATTTGCGCCGGCGTCACGGCCGACGCGAACCGGGCCAGCACCGCTCCGTCCCGCCCCACCAGGAACTTGGTGAAGTTCCACTTGATGGCCTCGGTGCCCAGGATGCCGGTCTGCGCGCTCTTGAGGTGCTGATAGAGTGGATGCGTACCGGCCCCGTTCACGTCGATCTTCGCGAACATCGGGAACGACACGCCATAGTTGAGCGTGCAGAACGCCGCGATCGCGGCCTCGTCGCCCGGTTCCTGGTGACCAAACTGGTCGCAGGGAAAGCCGAGGACCACGAGGCCGCGATCCTTGTGGCGCTCGTACAGCTGCTCGAGGCCGGCGTACTGCGGGGTAAAGCCGCACTTGCTGGCGACGTTGACGATGAGAAGGACGTTCCCGCGCCACTGCGCGAGCGGCTGCTCGGTGCCCGAGAGGTCAGGGGCCGTGAAGTCAAAGGTTGTCATGCCCCGATGATAGGGGACCGTGACACCTGCGGCTAGCGGCAGCCCGGTCCAGGGTCACGGGCCCATCGCATCTTTTCCTGCGGGCAGCGGTTCAGGCTCGAGGCACGAACGTCAGGGCGACGGAGTTCATGCAATAGCGCAGGCCGGTGGGGCGGGGGCCGTCGTTGAACACATGACCGAGGTGCGCCGCGCAGAGGGTGCACTTGATCTCGTAGTACTGCGTGCCGTAGCTGCTTACCGGCGTCTTTGTCACGTTCATCGCGGAGATCGGTTGCCAGAAACTTGGC